>JANRME010000128.1:0-55331 GCA_033761835.1 Saprospiraceae bacterium
AGCTACCGTGAATTTGATTAGCACCAAAGTATCAAGCAAAAAATATGAAATCACATAAAAAACATGCGGATATTGCGCGGCCAGACTATGGCTTCTTCGGGCGGAGCGAATGGGCAATTGTGGGTACGCCGTGTGGTAATATAAAAAAACTGGCATCTGATTTAATTGCTTATTTTTCAAAAAATTATAAAATTGCTTATGTGGATGCGGATCATGCTGCCCCCTCTCACTCAGAAGAAACATATAATGCAATAAAAAATGGCGTGGCGCTCGAGTACACCGATAAAATCTCTTTTCATCGGTTTGATACAAAATTACAATTCGACGTTTTTCAATATCGACAGTGGTTTAATGAAATGGATGTAGTGCTGGTGAATGGTAATCATTTTCAAGCGAAGCGACAAATTGTAATAATCGACCCGAAAAAAGAGGAATCTTTAAAAAAACGCTTGCCTCAATTAACCGATGTACAGTTAATTTTATTTATGGAGGGGGTGAATGATATTTATCCGTTTTTAAAAGAACACCTGCCCGACTATTCCAACATTCCAACATTCCAGTTTTCTGAAACCGAGCAAATCCGGCAGTTTTTAGCATCGGAATTACAAAAATCATTGCCTCCGGTGTATGGCTTGGTGCTGGCGGGCGGTGAGAGTCGGCGCATGGGACAGGATAAAGGCTCAATAAAATATCATGGAAAGCCGCAGCGCGATTATATAGCGGATTTATTATGTAATATTTGTGAAAAAACATTTATTTCTGGCCGCCCAGAACAGCAAATTATTACATCATATTCCGTTTTACATGATACTTTTTTAAATCTTGGCCCTTTTGGCGCGATTTTATCTGCTTTCCGGCAGTACCCGAATGTAGCGTGGATGGTGGTGGCCTGTGATTTACCTATGTTGGATGGCGCAACTTTACAAGAATTATTAAAAAATCGAAACCCTTCAAAAATTGCGACAGCATTTCAAAGTCCAATTGAAGTATTTCCAGAACCCCTAATTACGATTTGGGAGCCGAAAGCTTACTCAATTTTATTGCAATTTTTAGGTCAAGGATACTCTTGCCCTCGCAAAGTGCTGATAAACAGTGATATTGCGTTATTACAAACACTAAACCCAGACGCACTGCGCAATGTGAACGAGCCGGCAGAAATGGAAGCCATTTTTCAATTATTAAACAGCGTCAGATAGATATGCCCGTGTTTATTTACCAATCCACAAAGCCCCAATACCCGCTTCCCATAATTTTTTATTGAAAGCAGGAATTTCGGTATTCAGAATAATTTCGCCACGCTGCTTTAATTTTGACCATTCCGCATTCAATTCGGCAATTCTATCTCTAGTAGGTTGGTTCACACGAGGTATCGCGCTTTCTGCGTGGTTGATCGCAAACAAATAATTCGCGGTGAATTTATTCGGAAAATTTTCTACATCGTCATACGCTTTGGATTTGCGCTGCACCATATCCTCATCCCAGGATTTCATTTTCGCAACCAACTCTTGCGCTTCTTTTTTCAAAGTGGCATATTTCGTAGTGTCCAAATCAACGATTATTCCACTCAATTGCTTTTGCAATTTCATTAGATCGTTCACCATTTGGTGCATAGCATTAAATTCTCGTTCGGCAGTAGCCATAAATTGATCGTAGGCATCATAGTCCTCCGCGCTGAGTCCGTACAACGGATTCGGAAGGATCGTACAAGTGGTTTTTAATGCTTGCTTCCCTATTTTCAATTGTAGCGCATATTCACCAGGGGCAACTTTATGTCCTTCATAACTCCCTTCGATATAGGCGGTAGGCGCGCCGATCATGCTGGGGTATCGCATATTCCAAACGAAGCGATTTAAGCCTTTCTTTTTAGGAATTGTGGGTGCTGCCGAAGGGCCGCTTGGGTAAGATTGATGGGCTTTATCTTCTTTAGAACTCAAGTGTTGCACCAGATTTCCATTTTTATCCGTGATGCTTAGTTCCAAATCAATCGAATCCATGGCTTCCGGTAGAAAATAATAAATCACCACGCCGCTGGCAGGATTCACTCCCCGCAAGGAGTTGGTTCCGTCAAAATCTTCGCTGGTATCATCCAATTCACTGCCATGATTCGACAGAAAAGCATTTTCCGGAGCATAGAGTATCGTTTGATCCTTGGCTGTTTGATATTGTCGGAGGAGTTCCAAATCATCCAAAATCCAAAAAGCCCTGCCGGAGGTAGCGACGATCAAATCATCGTGTTTAATCATTAAATCCAAAATCGGCGTCACCGGAAGGTTCAAGTTGAATTTTTCCCAATTTTTGCCGCCATTCCAGGAAAGATAAAGCCCCGTTTCTGTCCCTGCGAACAACAAATCCTTACGTTTACTGTCTTCGCGTACTACTCTGGTAAAAGCGCCATAAGGAATATTGCCAGTAATATCCGTCCAGGTCTTACCATAATCTGTGGTCTTCATCAATTTGGGCGTATGGTCGTTAAATTTATACCTCGTGGTAGCAATGTAGGCAGTTCCAGGATTATGCGGAGAAACTTCAAGGGCATTGACCAAGCATTCTTTCAGCGTTTTTGGCGTCACATTCACCCAAGTCTTCCCGCCATCCCTTGTCAATTGGACGTAGCCATCATCCGTGCCTACCCATATTACGCCTTTTTCATGTGGCGATTCGATCACATAAGCAATCGTGCCATAATTCTCTGCGCCAACGGCTTCATTCGTATAAGGGCCGCCGCCTTTGCCTTGTTTTTCTTTTTCATTCCGCGTTAGATCAGGAGAAGCTTCTTCCCAAGTTTTACCAAAATCCCTTGTACGCAACAGCATTTGTGCGCCGTGATAAAAAGTATTGGGCTCGTGTTGCGACCAAATAATCGGCGCGTTCCAGTTGAAACGGTACTTCATATCACTGGCATCCCTTGCGAGGTATTGAATCGGCGCAGCCATAATGTTCGTACCAGCAGCGGCTTTGGTGTCCAACACTTCGATTGTACCTAAATAGCTACCGCCCAGCACGTATCTGGGGTCATTAGGGTCAAATGCGAGAAAAGCGCTTTCCCCACCCGCCGAGGCATCCCAACTTTTATTGCTGATACCATAAGCCCCCAATTCCATATGTGCGATCGAAACCGAGGTATTATCTTGCTGACCCGCATAAATTCGGTATGGAAACTGATTATCTACATTGATTCGATAAAATTGCCCGGTAGGCATATTGCTTTGGGTTGACCAGGATTCCCCATAATTGAAGCTGATTGCAGCGCCACCATCATTGGCAATGCACAAGTTTTTAGCATTATTTGGATTGATCCAGAGATCGTGATAATCGCCGTGCGTGCCGCCGAGTACTTCCCAAGATTTTCCGCCATCAATCGACCGCAAAGCGGGCGCACTGAGCACATACAATGTGTTTTCGTCTTTTGGATCCGTAAATAATTCGATGTAATACCAGGCGCGCTGTATCAGACGATGATCGGCACTGGCTCTACTCCAGGATTTTCCAGCATTCTCAGAAACGAAGAGCCCGCCTTTCTCTTGCTCAGAATCGCTTTCGATCAACGCATACACTTTTTGAGGATTGGATTGGCAAACTGCAACTGCCATCTTGCCTTTTTCCTCCGGCAATCCTTCTTTCATTTCCTTCCAGGTGGCCCCGCCATCCATTGATTTGTACAATCCGCTTCCCGGTCCGCCGCTAATGACTTTCCAGGGCAGGCGTTGGTGTTCCCACATCGCCGCATAAAGGATATTGGGATCAGATGCATCCATTGACAACTCTGCACAGCCCGTGCGGTCATTCACATACAACACCTTACGCCAAGTTAAGCCACCGTCCGTTGATTTAAAAATACCTCTTTCCACATTATTGCCATGCAATTGCCCTTGAGCAGCAACATAAAGAATATCAGGGTTCTTAGGATGAATTATAATCCTGGAAATATGTTGGGTTTCTTTCAATCCAATATGCTTCCAGGTCTTCCCTGCATCGGTTGATTTATAAACTCCATCTCCAAAAGAAGTCATCACGCCACGCGGCGCGTGTTCGCCCATGCCAACATACACCACATTCGGGTCACTGGTAGAAACCGCTATTGCACCGACAGAGCCCATGCCAAAGTAACCATCTGAAATATTTTTCCAGTGGTGTCCAGCATCTCCTGTTTTCCAAACGCCTCCTCCAGTCGTACCCATATAATACGTAAGTGGGTCGCCGATCACACCGGAAGCGCAGACCGACCTTCCGCCTCTGAAAGGCCCGATGCTTCTATATTTTAAGGGTTTGAAAAAATCGGTAAGTTCAGATTTACTGTTGGAAACTTCAACCGATCCCTGTGCAAAAATGGCAAAGATGCTAACCAGAATAAGAAGCGCGGAAAGGAGTACTTGTCGCATTGGCTTTTTTTGCGAAAAAGATAAACAATATTTTGGGAAAGATACAAAAACTGAAAGATGGAATATTGGAATAATAGAGTACAGGTATTCATCACATTCCAATATTCCAGATAGAACATATATATTTAAATAATTACTAATATATTGCTAGGTGAATGGAAAGATTAAGCTTTTTGCACTTGAATCCCCAACTCCAACTCTCCCGGCAATTCCACTTTCTCTCCACCATTTAAACCTTCGATCAAATCCAGCGAATTCGCCAGCGTTTCGCTCTTGATGTAATCGCTGAATTGCTCGATGGCTGGAAGCACCGCATCATGTTTTTGTAGTTTTATTACAATCCGATCCGTCACATCAAAATCCTGGTCTTTGCGGATGTTTTGAATGCGGTTCACAATATCACGCGCCATGCCTTCTGCTTCTAATTCCGGCGTGATTGTAATATCCAAAGCAACCGTCAAAGGTCCCTCAGTAGCCACCTGCCAGCCAGGGATGTCCTCGGCAGTGATTTCGACATCTTCCAGGGTCAAATCAAAATTTTCTCCGTTTAGATTTAAAGAAAAATGATTCGATTGTTCGATTTGGGCAATGTTCGCCTGCGTCCAGTTGCCAATCGCATCTTGCGCCGCTTTCATATTTTTGACAAGACGCTTTCCGAGCGTTTTAAAATTCGGCTTCGCTTTTTTGTTTACCAAACCGGCGGTGTCCGTCACATATTCAATTTCTTTTACATTTACTTCCGCCAGGATCAAGTCTTTCACACTATCAACATACGTTTGGAAGGATTCATCCAAAATAGGCAACAACACTTTTTGCAACGGCTGCCGCACGCGGATTTTCTCTTTTTTGCGCAAGCTCAACACCAGCGAAGAAATGCGCTGCGCGTAATCCATGCGTTGTTCGAGTGCTTTATCAATAACGGTTTCGTCCACTTTTTTCAACAGCGTTAAATGCACGGAATCTACTTTTCCAGACAGGTTTTTATACAACCAATCCGAGAAAAATGGCGCGATCGGTGCTGCTAATTGACTGATTGTCAGCAGGCATTCATATAAAGTTTCATAAGCAGATTTCTTGTCCAAGGACATCTCCCCTTTCCAGAAACGCCGCCGAGACTGGCGCACATACCAATTCGACAAGTGTTCATCTACAAAAGTTTCAATCAAGCGGGCAGCTCTGGTTGGCTCGTAATCGGCATAACTTTCGGTCACTTCCTGAATCAAACTGTTCAGTTTTGAAATAATCCAGCGGTCCAATTCTGGTCGCTCGGCTATTGGAATTGCATTTTGCTCGTCCACCTCAAACTTGTCCACATTCGCATACAGTGCAAAAAACGAGTACGTGTTGAACAACTTTCCAAAAAACTTCGCGCGCGACTCGGCAATCCCTTCCATATCAAACTTCAAATTATCCCAGGGCTGCGAGTTGGAAATCATATACCAACGCGTTGCATCGGCTCCATACGTTGCAATGGTGGCAAACGGATCAACGGCATTGCCCAGGCGCTTGGACATTTTCTGCCCATTTTTATCCAACACTAAACCATTGGAAACCACATTTTTAAATGCGACACTATCAAAAACCATCGTTGCAATGGCGTGCAAAGTGTAGAACCAACCGCGCGTTTGATCCACTCCTTCCGCAATAAAATCCGCTGGGAAATTCTGCCCAAATTTTTCCTGATTCTCGAATGGATAGTGCCATTGCGCGTAAGGCATCGCCCCAGAATCAAACCACACATCAATCAAATCCAACTCCCGCCGCAACTCGGTTTTTCCATCATCTGCCACTAGCACAATTTCGTCAATGTACGGACGGTGCAAATCCGCCGGCACGCTTTGGTTCAAACCCAACGCCGCATTCGCCTTTTCAATTTCTGCCGCCAAAGTTTCCACCGAACCCACACATTTTTCAATCGCACCATCCGTCGAACGCCAGATTGGCAGCGGCACGCCCCAATATCTGGAGCGCGACAAATTCCAATCCTGCAAATTCTCCAGCCATTTACCAAAGCGACCTTCGCCCGTCGAAGCCGGTTTCCAGTTGATGGTCTGATTCAATTCATACATGCGCTCCTTCACCGCTGAAGCCTTGATAAACCAGCTATCCAGCGGGTAGTAGAGCACCGGCTTATCCGTGCGCCAGCAATGCGGATAATTGTGCACATATTTTTGCACGTTGAACGCCTTGCCGGTTTGCTTCAAATGCACCGCGATGTCCACATCCACACTCTGGTAATCCTTGTCATTTAAATAATCCTTGACGTAGCGATTCGAGAATTCGCCGACATTTTCTTTGAATTTGCCCTGCTTATCCACCAATGTCAACGCCCCGATACCATTCGCTCTTGCCACTTTCATATCGTCCCCACCGAAGGAAGGTGCCGTGTGCACCACGCCTGTACCGTCTTCCGTCGTCACAAAATCACCCACCAGCACCCGGAATGCATCGGTCGCGCCGTTCAATTCTTCAATTGGATTGCCAAATGCCAGCAATTGCTCATAGCGAATGCCTTCTAATTTTGAACCTGGAAATGGCTCGCTTTTTTCTAAAATAATCGGTTTATTCTTCTGCTTTTCTGGATCCGTTGCAAACCAATTATTTACCAACGTATCCGCCAATACTACACTCACCGGCTCTTGGGTATAAGGATTGTTCGTTTTAATTTTGACATATTCAATTTTTCCACCCACTGTCAACGCGGTATTCGATGGCAGGGTCCACGGCGTTGTCGTCCACGCTAAAATTCTAACATCCTCATTTTCAGAATCAAACAAAAATTCAGATTTTTCATCCTTTAGGGCTTTAAACATCGCCACCACCGTTGTATCACTCACCTCTTTATAGGTTCCCGGCATATTCAACTCATGCGAACTCAAACCCGTGCCCGCCGCCGGCGAATATGGCTGAATCGTATAGCCCTTGTACAGCAAGCCTTTGTCGTACAATTGCTTCAGCAACCACCACACCGACTCGATGTACTCATTCTCATAAGTAATGTACGGATTGTCCAAATCCACCCAATAGCCCATTTTGCGCGTCAGGTCGTCCCACACGTCCTTGTAGCGCATCACGGTTTCACGGCACTTTTGATTATACTCGTCCACCGAAATTTTCTTCCCGATGTCCTCCTTCGTGATACCCAATTCCTTCTCTACACTCAGCTCAATCGGCAAGCCATGCGTATCCCAGCCGCCCTTGCGCTCCACCCGTTGCCCCTGCATCGTATGAAAGCGACAAAAAATATCCTTCACCGCCCGCGCCATCACATGGTGAATGCCCGGCATCCCATTCGCCGAAGGCGGACCCTCATAAAACACAAAGCTATCCTTCGCATCGCGCTCCTCCACGCTCCGCTCGAAAATCCGGTTTTGTTGCCAAAATTCCAGGATTTCCTTGTCAATTTCCGGTAGGTTCAGGTTATTGTACGTTCTGTACATTGTTGTTGGATTTCAACGTTTTTAAAAAGATTTGCAAAAGTAAAAAACAAAAAGGCTCTGACAAACCGCAATCTGTCAGAGCCTTCCGTTTTTTTCAGCAACAGCATCTTACAGATTGCGCGGCAATCCAATAATAATAATGCTGTTAATTATATTTTTGGAAAAAGACATATTCCTAAATTTCTAAGATAAACACAAAAATGCAGCTTTCGGTTGAAAAAGTCAAGACAAGGATTGCTTTAATATTTTTGTTGTTGCAGATATTTGATTTTCAATATAATATCAATTTACCACGACAATCTTCGCTACTACCGCATCGGGTTTATCAAAACCGGAATAGCGGGCATTTGTAGTACTGAAAACCAGGTAAACGCCTGTTGCTGCTCGCCGACCGTTATAATCGTTACCATCCCATATTGCTTGTCCGCCCAGAGCTTGTGTTTCATAAACCAACCGGCCGCTCACATCCGTGATTTTTACGTTCGCATCCCGCGCTAAGCCACGAATGGCAATAGGTCCAGTGTATTCTGGTCGCACTGGATTAGGAAAAACCTCTACAACTGCATCATTCAGTCGCCCACCAGCCACCGCATCACTTTGGTAAGAAAGAATCCCTTTATCCGTGCCGATAAATACCTCTCCAGTCTCATGATTGACAGCAATATCGGTGATATTATTATCGAATAAAGGCGAATTGTCGGTCGTAAAACGTGCAATTTGTTCCTCGCCGCTTGGGGAAAGCACAAAAATTCCATTTTTCGTTCCAATCCATTTCCGATTGGCACCATCTACTGCAATGGACTGAATTTCTTGGGTTTCCAACAAATACGCGCCAAAGCCATCCAACTCTACCACACGCAACGTACCCAAACACTGCGGATCGAAGGCACTGCCCCCGCATTCAAAAATAACAATTCCCTGAGCTGTACCCACCCAAACGTCGCCATCCAAATCGACGGTGACACAGTTGGTTATGTTTGTTGGCAAATTGCTATTATTTTGATTGAAAACCCGGCAGCGATCATCACTGGGATTATCAATATTGCCTTCGTCAAAAACCATCACCCCCACGCTACTACTGGTAGTCACGAACCATTTGAAACCGTTTTGATCCACTGCCACTTGGTGAATTTCGGTGACGCCACAGCTTGGTCGGAAATTTTTCCATTCACCATTATTCCGCAATACTGAGATCGGCCGATCCGCCGTATGATTGGCAATCCAAAGGTTATTATCTTCATCGAATGCCAAACCGCTGATGCGCGTGCGCGCTACGTCGCCGACTGCATTACCCAGTGAAGAATTCTTTTCGTTGAACAAGGTAAGCTTGTCGCCATCTACTTCAATCAAGCCTTCATAAAAAGAACCGGCATACACTTTGCCATTATCAGGATGTACCGCGATCGTAAGAAAATCAAACAAATCATCACCCGCATCGGGTAGGCTTTCGCCTTGGATTTCCCTTCGTGTAAAGCGATTGTAAATCGTCCATTGCCCATCAATCAAAGAGGCAAAGCCATGATCGCGGAACACATAACTAAAGGTCTGATTGACGCCTCCGGTTGCGAGCCATAATTGATTTTTATAGACGGTCATTTCCCTACTAAATTCTGAATAAGGCGAGTTAATAACAGTCGTTTCACAATTTGGATCGGTAACGCTATTGACCATACGAAACTCCCGAAAATAGTCGCCAATCCACACGCGGCCCTGCGCATCTTCCACCGCGTAATTGGGAATGCCCACGCAATCGGTCGCCAAAGCACCAAACGAACCATCAGCATTAAAATAAAGAATTTTGCCGCGCGCGCAACCCGACACACAACGGTATCCAGCCAGCAAATGCGCCCCTTCCGAAGTCAGAAATTGCAGGCGAAAGCCTTGTTCAAAATAAACTTTTTCTAATTTTTCTTCGCGGAATCGGAATAAGGTGTCGTTAACGCTGAAATACAAGGCATTTTGAAAAACAGACATACTTCTTGATGTATAAGCGAAAGGAAAGCCTTGCTGCGAGCCAAGTTCCTGCCAAGTCGTGATGTCAGCAATATTTGGATTATTGATCGGCGTCCTGTAAATACCATCATCCGTTGCGATATATAAATTTCCATCAAAAATACGTACACTCCGCGTGTCCACTCCTGTAAACGTTGTGAAAGAGAACTGATTAGAACGGATATTCAATTTGGAAACGCCATAATTTGCAGCCAAATACACCGTGGAATCATTTTCTACGGCAATATCATAAATTGCTTTCTCTCCGGCGATGCCTTGAAAATTACGTATTTGATTCAATGTAAAGATTTTATCAGATTTGACCAAATCTATTACACTATTATTATAAATAATAATCAAAATATCGCTTCCTTCTACATATTTCATTAAACGAATGCCTGTATTGCTTAACCCTTCTACAGTTGATAAATAATCTGTTGACATTTCGGTTTTATCAAATGAAATAACGGACCAATCGGTTGCATAATAAACCCGCTCGTCGCTCTGCGTCACCCATTGTCCTAGCACATAAGGTAAATGCGAACGCCATTGCCCGAAAGAAAGCTTATCTTGTGTTAAACCATTGAAAGACAAGAAGATAAAAAATAACAGAAGTAGATGTTTTTGCATAATGGTTTGCCTTTTTTGCAATACAAAAACTACAAAATACCGCGCTTATTGTTTGTGAAAATCAAATTTCAAACCAGCTTGTCAAGCATATTACAGATTGCGATACAAATTACTACCATTCAAATAATGATACACCGCGTCCGGAAGCAGGTACTGCGCCGACTTACCCAATTTTAAGCAATTCCGAATGTAAGTGGAAGAAATTTCCATCAAAGGCACTTCTTCGTACATCCGCACCTGCGGGTGATTTTTTAGTTCGCTGACATCGTAAGCGGGGCGGCTATAGACATAAATTTCGTGTTGCTCCAAAATTTGCGCATAATTTTTCCATTTAGGCAAGGTAGCCAAATTATCTCCACCCATGATGAGTGCAAATTGCTTATCTGAATATTTTTCATGCAGAAATGCCAGCGTATCAACTGTATAAGACGGTTTGGGAAGACCAAATTCTATATCAGAAGCGCGAAGGAGTGGATTGTCGCCGATGGCCAATTGCACCAGATGCAGCCGATCATGGTCGCGGGCCAGCGTTCGTTTGGGTTTGAGCGGATTTTGAGGAGAAACAACGAACCAAACTTCTTTCAGATCGGTTTGGGTCGCCATATAATTAGCAATAATCATGTGTCCGATATGGACTGGATTGAAAGAGCCAAAAAACAGACCGATTTTACCCATCACAACCTGCTATCGTTCAAAATCCTGGTTTTCTTCTTCCTGGAAAAGCGAATCAAAATTGAGCGAATCCAAGGATTCAATAAATTCTTCCTCTTCAATCAACTCTTCCTCTGGCACATCCACCAACCACTGCCCCTTGATGCGAATCAGTTTATAATCGGTTTCGTATTCTTCATAATTATCTCGCACTAAACACAAGCAACGCGCCGTATCCGCGCTGATTTGGCAATTGATTTTCAAAAAAGTGGTATTGAAAATGGTAGAATCGGCAAGCTCGCCACTGATAATGGTTTCCAAATCGCTCAGGCGCGCCTGACCTGAAGGCGTACTCAGTATTTTTGCTTCGGCAAATTGATTATTGTCGATATAACCCTGAAATTTTTTGACAATTTCCTCCGGCGTTTCCGGAATTTTTGGTTCCTGCTGACAGGAAAGAATGGTGATCATTATTATAAAAAAATAAAATCTCATAGTCGTAAATTAAAATCACACTAATCGTAGAATCCATGCTTAATTACTCAACATCACTGGCATCACCAACATGAGTATTTCTTCACCTTCTTTTTCTTCGCTTGGCAGCAGAATGCCCGCGCGCGTTGGCGTGGACATTTCTACTTTTACGTCATCCGCATCTAATACGCTGAGCATTTCCACCAAAAACTTAGCGTTGAAGCCAATCGTCAAAGGATTTCCGTCGTAGCTGCAAGATAATTGTTCGGTTGCTTCATTTGAAAAATCCAAGTCTTGAGCAGAAACCGTCAGATTCCCATCCTCTATTTTTAGAATGACCTGATTGGTCGTTTTATTGGCATAAATGGCAATTCTTTTCAAAGAGTTCTGAAAATCGCCGCGTGGGATAGTCAACACATTTGGATTTTCGACAGGTATAACGGCATTATAATCAGGGTAACGTGCATCAATCAGGCGACAAACCAACTGCGTATCTTCAAACGAAAAGAATGCATTCGCTTTGTTGAAAGCTAATTTCACTTCGCCACTACCCGGTAATGCGTTTTTCAATAAATTCAGCGCTTTTTTCGGCACGATAAAAGAAGTGGAAACATCGCTGGAAACATCCGAAAAAGTATATTTCACCAATTTGTGCGCGTCAGTCGCCACAAAAGTAATTTTATTAAAATCCACCTGAAAATATACGCCAGACATCGCTGGGCGCAATTCGTCGTTGCTGGTGGCAAACAAGGTTTTATTGATACCTTGCGTCAATACATTCGCAGAAAGTGTAATGGTGTCAACTTCTTCAGATTCGGGGATACGCGGAAAATCTTGCCCGTTTTCGCCTGCTAATTTGTATTTGCCATAAGCAGAAGTGATTTCGATGCCCAAATTATCATCGTTCACGGAAAAGGTAATGGGCTGCTGGGGCAAAGCCTTGAGCGTTTCGAGCAAAATTTTGGCAGGCACAGCCACCGCGCCATCGGAGTCCGACATTACCTCGATTTCGGTGGTAATGGAAGTCTCCAGATCTGTAGCGGCAATTACCAAGCGGTTGTTATTGATGGTAAATAAAAAATCTTCGAGAATCGGCAATACTGGATTGGAGCCGATCGCGCCGCCGGCGATTTGTAATCTTTTGAGTAATTCGGAGGATGAAACGCTGAATTTCATAGTGAAGTAATTATTTATTGTTCCTTGTCAAGTTGCAAAAATAGCTTTTATCCTTGATTTTTTCAGGACGAATAATTAACACGATGTTGATAAGTTGTTTTCGAGGCGTAAAGGCTTATGGGCGTAAAGGTTTTTAGGCGTAAAGGCTTATTGGCTTATGGGCGTAGAGATTTATGAAGTAATAAATGGATACGACCACAAAAAAGCCTCTAAGCCTTTGCGTCCTTGTGCCTCTAAGCCTAAAATGTAAAATAGTTTGACCGCTTTTCAATAAAATTCTTATTCCGCGTTATCTTTGCAGCCTTAATTTTCAATAACTTATGTTGAATAGAACGCAGCAGCCGCTGATTCGTGCGATTGACAAATTGGTGTTGCCCCCGGTGCAAACGTTGAGTCTCGATAATGGGATTCCGGTTTATGTAGTGAATATGGGTACGCAGGAAGTGCTGAAATTGGAGATTATTTTTTTCGCGGGGCGTCCGTTTGAGCATAAAAAGCTGGTGGGTCGGGCGACAGCAGCGATGTTGAAGGAAGGTTCTAAAAGCTATGATTCTGCGGCGATTGCGGAGCAATTCGATTTCTATGGGAGTAGTTTTCGTGCGCCTTTCAATATTGATACCGCCGTGGTAGAGTTGTATAGCTTGAATAAATATTTTGATAATGTTTTGCCAATTGTGGCGGATATTCTGGCAGAGCCAAGCTTTCCGCAAAAAGAATTGGATACGTATATCCATGTGAATCAGCAAAATCTGCAAATAGACCTCACCAAAAATGATACAATCGCTTATCGAACGGTCACGGAACTGATTTTTGGAGCCGAGCATCCTTACGGTTACAACAGTTTTCCGGCGACTTACGGCGACTTAAAGCGCGAGGATTTGGTAGAGCATTACAAGCGTTGTTTCAATAGCAGCAATTGCGCCATTGTGATTAGCGGCAAGGTGAATGATAAAATTTTAAGGTCGCTCAATCATTATATCGGGCAGTCTATTGCAGGTGGTCAAAAGCAAGAAGCGAATTTCCAACGCCAGTCTTCGCCGCAGCGCAACATACGCATTCAAAATCCTGACACGGTGCAAATGGCGATCCGCGTAGGGCGCGAAATGTTCAATCGGCAGCACCCCGATTATCCTGGGATGTACGTTTTGAATACTTTAATAGGCGGCTATTTTAGTTCGCGTTTAATGGAAAACATTCGGGAAGATAAAGGCTATACCTACAATATTTATTCGGTACTGGATACGATGAATTACGACGGCTGTTTTTACATTGGCACAGAGGTGGGCAATCAATTTACATTGCAAACACTCGATGAAATCTATCGGGAAATGGAGATACTGCGCAACGAACTGGTAGAAGAGGAAGAATTTGAGATGTTGTACAATTATATTCTCGGTGGTTTTTTGAATATGCTTGATGGGCCGTTTAATGTTTCAGATATTGTCAAAACGACGGTGAGCGAAGGGCTTCCGATTACTTATTTCAATGAATTGGTGCAAACCATTCAAGCGATTACATCGGAAGATATTCTTGCGCTTTCGCAAAAATATTTAAACCCAAATGATTATTGGGAAGTCATTGTAGGTGAGACGAGTTCATTGGTACAATAAATTTTTGTAAAATCTTGAAAACGCTTGAAATAAGAATGATTTTTCATTCGCTTTTTCACAAAATTTCTCTTTTTTTGCGCCTGAAAGACAGACACCCCATAAATCAATTATTAGGAGTGCAATTTGGATAAAATTTGCTATCTTTCATCAAACAACAAACGTTGCGATTTTTATAAAAAATCCTGACGACAAAAAACCTGAGGGCAAAAAATAAATGGGACTCTTTAGTTTTTTTAAACAAGAATTGGCAATTGACCTTGGCACCGCCAATACGCTTATCATTCAAGACGGGCAAGTGGTAGTAGATGAGCCATCCATCGTGGCAATGAATCGCAAAACGGGCGAAACCATTGCAGTAGGTACGAAAGCGATGCAAATGCACGAGAAAACGCATGAAGATATCAAGACCGTTCGCCCGCTCAAAGATGGTGTCATCGCTGACTTTCAGGCTGCTGAAAGCATGATTGAGGGTTTCATCAATATGATCGGCGCTCGTCGGCGCTTTTTCTCGCATCTTAAAATGGTGATCTGCATTCCTTCGGGCATTACCGAGGTGGAAAAACGTGCTGTATTTGACTCGGCGGATCACGTGGATTCCAAAGAAACGTATTTGATTCACGAGCCAATGGCCGCGGCGCTGGGCATCGGGCTTGATGTGGAAGAGCCGGTTGGCAATATGATTATTGATATTGGAGGCGGCACAACAGAGATTGCGGTGATTGCCTTGGCAGGTATCGTTGCAGATCAATCCATTCGTATTGCAGGGGATGAGCTCAATAGCGACATCATCAGCTATATGAAGCGCCAGCATAATATTCTGATTGGCGAAAGAACAGCAGAGCAAATCAAAATTCATGTGGGTTCGGCTTTGCACGAGTTGGACAACCCGCCCGAGGATTATGCAGTGAACGGACGCGACCTGATGACTGGCATTCCCAAACAAATCAAAATTTCTTATGGCGAGATTGCACACGCAATTGATAAATCCATCTCTAAGATCGAAGATGCAATTCTGAAAGCTTTGGAATCAACGCCACCTGAGTTGGCTTCTGATATTTACCGAACTGGTTTGTACCTCACCGGTGGCGGCGCTTTGCTGCGAGGTTTGGATAAGCGCATTGCACAAAAAACTAAGCTGCCTGTTCACATTGCGGAAGACCCTCTGCGCGCCGTAGTTCGTGGCACTGGCATCGCTTTGAAAAATACACACCGATTTACATTCCTTATTGATCGGAAAAGCGTCTGATAAAATCGGAAATCGGAAATGGGAAGTCGGAAAGGAGTAAATTTATCTTATTTCCGACTTCCCACTTCTAATTTCCCACTTCCAAAACAGTTGAATCATGCGAGGTCTCCTTCAGTTTTTGTATGCGAATAGTAGTTTTCTGCTGTTTATACTGCTGGAGATTATATGCTTTTTGCTGATTATCAATTTCAATGAAAAGCAGGGTATTATTTGGTGGAGTACAGCCAGTGCTACCATTGGCGCAGCCGAAAAAACAAAAGATAATATTGCCCAATATTTTGCTTTGGGTAAAGAGAATCGAATCCTTTTGGATGAAAATGCCGCTTTGCGCAAACGGTTGCATCAATTGCTGGTGATGCAAGGCGATACAACGGTGGGCGACTCCATTTCCCGCGAAAACCTGCCTGCTTTGTTAAAAGATACCGCCAATGTAGATACTTCCAAAAACGAATACAGTTTCATTTCGGCAAATGTGATCAACAACTCTATCGTTGGTACCAGCAATTTTCTGACTTTGGATAAAGGGAAAAGGCACGGTATTAAAGAAGATATGGGGGTAATCAGCAAGGATGGTATCGTGGGTAGAGTGCGAAAGGTTTCAGAACATTACGCCCTCGTGATGTCTATTTTACACAAAGATGCAAGTATTATCGCTTCCATTCGCCGAACGGGCGCCTTTGGAGGCTTGCAGTGGGACGGCAAGGATGCTCGTTATATGTATTTGAATAATATACCCCGGCATCTTGAAATTCAAATGAAAGACACGGTACAAACCAGCCATCATTCCGATATTTTTCCAAAAGCTATTCTAATTGGCACGGTCGATACTTTTTACGCCGCATCCGGCAGCAACTTTCATACAATTAGAGTAAAGTTAAATAATAACCTTGGCAGATTGCAACACGCTTATGTGATAGTGAATAAACACTACGCAGAGCGCTCAGATTTAGAAGCGCAACAACCTAATGAATAGAACGATCCTGAATAATATTGCCCGATTTTTTGGCTTCGGATTGGCGCAAGTATTCGTCTTGAAAGAGATGAACTTGTGGTGGGCGGGCTTTCACTATTTTCAGATTTTTTTGTACCCGCTCTTTATTCTGTTGTTACCTTTTCGTGCACCCCAGCAATTGATCTTGTTTCTTAGCTTTGTTATGGGCATTTTCATTGATGGATTCTACGATTCTATGGGCGTACACGCCAGCGCTTCTGTTTTTACGGCTGCACTCCGCCCCTGGGTTTTGGCGTGGGTGGCTCCGCGAGGTGGTTATGATAGCAAACACGTACCTACCAAGGCGCAATATGGGCTCCCTTGGTTTTTGCGCTACGCTTCGATTTTGATGGGCATCCATTTGCTCTTTTATTTTTCGGTAGAATCCTTTACCTTCGTAAATCCCTTTGAAATTTTTTTAAAAACAGTTGGTAGCGGAATTATTTCCATGATTTTTATTTGGATGACGATAATGATTCTCAACCCAAAGGAATGATATAAAGGTAAAATTATGTCAGATAGCCTACGCAATCGACAACAAACCATCCAGGTAGTATTTATACTTGCGGCTATTGTATTGATTTTCAAAATGGTACAATTGCAATTGGTGGATGAAACCTTCCGCTACATGGCGGATGCTACGGCTATCCAAAAATATACGATTTATCCCGCACGTGGACTGATTTATGATCGCAATGGAAAATTGCTGATCTACAATACGCCGACTTACGACCTCATGGTCACCTATAATCTAATTAATAAAGAGCATTTTGACAAGGTCAAATTTTGTGCGCTTTTAAATATAGATACTGTCTTTTTTAATAAAAATATCGAAAAAGACTGGCGAGATCAGCGGTATTCAAGGAATGTGCCTTTTGTTTTTATGAGTAAGCTATCGCCGGAGGCGGTTGCCCGTTTTCAGGAGAACCTGTACAAATTCTCTGGTTTTTATCTGCAATTACGCAGTGCACGAAGCTATCCGCATAATAATGCCGCCCACCTGCTTGGCTATATTCGGGAAGTGAGCCTTGAAGAAATGAAGAAGGACTCTATCAATTATGAAATGGGCGATTACATTGGCGCCAGCGGGCTGGAACGTGCTTATGAAAAAGACCTTCGCGGCACAAAGGGGG
This sequence comes from Saprospiraceae bacterium, assembly GCA_033761835.1. Taxonomy (GTDB): domain Bacteria; phylum Bacteroidota; class Bacteroidia; order Chitinophagales; family Saprospiraceae; genus JADJNW01. Next base: position 17,723 of record JANRME010000128.1, read on the forward strand.
CGCGATTTGTACTCAAAGACAATCTGGGTAGGGATGTCGGCGCTTACGAAGACCGCAAAGATATTGACCCGATTTCCGGTTACGATATTACCACGTCTATTGACTTAGATTTGCAGGCCTACTGCGAGTTACTTTTGCAAAATAAAGCAGGCAGTGTCGTTGCGCTTGATCCTCAAACTGGAGAAATTTTGGCAATGGTGAGTTCACCAGGCTATGACCCCGCTTTGCTGACTATCAATCAGGATCGCGGTAAACACTACGCTAATTTGTTGGCTGACCCAAATAAAATTTTCTTTGATCGTGCTATTCAAGCAGAATACCCTCCGGGTTCTTTATTCAAACCCGCAGTAGCGCTTATTGCTATGCAGGAGGGTGTATTGGATGCGAATCGCACTATCGGTTGTCATGGCGGTTATTTCTTTGGCGGACAGCGCACTGGCTGCCACGGGCACCCCACATGTACGAGTGTAGCAATGGCATTGCAACATTCTTGCAATGCATACTTTGTTACCGTTTTTAGGGATGTGGTGGATAAAGAAGGTTTTTACAATCCTCAAAAAGGCTTGGATGTATTTAATAGTTATTTAGATCGAATGGGGCTGGGGCGCAGGCTGGGCGTGGATTTTCCAAATGAAAAAGAAGGAAATTATCCGACTTCTACTTATTATAATGATATGTTTGAGCGGCAGCAAGCTGGTCAGAAATGGAATTCTTCCTGGATTCGCTCAGTCGGTATTGGCCAAGGCGAGATGTTGCTCACTACGATGCAGATGGCAAATCTCGGCGCTATGATCGCCAATAAAGGTCATTATTTCACTCCGCACCTCTTAAAAGCTTATAAAAATAGCAGCCGAAAAATTGATGAAAAATATCGCACCAGAAACTACGTTGGTATTGATAGTGTTCACTTTGGGCCAGTAATCGATGGCATGGAACGAGCAGTGATAGGCGGTACAGCTCACATCGCTTATCTTCCTGACATCGCAATATGTGGCAAAACTGGTACCGCCGAAAACCCGCATGGCGACGACCACTCTATTTTCTTTGGCTTTGCGCCTAAACACAATCCACAGATTGTCGTGGCAGTATATGTGGAGCATGGCGTTTGGGGAGCGAGGTATGCCGCGCCTATTTCAAGCCTCGTAATTGAAAAATATCTAAATGATACGATTCGTACCGAACGTAAGTACCTCGAAGAGACTATGATCAAAGCGGATTTGATTCACAAAAACAAGTTGAAGCCTTAACTCATGTATAAAAAAGTGCTTCTTTCCATTATTTTTTCCTTTCTTTTTGGGGTTTCCTGGTCACAAAATGACAGCATTCATACGCTCAAACTCCTTTTTGCAGGCGATATCATGGGGCATGATTCTCAGATCAAATCCGCTGAAATTGAATTAAATAAATCTTACGATTATTCTTCATGTTTTGAATACATTGCACCCGTTTTGAAAGATGCTGACCTTACGATCGGCAATCTGGAACTGACCTTTCCCGGCAAACCGCCTTATACGGGCTATCCGCTTTTCAAAAGCCCGGAAGACCTGGCATTGGCGCTTCGGCACGCGGGCTTCAATTTTTTGGCTACTGCCAATAATCACAGCAATGACGGCGGCTTGATTGGGGTAACCAATACGGTTGAAACGCTTGACGAATATGGATTTTACCATACTGGCACTTTTAAAAATGCGGAAGAACGCGAAGCTTACTATCCCTTGATTGTGTATAAAGGCAATTTTAAACTGGCTTTTTTGAATTATACTTACGATACGAATGGCGTTCCGACTCGATTCCCGACTATTGTAAATGAAATTAAAGAAGAACTGATCGAAGCAGATATGGCGGTTGCGCGAGATTTGCAGCCTGACGCGATCATCGTGATCATGCACTGGGGCGAGGAATATCAACTCACCGAAAGCAAAAAACAACGCGACCTTGCTCAAAAGCTAGCCAATTGGGGCGCTGACCTCATCATTGGAGCGCATCCACACGTCGTGCAGCCGATTAAAAATGTGACCACCTTACGCGCTGATAGTACCGAAAAGATTGTACCTGTGGCTTATTCTTTGGGGAATTTTATCTCCGGTCAAGTCAAAGTCAACACCGATGGCGGTTTGATGGTGGAAATTATATTAAAAAAAAATACAATTGATAATTCTTTGCAAATCAAAACGCCACAATACATCCCAGTCTGGCGCTGGCGCGAGAAAACGAAAGATGGAAAAACAAATTATCGTGTAATCCCCATTTCTGCTTATGAAGAAGATGCGACTTCTATTGGTATGAATGCCACAGACCACACTGCGATGCTGCGCTATGTGCGCGCCGTTCGAAAAAATCTTGAGAATTCGGAAGCGAGCGAAAAGAAAATATCTTTGCAGCCAGCAACCAGTAACGAATAACCAGCAGCCAGTACATGATCGTTTCCGCTATCGTCGCAGTTTCCAAAAATAATGTCATCGGCCGAGATAATGATATTCCCTGGCATTTATCGGGCGATATGAAGTTTTTTAAACGGACAACCATCGATCATCATGTCATTATGGGGCGCAAGACTTTCCGCTCGATGAAACGGCCCTTGCCAAAGCGCACCAATATTGTCATTACGCGCGATCCTTATTTTATTGCTTCGGGTTGTCTGATCGCTCGATCCGTAGAAGAAGCATTGGAAATCGCTTACGATAATGAAGAAACCGAGGCTTTTATCATCGGCGGCGGCGAAATTTATGCACTTAGTCTATCATATTGGGATAAAATTTATTTAACGGAAGTAAATGTCGAAATCCCCGATGGGGAAGTTTTTTTTCCGAAACTTGATTTAAAAGAATGGCGTTTGCTTTCTTCTGAAAAACACCTCGCCGACGAACAAAACGACCACGATTATACGATCAAAATATTGGAACGGAAGGTCAAAAGTTAAGCTGCAAAAAATATTTCCCGAAGCAAGGTCCTGTTCAAAGATAAATGGTCAATCATCAATGATTAATAAATTCCTATTTTTGCCAAATGGATTTTTTACTGCCACATATCGAAAGCCTTATTTTTACTGCCGAAGAGCCGATTCGACTCAGTGAAATCAGCGCTTGCCTTGAAGAAATTTTTGGCAGCAGTTTCCCGGAATCAGAACTTTTAGCAATTATCGAGCAATTGAAAGCGCGTTATCAGGAGGAACAATTTGCTTTTGAGATCGCCGAAATCAATGAAGGGTATCGTTTGCTTACGAAGCCGGTCTATCATCGCACCGTCGGGGTTTATTTAAAACAAACGACCAAAAAACGCTTATCGCAGGCGGCATTGGAAACGCTTTCGATTATTGCATATAAACAGCCCATTTCCAAATCGGATGTTGAAAAAATACGCGGCGTGAATTGTGATTATGCGATGCAAAAACTATTGGAAAAGGAACTTGTTATCATTACTGGGCGTAGCGATGGGCCGGGGCGGCCTTTGCTGTATGGCACAAGTGAAAAATTCATGGATTATTTTGGCTTGAAGAGCCTGAGAGATTTGCCACAACCAAAGGATTTTAAAGAGCCGGACAGCGAAATTGGAGAGCAAGCGCCTATTGAAGAAGATGCGAATTAGTTTTAAGCACTAAAAATGGAAGAACAATTAATAAATCGAGTAGCGGAGAGCGGTTTGGTCACGCTCAATTTGGAAGATTTTTTTCCGAAAGGTGAAGTCATTGTCTTCGACTTGAAAGATTATCTTTTCATGGAGTTGATTCTCAAAGAAAAAGACTTCCGCGAGGCCTTGAAAATACATGACTGGTCGCAGTATCAGAATAAAATTTTGTTGATTTATTGCTCCACCGATGCGATTATTCCGGTTTGGGCTTATATGCTGGTGACGGCGTACGCCACGCCTTATGCCAAAGATATTTTTCAAGGAGACGCTGAAACCTATTACAAAATAGCTTTCGCCAAAGCCCTGACTGATTTGGATGCTGCACAGTACGAACAAAAACGAATCGTCATCAAAGGTTGCAGCAACAAACCCGTGCCACCTGCCGCTTATGTAGAATTGACCCGAAAATTGCAGCCTTACGCTCAAAGCATTATGTACGGTGAACCTTGCTCTACCGTTCCGATTTTCAAAAGACCTAGAGTTATCGAGAAAGCTTAATTTGTTGCTACCAATTCCCGTTTCTTCAAAATTTCCCGGATAATTCGATCCCCGTGGTCGCGTGTATTTTCTATAAAAAGTTTGCTCGTTTGCATCCCTGCGCATAGCACGCCTGCAAGATAGACATTCGGAAGATTGGTTTCGAGCGTTTCAGCATCATGCACCGGAATACGCGGTTCTTCGGCAGGAATTTCGACGCCTAAACGTTCTAACAAATTATAATTTGGCAAATAGCCAGTCATCGCCAGCACAAAATCATTTTCGATGGTCAATTCTCCTTCCGGACTTACAAGCGTTACTGCTTTCGGTTGAATATCTTTAATAAACGTATTAAAATATGCTTTAATACTACCTTCCTTGATGCGATTTTCAATATTCGGTCGAATCCAATATTTTACTTTTGGATAAATTTCGCTTTCGCGGATTGCCATTGTCACTTCTGCGCCTTTGTAAAAAGTTTCCAAAGCCACATCGCAAGCGGAGTTCGCTGCGCCAACTACCAAAACCTTCTGCCCCACGTAGATGTGCGCATCGTCATAATAATGCTTGACTTTTGGCAAATTCTCTCCTGGTACATTCAGTAAACGAGGCGTGTCGAAATAACCTGTGGCGATGATGACTGTTGGGGTTTGGTAATTTCCCTTTGAGGTCTGGATAAGATAAAGTTCATTTTCTATCGGCATCATTTTTTCGACTTCTTCATACAAACGGACTTTCAAATTCCAGCTTTGCCAAATGCGGCGATAGTATTCCAAAGCTTCGCGGCGAGTAGGCTTATCGGAATGAGAAATGAATGGAGTATCGCCAATTTCAAGTAGTTGTGAAGTAGAAAAAAATGTCATATTTACAGGGAAATGGTAAATCGAATTGACCAAAGCGCCCTTTTCGATCACAATATAATTCAAGCCCATTTTTTCGGCAGAAATCGCGCAATTCAAGCCCGTTGGGCCGCCGCCGATGATGACCAAATCAAAATATTCCATCGCCACTGATTGGTTTTTGTTACAACAAAATTACCAAATCGGCAGTTGCAAATGCAGCGATCTTAACAGAAATCACTCATTGTTCCAATATTTTTTTGATCGCTTCGATGAGCTCTTCTCGCTGGGGCGGATTACTAATACAATTGATTGCACCCGCTTTTAAAAGCGCCGTTTTATTGGCATCGGACAAATCGGAAGTAAGCGCAATGACCGGAATAGATTTTTTGTTATGAAGAAACTGTGCAACGCTAACCCCATTTTTCACTGGAATTTGTGCGTCTAAAAGCGCAAAATCATAATCTTTCAGGCGGATTTTTAAATCCCCGTCATGAAGATTTTCAGCGTAGTTGATCTCCATTTCTTGGAAATTAGCTTGCAACATTCGGCGGAGCGAAATTTGCAGAATAGACTGATGTTCAACGATTAAGGTACGTAGCGGGTGTTTTAGCACATTTCCATTTAAGTAGCTTAACGCATTTTGTAATTTGAGTGGAATCACCAATTCAATATCTTGTCCATTTTCTACTTTTAACGCTATCTTCAATTGGGAAAATGCTTTAGCCAAAGCATTATCGATCAACTCCTGGCGATTTTCTGAAAGCTCAAAAGTGTTTTTTGTCATTAATTCTTGAAGGTGTTGTACCAATGCTTTAGGTTGAAGCGTCAGGCCTGAATTTTTATGAGGCCTTATTTTCAAATGTAAGCAGGGTGCTTTCTTGATATCGAATATTACATTCAAATCAAAATGATGATTGTAGTAGCGTGCAGTTGTATGGAGCAAGTTATAAGTAAACAAAGCAAATAGGCTCTGATCTGCCAAGACTGACTCTTTCGACGCCACGTCCCATCGAATATTTTGAGCAAGCGATTCCGTGAATGCTATTTGAAGGAAATTATCTTTTAATTCGGAGATGGGTACTAATTTTTCTATGGGAGATGGATCTGAATTTGAAAGCAAACAAATATTATACTGGACTAAAAAGACATCTGAAAACTCCCGAAAACGAAGTTTGCAGGCTTCAATCAGATGCTGGGAGGTATTTTCATCCAATTGCGCTATGGTTTGAGCTAAGGAAAGGAAAGGCATTCGGGATATTTCGAGTAGATTTTTGGACAGCTTGCCTTTCTCCAGGTAGTCGGATTTTGTTGAAATATGTAGTTGAAGCGCGCGATGAATATCGGTAATATCTTGTACGGTGCTGATAAAAATGATTTTGCCAGAAGATTCAAGCGAAGTAACCTGTGCGCGCAATTGCAAGTATTTTACCGTTCGATTGTTGACTAAGGCTCGGTGCTCTATTTCGCAGAGTTTGCCGGTCTTAATAGCTTCGTTGAGTTGTTCTTCGACCTCTTCTTTATCTTCGTTATAAACCAAACGCAGGTAATCCGACAGTTTCGGGGCGAAGCTATCAGGCTGAAAGCCAAGAATTCGGTACATTTCCTCGCTCCAGGTCATGGTATTATCGAGTACATCCATTTCCCAACTGCCCAATTTTGTCCAAGCCAGCAAGCGTTTGTTGTATTTTTCCTGTTGCTGCAGTTGCCACGCATCTTTGCGCAAATCAATTTGTTTTTTGAAACGAAGCATCGAGTGGCGAATCGCACGGATCAGTTGTTTGCCATTAAATTCACCTTTGATCAAAAAATCTTGCGCACCAGCGCGGATAGCATTCATGCCCAGCACTTCGTTGACATTGCCCGTGAGTACAACCACAGGGATATAGGGAACTTCGTCAAAAAAAGAATTGAGCGTAGGCAGGCCGGTCGTGTCGTCCAATGCCAAATCCAATAAAGCTACGCTGATAGGATGATGTTTGATGATGTCCAGCCCATCCTGCAAGGATTTGACGGTGTACAAGCGGTAAGCGAACGAGGCATCCTCCAAGTAGTTTTTGATTAATTCTACGTCGGGGAGGTTGTCCTCAATGAGAAGAATGTGTTCCATACGTGTAAATTGTTTTTGTAAGCGCCAAAATCAGCTTTGCGCTATACGGTCGAGGGTAAAGCCACCGTATTGAGCCAAAACGCTTCAATGCATCTGATTTTTTCAAAAAACAGATGCACATCAAGCGGCTTGGTGATATAGCAGTTTGCATTGAGACTGTAACTCTCCTCGACATCATTGTTTGAGTTAGAAGTAGATAGTATGATGACAGGAATTTTTCGAAGCCTGCTGTCTTGTTTGATTTCTTTTAAAAAACTTTTTCCATCCCAACCGGGCAGATTAAGATCAAGCAAAATCAGATCAGGTAATTCCTCATCGTCCTTATGCAAGTGATTGAGCGCCTCGATGCCGCTTGGCATTACGGTCATATTGACACTGGATTGGCATCTGCTAAAAGCTTCCATTGTCAATTCAACATCAGCTGGATTGTCTTCCACCAGCAGGATGTTGTAAAACCCTCTGTAGTTCTCCACGTAAATTAAAAAATTGAGCATCGCATTACTACGCCTTTGGCAGAGCAAATAATTCGATACTTTTGCGTTGTGTTTGTAAAATTTTTGGCAAAACAATAAATGCAAAAATATAAAAAAATGTCAGATATTTCCAAAATACAATCGCTTTTTGATGAGTACCTTTCTCAACATTTTTTTCAACAAGAACCTAAAGAACTATATGATCCCATCAATTACATCCTCCAATTAGGTGGCAAGAGGCTGCGGCCTTTGCTTGCTTTGATGGGGTATCAGGTTTTTGACTCCAATATTGAAAAGGCTTTGCCGGTGGCTTTTGCAGTAGAAATTTTTCATAATTTCAGCTTGGTACACGATGACATCATGGATGAAGCGCCCTTGCGACGCGGCAAACCCACGGTTCATCATCAATACAATATCAATACCGGTATTTTGAGCGGTGATGTGATGCTCATTTATGCGTATGAATATTTGCTCAAAACCGATAATCCCTCGATTCATGCGGCATTGATAAAAGTATTCAACCAAGTAGCCATCGAAGTATGCGAAGGCCAGCAAATGGATATGAATTTTGAGCAACGCAAGGACGTGACCCTTGTTGAGTATTTAAAAATGATCGAGTTGAAAACGGCAGCACTTATCGGCGGGGCTTTGCAATTAGGCGCTTTGATGGCGGGTGGTGACGCAAAAGATGCTGCACAATTGGCTTCTTTTGGTCGCAACGCGGGTATTGCATTTCAACTCCAGGACGATTTATTGGATGCCTTCGGCGATCCCGACAAGGTCGGCAAAAAAGTAGGTGGCGATATTGTTCAAAATAAAAAAACGTATCTGATAATAAAGGCATTGGAGGTTGCAGATGCTTCTACCAAAGAAGCTTTGCGGCAATGGCTGGCGAGTAAACCTAAAGATGAGCAGTCGAAAATTAATCAAGTAAAAACTATTTTATTAGAATTAGGCATTCCTGAACTGATAACACAAGCAAAAACTGCATTCTTGCAAGAAGCAAAAACTTGCTTAGAATCAGTAAACGGCATTGCTGCTGAAAAACAGGCATTGTTAGAATTGGCTGAAAAACTGGCGAACCGCGAATTTTAATAGAAGTTGAAATAAATCTTTTATTATAAAAACCTTATAGGTTTGGCTTACTGGCAAGTCACTTATTCCAAAAATCTTCATTCGTCACAATTCATTCGTTTTTCCAAATCAAAAAAGGTAAAATGCAAAGCAAAGTTTTTACCTTTAACGCCAAATAAAAGATAAGTTTGCGACTTATTCTCAAAATTTATCTCTAAAGCATTTATTTTCAAGTATTAACGAATAACCAAAACTCGTATGTCAACGAACACTGAATCCTGGGGCTCGCGCGTGGGGCTTGTACTGGCGATGGCAGGTAATGCAGTTGGTTTGGGTAACTTTCTGCGTTTCCCCGTACAGGCAATCCAAAACGGCGGCGGTTCCTTTATTATTCCCTACTTAGTTTGCTTTCTGTTAATGGGTATCCCACTCCTTTTTGTAGAGTGGTCGATGGGGCGTTTTGGTGGCAAATTTGGACATCATAGCACGCCTTTTATCCTTGATTCTATGACCAAACAACAGTTTTGGAAATATATCGGGGTATTTGGTATTTTCACCAATTTGGCAGTGGCAGCTTACTATTGTTATTTGGAAAGCTGGACATTGGCTTACATCTGGCATTCCATTGCAGGTACATTTGCCCCAATGAATCAAGGGCAGGTGTCCGATTTTTTTGCTAATTATACCGATATTACTACTACTACTACGGGTATCCCTTATGAAGCCATTATTTTCTGGCTACTTTGTCTTTTCCTCAATACCTGGATTTTATCACGCGGCTTGAGTGGCGGCGTTGAGAAAGTGGCCAAAATCGGTATGCCTTTGTTGATTTTGTTTGGTATTGTGCTAGCCATCAAAGCGATTTCATTGCAAGCAGGAAAGGAAGGCGCTATTAATGCCGGTACAGTGGGTTTGAATTACCTTTGGACGCCGGATTTTAGTACTATCTGGAAACCGAGTGTATGGTTGGCAGCTGCCGGACAGATATTCTTCACACTTTCAGTGGGGATGGGTAGTATCCAGTGTTATGCTTCGTATTTGAAAGAAAAAGACGACGTGGCGCTCAATGCTATGAGTGCCGGCTGGATGAATGAATTTGTAGAAGTCGTATTGGGTGGCGCTATTGTTATCCCAATTACAGTGGGTTATTTCGGGATTGACGGTATGCAAAAGCTGGTGAACGAAGTAGGTGGCTTGGGCTTAGGCTTCCGTACATTGCCTTATTTGTTCCAGCAGTGGGGACCTGTACTGGCAGTTGTGTCCGGCATTTTTTGGTTTGGATTACTATTTTTTGCCGGTATTACTTCGTCTTTGGCGATGGGCACACCAGTTATGGGCTTTTTGCAAGACGAGTTTAGATGGAAACGTCAAAGCGCAGCTTGGGCATTCGGTATTGCAGTAATGATATTGGGTTTGCCAACTGTTATTTATTTCAAACAAGGCGCTTTCGACGAATACGATTATTGGGCTGGCACGGTCTCGCTGGTCATATTTGCGCTATTCGAAATTATTCTCTTCGCCTGGGTATTCGGCATGGAAAAAGGCTGGGCGGAAATCAATAAAGGTGCAGATATTAAAGTACCTATTATCTTCAAGCACATCATCAAATTTGTTACACCTCTGCTGCTGGGCTTTGTTTTTATTGGCAGCTTGCCAGACATCTGGGATAAGCTCACAGGCGATTATCCTTGGCAGGTACAGTTTGCCAGAGGATTGTTGCTGGCTATGTGGATTGGCGTAGCTATTTTGGTATCCGTGGCTTATCGCAAACGTATAAAAGAAGGGAGGTTTACATCATGAATACATCCGCATTAATCATGTATTTGTCTGCCAATATTGTGGTGACAGTATTTACGGTTTATTTTTTTGTCAAGGTTTTAAAAGCGCCACCGCACGAGCCGATTGACGAGCACTATCCTGGAGCGCACGAACCAAAAACCTTTGATGCAACCTAATTTTATTGATAATTGATTATGGACGATTTACAATTGAAAATAATCAATGTTGATGTGTAATATGCTAAGTAATCATCCACCAAGCCTGATAGAGGAATTGGAAGATGAACGTTTGGCTGCTAAGGGCATTCGGCTTTTGGTCAAAAGAGACGATTTGCTCCGATTGAATGAACAAGGCGCTTTTTGTGGCAACAAATGGCGCAAACTAAAATATAATTTGCAAGAAGCACACCGCCGAGGTTTGGGTACGTTACTCAGCTTCGGCGGTGCCTTTTCCAATCACCTCGCAGCCTTGGCGGAAGCCGGACAAGTTTTTGATTTTCAAACAGTTGGTATCGTTCGTGGCGAAAAAATTGCGAATCCTACGCTCCGTTTTTGCGAGCAATACGGAATGCATTTGCATTTCATGGATCGAGAAACTTACCGACAAAAAAATCAGCCTGATTTTTTAGAAAAATTGCAGGATCAATTTGGTGACTTTTATTTATTGCCGGAAGGTGGTACAAACGCATTGGCATTGCAAGGCTGCGCAGAAATTATGTCTGAAGTTCAAGAATATCAAAGAAATGAATTCCCAGATTTTATAGCAACTGCTTGCGGCACGGGCGGCACCTTGGCAGGCATCGTGCAAGGTTTGAAAGGTCAAAGCCAGGCAATTGGTTTCTCCGTACTAAAAGGTAATTTTTTACAACAAGAAGTTGAAAAGCTTCTTTCAAAAAAGAGCGAAACCCCTTTATCCAATTGGCAAATTCTAACCAATTATCACTTCGGTGGCTACGCTAAATTTTCATCCGAATTGATTGATTTTATAAATGATTTCAAAAAAGATTTTGATATTCAACTCGATCCGATTTATACCGGAAAGCTTTTTTTCGGCTTGTTTGATTTGATTCAAAAAGATTTTTTCTCACCAGGAAGCACGATTCTTGCGGTTCATACCGGCGGATTGCAAGGCATCGCAGGCTTCAATGAGCGATTTGGCGATTTGATTTCATAGCCATTTTTTAGGATATTTGTCATTGTCATCAAACCCAAAATGATATGCGTATCCCAATTGCTATCCTGACTTTAATTCTTTTTATTAATTGTGAAAATGCTACGCCTGAGGCAGAAGCCAATGCCAACGAGCCTTCCAGCGCTCGAAGTAAAGCATTATATAATATTTCTTATAAAAAATTATATGATTCTTACGATAATTATAAAGAAAAAACAATCAAGACCCGACGCTTCAAACAAACAGATATTGCACCATTGATTCAAAAATTGAAAGCCCCGTTCAAGGTGAGCAAGGCCGGACAATCGGTCGAAGGGCGCGACATTTACCGCGTGAGCATTGGCACGGGACCAACACAGGTGCTGCTTTGGAGCCAGATGCATGGAGATGAATCGACTGCGACCATGGCGCTTATGGATATTTTTAATTTTTTCTCTAAAAATGGGGATGAATTTGATGAATTTCGTCAAAAATGGCAACGCGAACTCACCATTACCTTTATCCCAATGCTTAATCCTGACGGGGCGGATCGTTTTTCTCGTCGAAATGCTTTGGGTATTGACCTCAACCGCGATGCGCTACGCCTGCAATCTCCCGAATCCCAGATTTTGAAGAAAATACGCGATGAATTGAATGCGGATTGGGGTTTCAATTTGCATGATCAAAGCCGTTATTATAGCGCCGGACTGAATCCTAAAACAGCAACAATTTCGGTACTTGCGCCAGCTTATAATTATGAAAAAGACATAAATGAAGTGCGCGGGAATGCAATGAAAATGATCGGCATATTAAATAATATTTTTCAAGAATATATTCCGGGACAGGTGGGGCGCTACGACGATGCTCATGAGCCGCGTGCTTTCGGTGATAATATTCAGAAATGGGGAACGAGTACGATTTTGATTGAATGCGGCGGACAAGAAAATGATCCTGAAAAACAATATATTAGGAAATTAAATTATGTGGCATTGCTTTCGGCGTTTGATGCGATTGCATCTAAAGCACACGAACAGGCCAGTATCAATGCTTATGAGCAAATCCCATTCAATGGTGGCAGCAATTTTTACGATTTGATCGTGCGGGAGGCTGAAGTGCAGAAAGATGGGAAATGGTACACTTTTGATATGGGTTTCCGACGGGATGAAGTAGAATATAATGGAAATCAAAATTATTATTATAAAGCTTCCATCGCTGAATTTGGCGATATGTCTGTTTTTTATGGCTATGATGAAATCAATGCAAAAGGTTATCGAGCGATCCCAGGAAAGGTTTATCCTTCCATTGTTCAGAATATCAGCGCTTTAAAACAAATGAATATTGCTAATATATTAGCACAAGGCTACACCGAAGTACGCTTGCGCGAATTGCCCAAAAGCAAAAAGGTATTTCCAATCAATTTAATTGCATCGAATAAATCCGCGAGTAATTCTATTTCCATTTACAGCAATCCATCCTTTGTTTTGCAAAAAAATGGACAAATACGTTATGCAGTAGTGGATGGATTTGGTTATGATTTAGAAGAAGATAAAGATTTAATTAAACAATTGGTAAATGATTTTTAAAAATAAGCAGTCGAACAGTTTTATTAGTCAATAGTCGAAAGTCTTATTATTTTGAAAATCAGCACTTTGTTGTAAATTAAACCTATATTTATTTTGGAACAAATGCTTATGATATATTGGTTATTTGTTATTCACTAAACATGATGTTTAAATAACAAATAACCAATTTCTAATATCCCGAATCACCAATCCCAGGAAAAACCAAACCGCAAATCAATCTGAGCAAATGGCGATGAAATATCCTGAGCTTCCAAGCCAGCTACATTTTCATTTGCTACGATGCGGTAACCACCTTCCAAACCCAAGCGAAACCATTGGAACACATTGATTTCAAGCCCTACCGAAGGTTGGAAAACAAATACCTTGTCGGTGATATTGCTATCATCGAGGAATAATTTGCCACCGCCAAGTAGCGCCGTCAGACGTGGGTGGATCGCTTTATGCGAGAGTGGTGTCAAGCCAATGAGTAAGCCGTTGTAACGCAAGCGAAAGTCACGAAGGTTTTCGGGATTGGCATAATCCTTAAAACGCGACCAACCGTAGCCCACCAGAAAACTATTGCCAAATTCTAAAGCGACATTGCCGCCACGATTATACACATAATCTTCGTCGAAAAACGAGTAATTATAAGTAGCTGAACCCCAGGCACCTGTCAAATCGAAGCCGTTTCTGCCAAACAAGGTCTCTTCGCGCTGAGCTGTCAGTGTGCTGACAAAAGCCAGGCAAAACAAGGGGATTAGAATGCTATTTTTCATCATCTTTACTTTTTCTGTGAAGGAAATATATTTTGATAGTAAGATGCACTTAGTTGCACCAAACCCCTATTCGTTAAAGGTTTTTAACCCCAAAGTAATTTTTTTAACGACAATTTAAGAACAGGAGACGACGAGTGATTTATGCTACTAATTGTTCATAAATATTTTTTACTTGCAAATCGCCTAAACCATAAATGCCATTTTCTTTAGAAAAACGAAGAAACACATCTTTAAAATTGGAAGCGCCAGCTTGAATGATGTTTTGAACAAGTATTTCAACCGCCCCTTCTTGTTTGGCAATAGCAGCTTCGCAAACTTCCCTCAAATAAGGAAAGCAAGGCGAATTCGTTTGTGAAAGCGCCTGCAAAGCTTCTGCATCCTGACGACTATATGCTTGCCAGAGTTGTACGCCCAACGCAATATCTTTTTCTGAAAAAGGAATTTTTTGTGCTAAACAAATAGGTAAGTCCGCAACGCTCAAGTCACCAAAACCCCGCCAAAGCTTGGATATTTCTTTTATAATTGGATTAATTCGATATATATTTTGTTGTTTTCCAAATTGTTTTAATAAATTTAATACAAACCACATATTGGCTTGGCAGAATAAATCAAATTCAAACCAGAGATTGATCTCGCTTCCGGCAGGCAGATCGAGTAATTTTTCAAATTCCTTCGCCACTTTTTCAAAATAAAATTCCTTTTCTTCGGGCGCATCCGTCGTCAAATAATCAGCACGCATTTGCCAAAAAGCAGATAAATCCTTTCCATCCCCTAAAACAGGCCCTTCGATCAAGCATTCACGGCTAATAATAGTATTCCCTTCAATCCCAGAAAGCGAAAATAACTCAGCGAGGGCATCGCCAGTCAAAACATGAATTTGCATAATATATTGATTGTCAGGTGAAAAACCTATGGTCGCACTACCACCAATCGTTTCGTGGTGATCGTTTTACCGCGTTCGTCTTGCAGACTATACAAATATGTTCCTTTTCTCAGCATCGAAATATCCACTTTTTCAATGCGTTGCCCATTGATATAATAGCGATCACTCCACACCTCCGTGCCGAGGATGTTATAAATGGTCAGCTTATAATTACCAGGATTTAGATTAGAAAACTCAAAGCGTACCGTCACAATGGCGGGGTTGGGGAAAGCATACACGCCGGGTTTGAGCGCTTGTACATCCTGCACATCGGTAACTAAATCGTTGGCTTTGTACTCCACACGCAGCGCTTTTTGTTCTTGTTTATCCATCGTCACTACTGCAATTGGTTCTTTGGCTTCATTACTAAAAAAATGGTAAGAAACGGTGGTATCTTTTCTAACCAGATCAGAATTGGGAATCAAATTAGTAATATCCTGCCAACCCAAAAAGCCGATTTTAGCATCCAATCGCACCTCTCGAATTTCCGTCCGTTTTTCGCGTAAAACATTGTAAATATTGCCTGGAATGGTCAGCTTTCCCCAAGCATCTACTACATCGTGTCGCTCAGAAGCAATGCGAATGCGCATGGAATCTGGCGTAATAGGCAATTGATCTAAAATCGCGTCCGGCAGATCATCAGATGAAAAAGCAAAAGCGAAAGCCGAAGAACTTTGTTTATTATCGCCGTAGCGCATTGGCGCACGTCGCTCCACTTTCGCTGGATTGAAACGAACCGGCACACGAATGCCAAAATTAAAGGGGTCTTCACCATACAAACCGACCATTTGATAAGCGGTAGAAGTGGATCTATAATAAGCTTCACCTGAGGCAACCAAAGGCGTGAACAAGGTTGCATTAGAAAATTCAAATGATTGTTCGCCTTCTGAGGCTGGCCGCACTGCTATTTGTTGTGTAAAAGGTGATTGCAACGTCGTAAAATCCCAGCGCAAATCAGCGCCACCGGCTGTGATAGGAATATTGGAGGGTAAGTTATCTACCGCGATGCGCAAGGTATCGCCCACTTGCGGGAAATTTCCGTTGGTAATTGTAATTTGTGTAAAAACAGGGGCTGCGCTCAGCAGCAAAGCCAAGAGTAAAATGTGTTTCATGCCTTTGACAATTGTGTTTAAGGGATCGTGGCATAAAGTTAGGATTTTCAAGGGAAAGAGGCAAACAAAAGCTAAGGGTTTGGCGCACTTTTGGTAGGATGCCAAATATATTTTTCAAAACGCCTGCAACTCTACTAATTTCTGGTATTCGCCTTCTTTTTTCAATAATTCTCGATGGCTCCCACGTTCGAGGATTTTGCCATTGCGCATCACGATAATTTCATCGGCGTGTTGAATCGTACTCAAACGATGTGCGATCACAATGGAAGTGCGGTTTTTCATTAATTCTAATAATGCTGCCTGTACCAATTTTTCAGACTCAGAATCCAATGCGGATGTGGCTTCGTCCAGAATCAAAATAGGTGGATTTTTCAAAATTGCTCTGGCAATGGTCAATCTTTGGCGCTGCCCACCGGAGAGCTTATTGCCTCGGTCTCCGATATTAGTCTGGTAGCCATTTTCCGTGGCGATGATAAAATCATGTGCATTGGCGATTTTCGCCGCGCGGATCACGTCTTCTTCTTTTACATTTTCTAAACCAAATACGATATTATTATAAATGGTATCATTAAATAAAATTGCTTCTTGTGATACAATGCCCATTAAAGAGCGGAGATCATGTAATTTGTAATTTTTAATATTTACACCATCAATAAAAATGCCGCCCCATTGCACATCATAAAATCGCGGCAATAAATCTACCAGCGTGGACTTCCCGGCACCTGACGCGCCTACGAGCGCAATGGCTTTGCCTTTTTGAATACGTAAATTGATGTCTTCCAGCACATTACCTTCTTCCGGTTTGTAACCAAAAGTAACGTTTTTATACTCGACCTCATGTTCGAAATGCTGAATTGGTAAAGCATTGGGCGATTCCTGAATGCTATTTTGAGCATCAAGGATTTTTTCTACCCGAAACATAGCAGCCACGCCTTTTTGCACATTGTAAATCGCTCGTGTAAATTGCTTTGCTGGTTGTATCACATTATAAAAAACATAAATAAATGTCAGGAAAGTTGCGGCTTGTAACTCGCCGCTGAACACTTGCCGTGAACCATACCACAGCAAAACCGCTACCACCCCGATGCCCATAAATTCTGATAGCGGCGAAGCTAAGTCCCTGCGCCACAGTACTTTAGTAAGGATGCGTCGATATTCGTTATTTTCTTTGTTGAATTTTTTATCCTGGTACGATTCGGCATTAAAACCCTTTATAATTCTCAATCCGCCTAAGGTTTCCTCGATAATACTTACCAATGTGCCCAGCTTTTCTTGCACTTGATGCGAGCTTTTGCGCAAGGTGCGCCCGATGCCGCCAATGACAATCGCCGTAAAAATCATCAGAATAAAGACAAAAAGCGTGAGCGAAGGACTGAGAAACAGCATCGTGATAAGTGATCCGACCACAATCAAAGGTTCGCGGAAAATAGCTTCCAATACATTAAGAATGCTCCATTCTACCTCCTGTACATCAGCCGTGATGCGCGACATCAGATCGCCTTTGCGCTCTTCACTGAAATAACCCAGATGCAAATGCAGGATTTTGTCAAATAATTGCCGTCGCAAATCGCGGATGATGCCATTGCGCACCGGCGCCATAAAAAACAGCGACAAATAATGAAACAAATTTTTGAAAAAGAAAAGCAGCACAAGCGCGCTACAGATGTAAACCAACGCTTTTTCTCTTCCAAAAGTAATAATGATCTGGCTTGTCAAATAATTGATGGAATATTCCACATTATCAAACCAAGATTCCGGTTTTTTCGAAACAATCTCGGTTTTTCCAAATAAAATATTGATAAAAGGAATCAAAAGTGGAGCACTGATGACCGTGAAAATCGCAGTGAGAATGTTGCTTATGATATTGGAAACAACATACGTTTTATAATTATTAATATATCGGAGTAATCTCCAAAAACTTCGCATTTCATTTACCATTTAAGATTTACCATTGACCATTCCCAAAACACTGTACACCAGTCAAGCGGTAAATGGCAAATGCTCAATGGCTAATCCTCTTTCAAATTAAAAGTATTCAAGAATCCCGTATGGAAATTGCCGGCACGGAAATTCTCATCTTTCATTAAACGCTGGTGAAACGGCACGGTTGTCTTGACGCCTTCTACGATAAATTCATCCAGGGCACGCTCCATTTTCTTGATGCACTCTTCGCGTGTACGCGCACGACAAATGAGTTTGGCGATCATCGAATCATAAAACGGTGGAATCGCATAGCCTGCATATACATGAGTATCCACGCGCACGCCGTGTCCTTTGGAGGTATGCAGCGAAGTAATTTTGCCTGGGCTAGGGCGGAAACCATTGAATGGGTCTTCCGCGTTGATGCGGCATTCCATCGCGTGCATTTCAGGAATATAGTTCTGCCCTGTGAGTTTTTCACCGGCAGCGATTTTGATTTGCTCCTTAATCAGATCATAATCAATTACTTCCTCCGTAACAGGATGTTCTACTTGAATCCGGGTATTCATCTCCATGAAGTAGAAATTGCGGTACTTGTCCACCAAAAACTCAATCGTACCCACGCCTTCGTAGTTGATCGCTTCGCCTGCTTTGATCGCTGCATCGCCCATTTTCTGGCGCAACTCATCGGTCATAAACGGGGATGGGGATTCTTCTACTAACTTCTGGTGGCGTCTTTGAATAGAGCAATCCCGCTCAGAGAGGTGAATCACTTTGCCATATTGGTCGCCGACTATTTGAAACTCGATATGACGCGGTTCTTCTACAAATTTTTCAATATAAACACCATCATTCCCAAAGGCTGCTTTGGCTTCCTGACGAGCCATACTCCAGGAATTTTCAAAATCTTTTTCTTCCCAAACGATGCGCAGTCCCTTGCCTCCACCACCGGCGGTTGCTTTAACCATCACCGGATAACCTACTTCTTTCGCTACTTTCAGTCCGTGTTTCAAGTCCTTGACCAAACCATCCGAGCCAGGAACGACGGGCACTCCGGCTTTAATCATCGTTTCTTTCGCAGTGATTTTATCACCCATTTTTCGGATCTGATTTGGCGTTGGGCCAATAAATTTGATGCCATATTCTGAACAAACTTCAGCAAAATCAGCATTTTCAGCCAAAAACCCATAACCAGGATGTACCGCATCGGCATTTGTAATTTCCACGGCTGCCATGATACGGGGGATGCTCAGATAAGATTCAGAAGAAGCGGGCGGCCCGATACATACTGCTTCATCTGCGAAGCGCACGTGCAGACTTTCACGGTCGGCAGTAGAATACACCGCCACCGTTTTGATGCCCATTTCGCGGCAGGTGCGAATAATACGCAGGGCGATTTCGCCGCGATTTGCAATTAATATTTTATTGAACATAAATATTTAAAATTGAAAGTAGTAACAAGCGGCAAGCCACAAGTTGTAAGAAGTTCGAAGCCCATCTTGTTACTTGTTGCTTGTTGCTTGCGGCACACTACGGTTCTACCAAAAACAACACCTGATCGTATTCTACGGGCTGAGCGTCTTCCACTACAACTTTTACAATTGTACCGGTCACATCGGACTCAATCTCGTTGAAAAGCTTCATTGCTTCTACAATGCAAACTACGTTGCCCGCCTCAACCCGATCGCCAACTTTTACATAAGGCGGTTTGTCAGGTGATTGAGAACGATAGAAAGTGCCAACTATTGGCGACTTAATTTCTAAATATTTTTTGTCTGCTTTCGGTGCTGTTTCTGCCTTTTTAGCTTCGGGCGCAGGCTCTGGCTTATAATTAGCAGGAACGGCTTCTGGAGTTGCTGCGGGCATTACTGGCAAGGCGGTATGAGGAGTAACGACCGGCTGCACAAATTGTCTATTGGCGCCATAATATTTAGTACGGATAGACAGCTCAAATTCTCCGTCCTTCATTTTGAATTCGGCAAGGTCCGATTTGCCGACGAGCCTGATGAGTTCCTGGATTTCCTTGAACGACATAGCTTATTGTTTTACGCGCTCCATATAAGCGCCGGTGCTGGTGTCAATTTTGATAAGATCGCCTTCATTTATGAATAAGGGTACTTTCACTTCGGCATTCGTTTCTACTTTTGCCGGTTTGTAGGTATTGGTAGCGGTATCCCCTTTCAAGCCGGGCTCTGTGTAAGTCACTTTTAACACAACGTATTGCGGCATTTCAACGGTAAGCGGGATGTCCTTTTCCGCATGGAAAAGAATTTCCACTTCTATCCCTTCTTTCAATAATTCAGGGCGCTCGATCATATCGCCGTCAATGGCAACCTGTTCAAAGCTCTCATTATTCATAAAGTTATAACCAGTTTCATCGGGGTATAAAAATTGGAAACGCTGACGCTCCACGCGCACAACATCCAATTTATGGCCGGAAGGGAAATTATTTTCAATCACCCGGCCATCAGTTACGTTTTTCAGTTTTGTACGCACAAAAGCAGCGCCTTTGCCGGGCTTTACGTGCTGAAATTCTACAACTGCGTAAATTCCGTTGTTGTACTCAATGCACAAGCCTTTGCGAATATCAGAAGTATCTGCCATTATTGGGTTAAGTTTTTATTTTCAAAAATAGTGCTGCAAAGATAGGAAAGAATGATCGATTTGTTGAATGATTGAATCACTGGATACAACGAGTCATAAGAGCCACTCTAAATCGGCAATAATTCAGTCAATCAATGATTCATTCTTTCATTCAATACGCCCATTTCAAATAAGTAGCGCCCCAGGTAAAGCCACCACCGAACGCTGTCAGTATAATATTATCGCCTTTTTTAAATTGATTCTCCCACTCCCACATACACAATGGAAGCGTACCAGCCGTTGTGTTGCCATATTTATGAATATTCACCGTTACTTTTTCGAGCGGGAAATTCAGAGCCCCGGCCACCGACTCGATAATGCGGATATTGGCCTGATGCGGAATCAACCAATTCAGGGTTTCATTGTTCAAGCCATTGCGTTCCATTACTTTTGAAACCACATCCGCCATGCCTGACACCGCAGCTTTAAAAACTGGCTTGCCGTTTTGATACACAAAATGCTCGCGGTTGGTCACCGTTTCTGCCGATGCTGGCCTTGCTGAGCCACCTGCCTTTTGATGCAAATACACTCGGCCCGAGCCATCGCTTTTGTGCAAAGAATCAATGATACCAAGGCTTTCCGTGTTGGGTTCTAACAAAACCGCGCCGCTCCCGTCACCAAAAATCACGCAGGTAGTACGGTCGGTATAATCAATAATCGAGGACATTTTATCTCCGCCGATCACAATTACTTTTTTGTAAGTGCCTGATTCAATGAACTTTGTGCCGGTAGTAAGCGCATATAAAAAGCCTGAGCAAGCAGCATTAATATCATAGCCAAAAGCATTTTTCATGCCTATTGCTTCTGAAACGGTATTCGCGGTATCTGGGAAGATTGTATCGGGCGTTACAGTCGCAAAAATAACCAGCTCTATATCAAGCGGGTTAGTATTGGTTTTTTCCAGAAGCCCGCGTACTGCCTCGACGCCCATAACAGAAGTACCCTTGCCTTCTCCTTTTAATATACGACGTTCTTTGATGCCAGTGCGAGAAGTAATCCACTCATCGCTTGTGTCCACTATTTTTTCAAGCTCTTTATTGGTAAGCACATAATCGGGTACGTAACCTTGAACACCCGTAATTGCCGCTGTAATTTTGGACATTTTAAGTTGCATTTTAAAATCGGACGCGAAGGTATAAAAAAATTTCAAAACGTCCGCTTACGCCATGATTGTCAGGTGTTTTCTTTGGTCGTATTTGGAGGGTTCGAAATTGCCCACAACCCAATAAAAGTAAGCAATCCATTCACCGCCAAAATCAGAAAACCCAGTTGGAAACCCCCGAATAACTGCGCAGAGTAGCGATCCAAAAAGAAAGAAATAATGGGAGCTGCAATACAAATCGGAATCACCAGATTATCCTTGATTGGTCGCTTTGTCAAAATTCCAAAAGTATATAGACCCAACAGGGGACCATAGGTATAGCCCGCCGCTTTGAATAAGCCATTGATAACCGCTTCGTTATTGATAATATTAAAAATCATAATAATTACAAAAAGCAACAAAGTCATGCCGATATGCACATAGAAGCGTTTGCGTTGTTGCAATTGTTCAGGCTCTTCTGTTTTTTCAAAATTCAGAAAATCCACACAAAAAGAAGTCGTGAGAGCCGTCAGCGCCGAGTCGGAACTGGCATAGGTAGCTGCAATCAATCCAAGAATAAAAACAATGCCCATGATAGGCGGCAAATGCTTAAAGGCTATGGTCGGGTAGAGATAATCGGTTTTAGCAGGGATTTCTATACCGATATTGGAAGCGTAGATATATAATAGCGCGCCCAGCGATAGGAACAGAATATTGACAAAAAGCAACGTTACACTGAAAGAAAACATATTTTTCTGCGCGTCGCCAATCGTTTTGCAACTCAGGTTTTTTTGCATCATATCCTGGTCAAGTCCAGTCATTGTAATGGTAATCAAGGCGCCACTGATAAATTGTTTGAAAAAATTATTCGGATCACTCCAGCCGCCTTTAAAGAAAAACATTTGCGAATAATCGCTTTTTTGCACCATGCCCATCAAATCCCAAAAATTCATACCGAGGGTTTGCCCGATGGCTACGATGGTGATAATCAAAGCCAACAAAAAACAAGTGGTCTGAAAAGTATCCGTCCAGATCACCGTGTGAATACCACCGCGTACCGTGTATAGCCAAATCAAAGTCAAAGCAATCAAAGCAGTTAACCAAAATGGGATACCAAAATAACCCATCACAAACTCTTGTAATACAATGATCGCCAAAAAGAGCCGAAACGCCGAGCCTACGCTGCGCGACAGCAGGAAATAAGCGGCCCCCGTTTTATAAGAATAAAAACCAAAACGCTTCTCAAGATAGCCGTAAATAGAAGTAAGATTCATTCGGTAGTAAATCGGCATGAGTACCAATGCAATGACAGCATAACCAAGCATATACCCGAACACCACTTGCATATACGAAAAATCCTTATTCAGGCCTGATCCTCCCACGGCACCCGGTATGGAGATGAACGTCACCCCCGAAATAGACGTACCAATCATGGCATAAGCTACCAATGGCCACGGCGTTCGCTTACCTGCGAGGAAAAAATTCTTGTTGCTGGCGTCTTTTCCTGTGAAATAAGAAATGACAAATAGGGCGATAAAATATATGCTAATCACCGTCAGCAGGATGCCCGGAGTGAGTTGTTGTATCATGGTTATTTGCGCTCTCTTTTTTATCGTTCATAGCTTCCGATTATAAACAACTGAATCTCAAAAGATACTTCCGTTGTCATCGGCAAGGTTGTACAAATTGCAATTTCCTTGAAAAGCAAATATAACAAAAACAGGATTAGTAGATTCCCAGAGATAAGTCCGGGTAGCTTTTGCAATGCTCAAATAGCTGTTTTTTCAGGCCTTGCCGTTGATAAAAATTCTTTTGCGTAAAATCCAAAATACGCATATTTCTGATAAAAATCATCACAAGGCTTCATTTTAATCATTGAAGGATCGGCCTCGCCTGTTCAAATTTGATTTCATAATTTTCATCCTAAAAAAGAATACCTGATCTATCGTATCTTTGCGCACTTTTTGTATTTTATCTGAGGATAGGTAGGTAATAGGAATAGGATGATTGAGAGATAAGATGAAGATTTAGGGCGAGGAGACTGGAATAAGTGTTGACAAAAATCATTGATAAAGTGATGGAATACCAATAAATTTAGAAAGATTAAAAAGTTAGTCTTAACCAAAATTTTATAGGAGGTACTATGTCACTTATAAATTGGAGAAGAGGAGATTTACTCCCTTCATTTAGCTCGATGGTCGAAGATTTTTTCGACACTGACAATGATTTTGAAAGATGGTGGAAAGGTGCGAAAACGATTCCAGCGGTGAATGTAACAGAAACCGACAAGAGCTTCGATATGGAAGTAGCAGCGCCAGGTATGAAAAAGGAAGATTTCAAAGTGGAAGTAAAAGAAGGAATGTTGGTGATTAGCGCTGAAACCAAGCTCGAAGCTGAAGAGAAGAAAGATAATTACACGCGCCGCGAGTTCAGTTACAGTACCTTTAGCCGTTCGTTCCGCTTACCTGAAAATGTGAAAGCGGATAACATTGTCGCCAACTACAAGGACGGGATTTTGAAATTGACGATGCCGAAAAGAGTGGCCAGCAAACCGGAAGAAAGCGTGAAAAAGATTGCGATTTCGTAATGCGTGATTAAAAAACCTTGATTTTGTGTGAAATAGAGACATTAGATAGTGAGCAAAATACGTTCAATACTTGTTCAATGTCTAATGTCTCTTCAATCCTATTACCATGAAAACCTTATTGACCCTAACTATCACTACTTTTATTCTAATTACCAATCTTAATTGCCAATCAGCCGACGTGCGCAAAAGTATGGTGCATTTCGATCAAGCGTTTTTGCCAGTGATGATGCACGTCTATCAAGGCAATATGTATCAGGCTAAAAAATCGGTCTTTTATCTTGATTTTAAATGGCAAAAGCTTCGTAATCAGTACGAGTTCGCAAGGGTAGAGTCTGCGTGGCGCAACGCTTTTGTGCAAATTGATGAATACCTTGGCAACGCTTACATGGCTATTGATGGCAATAATGCCAAATTGGCTTTGGCACAATTACAACAAGTAAAAGATGAATTCGTAGCATTGCGCGAGCGTTATCGCATTGAATACTACTTAGATTATCTCTATGATTTTCAAGCAACAGCGAGTACGCTCACCGAAACCAGTGCAGATGAAATGCTTTGTCTGATGGAATGGGAGGATTTGGAGCAAATGTCTTTGGAAACCAACCAGGCATGGCAAGATGTACGCTTTCAACCTGTTGACGTGGAATTCTATGAATTAGATATCGAAAAAATGACGCTGTTAAAAGCCAAAATGCAGGTGATGACGACCCTCATCAAAAACCTGAATAAAGCGATTGAGTCAGCTAATAGAGCTGAAGTGGCCAAAGCTTGTGCTAAAATACAGCCCGCGTTAGTAGAGGTCTTGTGGGTATTTGGCAATATTGACGCCTCGGCAACTTACTATGCGGATAATAACAGCGAAAGCATTGGAAATCCCATTATTCGATGAACAAAAAAACAAAACGTATGAACCCGGAACGCGCTGTAAGCGAAATTATGACGACCCGCCTCATTACCGTAACTCCCGATACCAATGCAAAAGAGGTGTATGATATTTTCAAGAAAAACGACTTCCATCATCTACCTGTGGTAGAAAAAGGTGAAATCCTGATCGGCATTATCAGTAAAGAAGACTTTTTCAAGGTATCGTATATTCTTTCTCAACAAACCACCGGCAAAACCTGGAGCGAAGCGCATTATCAGTCTTTGCACGCCAAAGATTTTATGACCAATTACCCTATGACGCTTGATCCGGACGATACCATTGGGCTGGCGGCGGATGTATTTCTAACCAATAAATTTCATGCCCTGCCGGTTGTAGAAGATCATCGCTTGGTAGGCATTGTGACGACACACGATCTATTGACCTATAGTTTTAATTCGATTTATATTGATGAGGCGGAATATGATGAAGAAGACGAAGGGCTGATTCAGGAAGGAGGCGTAGGTAATGATGATAACGAGCTTTTTTAGGGTGTAAATGATATTCGTTTAACCTTAAAATTCAAGGCGATGGACAAAACGACCCGCGTGAATACAATCATGACGACCAATGTCATCACGGTTGCTCCCAATGATCCAATGGATAAAGTACAAGCGATTTTTGAAGGGACAGATATTCATCACCTCCCTGTGATCGAAAATAGCAAAATTGTAGGCATCTTGAGTTATTCTGATTATCTGCGATTACAAAACTCGTTTACACTTTTTAACGTGGAACTCGGTGAACACCGCCAGATCATTCTAATGCAATTCTTGCTGGTGAAAGATGTGATGACACACCAAGTCGCCAAACTGGGGCCGCACGATACAGTAGAAATTGCCGCTGGCTACTTTCGGGAAAATCGCTTCCATGCGTTGCCGGTCGTAGATAGCGAGGGCATATTGATTGGTATGCTTACTACTTATGATTTGTTAGCGTTTGTTTTTAGTGACAATTAAGTATCCTTCCTTAAAATCTTTCGGGCATTCCTTTTTCTGAGTAGAAAAATAGCATATTTCAGTTTCTTTCAGACATAAATAAGTGATTGATTTTCAATTGAATTAGCCTTTCGACTATTAACAAATAAGCTACTCGACTAATTACCTCCTCTACTACTTTGTTTTCATCGAAAAATATCGCTTCCAGGGCTGTCTAAATCATAAAACGCTAAACGCCTAAAAAATGAAAAAACTCTTTACTACAATTCTGCTATTAGTAACCGTCCTGGTTGTTCTTTGGGCTCAAGAGGAGCGGATGCTCCCTGCCGACACAATGGTGATGACGAAGCACGAAGTGAGCGTAAAAGGGCAACGTATTCCTTACAGCGCTACTGTTGGCACCCAACCGGTTTGGAATGAAGCGGGCAAGCCTATTGCTGCTTTGCATTACACTTACTACGAGCGTTCGGATGTGCAAGATCGAGCGGCGCGTCCTTTGGTTATTTCGTTTAATGGTGGCCCTGGCTCCGCTTCTGTGTGGATGCACATCGCTTATACCGGCCCCAGAAATATCATTATTGATGATGAAGGTTATCCGGTGCAACCTTACGGTATCCGTGAAAACGCGCATTCTATTATCGATGTCGCGGATATTGTCTATGTAAACCCAGTCAATACTGGTTATTCACGCATTTTGGATAAGGATACCAAACGCGAAACTTTTTTTGGCGTCAATGCCGATATCAAATACTTGGCAGAATGGCTCAATACTTTTGTAACGCGCAAAAATCGCTGGCAATCACCCAAATACCTGATCGGCGAAAGCTATGGCACTACGCGGGTGTCGGGCTTGGCATTAGAATTGCAAAACGCCCAGTGGATGTACCTCAATGGTGTGATTTTGGTGTCGCCCACCGATTTGGGTATCGAACGCAACGGCCCCGTGGATGCTGCCAATCGCTTGCCTTATTTTGCTGCCACCGCCTGGTTTCATAAGGTTTTAGCAACCGAATTGCAACAAAAAGATTTGGATCAACTACTACCCGAAGTGGAAAATTTCACGATCAACGAATTGCTACCGGCTATGGCGATGGGCGGTTTTATAGACGAACAAAAGAGAAAAGCATTGGCTCAAAAAATGGCCTATTACTCCGGTTTATCAGAGAAAACAATTTTGCAACACAACTTAGACGTGCCTTACAACTTCTTCTGGAAAGACCTACTGCGCGAGCGTGGCGGCTTTACGGTGGGGCGCTTGGATTCGCGTTATAAAGGCATTGATCGGAAGGAAGCAGGAGTTAGTCCTGATTATAATTCAGAAATTACATCTTGGTTACATTCATTTACTCCGGCTATTAATTATTACTTTAGAAATGAATTGAATTTTAAAACCGACATCAAATACAATCTATTTGGCCCAGTGAACCCTTGGGATCGCAGTGGCGACAATACCGGCGAAAATTTGCGTCAAGCAATGGCCCAAAATCCTTACTTAAAAGTAATGGTACAATCCGGTTATTATGATGGTGCGACCACTTATTTCAACGCCAAATATTCCATGTGGCATCTTGATCCCAGTGGCAAAATGAAAGATCGCCTTCGTTTTGAGGGTTACAGAAGCGGGCACATGATGTACCTCCGCCAGGAAGATTTAGCAAAAGCCAATGAGCATATCCGCGAGTTTATTAAAGCGTCTTTGCCAAAGAAAGGACAAGCCGCCAAATATTAATTATTATATTTATATAATAAAACAAGGAGAACCATTTAGTTCTCCTTGTTGCCGAAAGGCACCTCAACCGATGTCTGTTCTTCGATTTCGGTTGACCATTATAAAGATAATAATCAAGATTAAGAGTATAATAATACCCCAAGACCACCATGCTGGGCGGGGTGGACTATCTTTCTTATCCGTAAATTCTTGAACAACTTCATCAGGAATACCATTCCCATCTGTATCTTTCGATGTGCCATTCTTTATATCGATCAAGTCATCTATGCCATTCTTGTTAAAATCAGGTTTGATCCCTGAAAATTGGTATTGTACATAGGTTCTCAGCTCGCCCGTTACAAATTCATTTCTATTAGGATCAAAATAAGTCGCATTAGGATCCACAATAGTAGCCGTCACATAAATCATAGTGGAGGGAAATAGGCTCAACAAAGTGCCATGCGGGCAGTAATTGATTTTGCCCTTATGCACATCGCCAGGAATAATACCAGGAATACAATTGGTAGAATCATAAGTAATATTTATATGGCGCCCGTCGGTCAATTTTCCAAAGAAAATTTTTTCAACGGTTTGCAATACAAAGTTGGGTCTTTGATCCATCATTCCATGCGAATTTACTTTGAGCCCTCGGAAATCATAAAGCCCTTCCTGATTAGGGGTAGGAAAAATTCGCCCGTCAAAATTTTGCATAGATTTTAAATCAGCTACACGAGGCAAAAAATCTATACTTAAATTTTCGATACGCAAAGCAGTCGGTGTGCTCCTTTCCGATACTCTGGATGTATCAAGCCCAGTGTTGAGCATTGTTATATTTGCTTGTCCTGTTGCAATATCAATAAACCCTTTATCAAAGCCTACTGTACGTGGGTATAGGGGCAAATATGTGCTGCCGTTTTTCAACTTCACATCCGTTACAATGACCGCTTCATTCGTAGCAAAAGCCACTCCCACATGAAACCTTCCCCCTCCTGGAACTTGGCCAGCATTGCCTCCCACCCAGGATTTGGCTTGATTGAAATTTAATTCGAATTTATAATAGTAATCATCCAGAAGTCGGAACTGGCTACTAGGGCTGATTTGCGTTAGCGTTGGCGCCTGCCAGGGGCATCTGCTCACATCTGCATTTACAATAGAAAGGCTTGTCGCCTTGCTGAAAACAGTAATAACCATTTGAGTCGCTACTTGACTATTAGGATTAATTAAATCCCAACTATGTAAAGTATTCACATTCAAACCCAAGCTGTGTGCTAAAGCTTCAAAGTTAGCATTCCCAAAGTGCTTTGGCACCGTAGCTCGGTTATTGCCATCCAAAAGATTTCCTTCGGTCATAATATGATTGGTGATAGCATCCTCTTGGCTATTGCTCGAAGCCAGGGTTTCATGGCCCAACTGATAGTTATGACCAGCTTCATGCGAAGCCGTAGATGCGATTGCATTGGCCCATCTGTTCAATATATCACTATGGCTTGAGTTCAATGCGCCACCGCTCATACCAAATTGATTTTTGAATTCTCCGACCCAAATACGCGCGTAGCCAACCGTATTATCTTCAAAATTTGTGCCTTCAGCCGCACCATAGATAATTTCGTCGGCATTGTTTTCATTATCGGTCGCTATTCCTATGATATTAGTCCGAGCATTAGCGGCTGTACTTATTGCGGGGGCTGTTACGGTTTCCAATACACCCACATCAAATTCGCAATAATGATCTGCTACCAATATTCTGATGCTTTCCCGAAGGTCATCTGACGGGCCAGGGGTAAACAAAGTATTAATATTAAATCCCATTAGGGGATTTGTTGATAAGCTATAGTCGCTTCCGAATTCTCTAAACCCATTATCCGTTTGACCTGGAGGTAAAAAATACAAATATATTTTGTTGGCTTTAGTGATCGGATCGGTCGCATAAGGACAATGTTGCCCTAAAAGAATAAAAGGCAATAGAATGCTGAATATTACGAGGAACGTTCTCATAATGCTTTGGTTTTTAATGGGGTATTAATGTAATAATCTGGAAAAAGGCGACACCTTTTGCAATAGCATCGCCTTCCTTACTTTAAAATTATTTGGAAAACTTACACTGCTTCACGTACACCAAGGCCGCGATTCACGCCTCTTTCCTTTAAACTTTCCTTGATTAAGTCCGCCATTTTGAAATCGCCGCCTTCGGGTTCCCATTGGGGTTTGTTGGTTTTTGTATTGTTATAAAGGTAAGATGTAATATCTGCCTCTAACAAGCCAATCAAAACTTCACCCACGATTCTACCACCCACTGGTCCTAATCCTTCACCTGGGCTTCTTTGACCATTTGCCTCGGTTCTACCGATGCAAGCTGCTTCTGCCAAAATATAGAGCCACAAAGGGATACCGGCATCAAGAATATTAATTTGAGCGGTCTCTGGGTCGCTTTTTAGCAAATCAGCGACCGTTTGTTTGGTCAATTCGATTTCGTAATCTGTAATGCCATTCGTCTTTTCTTTGATAAACTCGGCAATCACTTCACCCGCTGGCAACTTAAAATCTTTGCCGCGCACTAAATTCCGCGATGCCAGCGAGCGTTCTGCTACCGGCGGAATAAATGGCAATTCCAGTAAGGTAGCTGCCAATTTTGCATCTAATTTGCTGGCTTTCTGTGGATTATTCTGGCCAATTTTAAAGAAATGTTTCCAATCTACGATTTGATCCTTATCACTGATCGGCGAAGCACTTCTGCCTACCGCTTCACTGAATAAATCCAAGAGCGGTGTCTGGTCGTTCAGTTTTACTTGATGGGTTATCATGGAATGCCCAAAGCGATAGGCTGCAACCGCGAATTCGATTGGAATAAAAGGCCGCCCTTTTGGCTTGTAAAAACGATACTCAGCCGGCGTTGTCAGAATATCATATACCAATTTTTCTCCAATAATATATGGCAAAAACTCATGCACTATGATCCATTGGTAGCACCACTTCACCGTTTTGCTGGCTTCTTCAAAATTGCCATTGAATTTTTTCATCATGCGATTGTGAAAACGCAAGAATGCAAGATGCAACTGCGAAATAATTCTGTTTTCATCATTGCGAGGATCACCGATGATGGCCGTACCAACCGAATTGCGCGGCAGGTCATCTGCAGCCAAGCCATTGCTGAGTGGGAAAGCCGTACCTTCTGCACCAGTGACCAAAAAGCCATTAAAATTACCTTTGCCGAAGCTGCTCAAATTGCGATTGTACAAATAATTGCTAATGCCTGGCCCTTCCCGATAAATGTTATCCAGGTCCAAAGCTGGCGTTCTGAAATTTTTTACAGCCAAGGGGTCTTGTTCAGCGTCCAGCCGCGAAATCGGATCGAAAGTAATGTCGTGGTCAATAAATTGCCCCAGAAAAATAAAGCCAAGTGGAACAGAATACGTGGACTGTTTTTTGGTACCGCCATCCATCGGGCCGCCTTTTCTTCCAATTTTTACCAAATCCTGTGTGCGCAAGCGAGATGTTTTGTTGACGAGTTCCGGGAACATACGCCCAAACCTACCTTCTGAAGGAATGCTGGGAGAATCCAAGTTACTGATAACAAGGTTAATACCCCGTTGGCTTAATTCTCCATGATTGGAATTTGACATGATATTAGGTTTTTTGAGGTAAATGAGACATTTTACATTAAGGCATCATATTCCGATAATGCAAAATGCTGGTTTTCAGAAGGTAAATATAAATACAAAAACCTATCAAGTCAAGAAAGGATACTTAATTTTTGCTTAATATTTACTTAAAAAATGATTAAAACATTATAATTCTAAATTTCATGATCGCATACGCCAAAAATGTTTTATCCCTCATCTAACAGCATAATAGATTTCTCTTTTTTGTATAAATTTAAATTTTAATGAAATCAATTTTATTTACTTATTTTTTAATTTCATTACACATAAATGTAATTGCGCAAATAGAAGGGTTATGGATTGTGAAAAAAGTACTGGTTGGAAATGAAGTAATGACGCCCGTTGCAAAATGGGTACAACTAGAAGCAGGTGGCACACAATTATCTGGCAATGGTTGGCTACAGCATACCTCTGGAACGTGGAATTATGATACTTCTACTTCTGAATTATTACTTATCTCAGAACCCGGGCCGGAAGATGAATTTGGGGCATTTAAAATTAAGTATCAAGGCCAAGAAATGACCTGGGAAAGAATAGAAGCTTTACCGCGTAGCCCTGCCGATGAAATGCAAGGGATTTGGGATTTAGTAAAAGTAGTAAATAACAATGCTGATATAATTAAACAATATGATCCCGATAATAAAATTTACATCTTTATTCGTTGGGATCGAATTTATGTGGAAAGAACCGCCGAAGGAGAACGCATTACGGGTTTTTGGTATATCAATGCTCACCGGCCTGATTTGCAATTAATTAGTCACTAACAAAATAAAGAAAATGAGAAATGGCAAATTTCTTTTTCTGATTCGAAAATGGTATGGCTTGGCTTGGATGAAAAGAATAAAAATCTTGTGCTGACTTTTGAAAGGATAAAAAATTTTCCAAAATAAATTATGATAAGGGATCGGATAATTTTATATAAAAACCACCTGATCCCTTATTTTATTAAGCTTACGGCAAAAAGCGATACGTTAATTTTATTAAAAAAATATTATGCGCTTTTTGTGTAAATAAATTATCGGTCAAGCTTGGAATGAGTCTTTCGCTTGGATCGCCTGTATTCGTATTGCTTTGCGACCAAACCAGAAAGATTTCCGAGCCAGGAATATATTCCCAACGTGCTACCAGATTGGAGCGGAATTGCATAAAATTAAAATCAGGATTTCCAAAAGTATAATCCACCGTACCATCCATATCTTCATCTACTAAATATTCTTCATTTTCGGAATTAAATTGAATCTGATTTTTATCATAAAATTCAAAGCGATCATAAAAGTTTTTTGCTAAAGGATCGGTAATGTATTTAAAATCTTTATACTGCCCCTTGGAAATAAAAGGCTGCCCATAATATTGCAATGTAATATTGGGTGTAATAGAATAATTCAAACGCATCGTCATACTCAAAGTACGTTGGTCTATACCTCCAGTGATATAGCGATCCTGCCCTTCAAATGCATTGCTACTTACATTTTGAATTTTTCGTTTATGAATGGTATAACCAGGACTTAATGAAAAATTGATAGCATTAGATGGTTGTACCGTCATTCCCACAGAAAACTGTCTGAAACGCACCGTATGAGGCTCATCCTTGTCAAAACCACGTGCGAATTGCCCGTTCAAATTAAAATAAATCGGCTTTCGCTGATCGGTTCTTACATAAACCCAATTTGCCAAACCTTTTGAGCGACGCAAAGCAGGGCCACCAAATAAGGCATTATTGGATATATCTTTGTTTTCAAAAGTAAGTCCACCTCCCAAAGACCAAAAATTAGTAAACTGCATATGGGTATTATTATTCACGGCTTGATAAAGATTGCGACCCCCGAAATCCCAACGTGCATATTGATTATAATTGATTTGCATCCATCGGAAAATGGAGAAAGGTTTGGTAAAACGATAACCCGTCCAAAGGAAATAATTGATTTCATCAGCATTTGTCATAAAGCCCAAATCATTCAATTCCAAACCTGGCGAACGCCAAGTGACACCCGTTTCAAATTTCCAATTCTGATTCAAACGGCCTATTTTGATATTGCCTCCATGCCCGAATAGGGAAGTCGCGTTGGTGTCCACTTCAACATGCTTGGCGTCGGGGCGTTGGAAATAATGCTCAAAAGCTTGTTGCGTATTGGTAATGGCTTGTGTGCTGCCACTCACATTACTAAAAATGCCGTTGACCGAAAGAAAATAAGTGCGTTTTTTCCACCAATGGACGAAGTCAATCCCACCCGAATAAGCTGATTTATGCAAATAATCTAAACCTGTATCTTTCAAATCGCGCGAAGTGGCTGTAAAAATGCCTCCTAAAACGGTTTGTCCTTCTTTAAAATCTTGTGTAAAGCGACCTACAAAATAATTCGTCAGAGGCTCTACCACTTCCTCACGGCGCTCGCCGTTGTAGTCAACTTCTGCAATTTCTCTAGCAGTCACACTTTCCAAAATGCCAATACCCAAGCCTTTTTTTGTTTTACCGCTGAATTTGGCAGCGCCCAAAATGGTTGTATTTAAAGGCACATCCGCATATTCATTATTGCCCAGATTAGGATAACCATGCGGCGCTTGGCCAATGCGGCGCGAGTAGAACAAATTATCCGAAGTAAAATTGCCACCAGCTTCCGCCGAAGCGTATTGATAATCAAATAGATTGCGATTCTCGATGAAGAAAGGTCGCCGTTCTGAAAAAAAGATGCGATAGCCATCTATGTTTAAGGCCGAAGGGTCGGCTTCCACTTGCCCAAAATCAGGATTGACTGTGAAGTCCAAGGTAAGATCGCCGGTAACACCGATTTTTCCATCTAAGCCAGCAGTTATTTTATTAGCCGAACCGGTAGCAAAAGGATTGCCTTCTTGCTTTTGAAAAGACTCGGTTTGCCCGACCACATAGGGTTGTATCTCAATCTGTTTTTGAGTTTTAATACCTTTCAGTCCGCGTAATTCGGCAAAATTACTCACCCAATTGCCCATGTCATTTTGCGAAATAGGCTGCCACACGGAGCGCGACTGTTGTCTGAAATCTCGACGGGTTGTTTGAATGCCCCAGATATGTTCATCTTTGCTGCCATAGCGAATTTGACTGAGCGGAATGCGCACTTCTGCTGTCCAACCCAAAGAATCAATCCGCGTTTTGGTCAACCAAATTGGATTCCAACTTGGATCCCAGTTATTCCCATTATTCGAGACAAATTCATCGCTTTTTACACCCGAAGCCGAGGTCGTAAATGAAAATGCGGTGCGTTTATCAAAATAACTATCCACATTAAATTCGATCCAATCACCCTCAAATCCATCTCGGCGCGACATTCGGCGCACGATTTTATCCGGGTCATTATCATAGCAGCGAAAACCCAAGTATAAGTATTTATCATCATACAATATCTTGAAAGCCGTTTCTTGTGTCGGCGGCACGCCCTCCGTTGGGTCAAGCTGAATATAATCAGTGCCCCATTCCACTTGGCTCCAGCTTTCATCTGTCAGGTAGCCATCTATGAGCGGCGGCTTGTCTTTCACTCTTTGTGTATAGTAGGATTTTTTCTCGCTGTAAATGGATTTTTCATTGGACGTAGATTCAGAACTTGGTTGGGCGTTCATAGAAAGAAACGCCAAGAGCAGGATGCTCAGGAGCAAAACGGGTGATTTTTTCATGGCGAATGAGTTAGTTCAATTGTTTTTCTCTTGCAGAATAAAGAGGATTAGACATTTAGAAAAACCAATTTTTTGCTTCAAGTCCGTCCTCTTCAAATAATTGAAAGACACTAATCATACTCCATAGTTGCGCAAAGGTTACAAATCATTTGAATTTTCTTATCTTCCATCCCGAAAATAGAAAGCATGATCGAACTCGGAAAATACAATACGCTCGCAATCACCCGCAAAACTGCACAAGGATTATATCTTGGTGAGACAGACGTAGAAGAAGTGTTATTGCCCTGGAAATACGCGCCCGCGAATGCCAAAGAAGGCGACGAGATAAGCGTTTTTGTGTATAATGACAGCGAAGATCGCATGGTCGCTACGACTTTAGAGCCCAAAATTACCTTGCATCAATTTGCTCACTTACGCGTGAAGGATGTCACTGCGCATGGCGCGTTTTTGGACTGGGGTTTGGAAAAAGACCTTTTTGTGCCTTTTCGGGAGCAGCCGCGCAAAATGCTGAAAGGCAAATCCTATTTGGTTTATCTTTATTTGGATGAAGAATCGGAACGATTGGTAGCATCTGCAAGGATAACGCGTTTTTTGAACAACAAGGAATTGACGGTAAAAGAAGGTGATGAAGTAGAAATCCTTATCTGGGAATCAACGGAATTAGGGGTAAACGTCATCATTAATCAACGTCACAAGGGCTTGATTTATCACAATGAATTTTTCGCACAGGCGCAACCTGGTGAGGTAAGACGCGGTTTCATCGGCAAAATCCGTGAAGACAATAAAATGGATGTACTCTTGCAAAAGCCTGGTTATGAGAATATTGAGCCCAATCTGGAGAAAATCTTAAATACATTGCGCGAACGCGGTGGCTTCTTGCCTTTGACAGACAAAAGCGAACCCCAGGAAATCGCCAAACTACTGGAAATGAGTAAAAAAACTTTCAAAAAAGCGATTGGATCGCTTTACAAACAGCGCAGCATTCGCTTGGAAGATGATGGAATTTATTTAAGCTAAACCCTATATTTGATTAAAGAATTTAATGTTTTCTGCAGTTTTGGTAACTAAAAATTGAACGTGTATTTGAAATCTATTTACTAATCAAAATGGAACCTTTAAACACTAATCCTACTGCCTCTTAATGCAAAATCCTTCGCAAAATAAGTAATAATTACATCCGCTCCGGCTCTTTTGATGCTCATCAAAGTCTCCGGCATTGCTTTCTCATAATCCAGCCAACCATTGCGGGTCGCCGCTAATAACATCGCGCATTCACCGCTTACATGATAGGCTGCGATTGGTATATCATAATTTTCTTTCAATAAGTGAATAACATCTAAATAATTTAATGCCGGTTTTACCATCAGGAAATCCGCGCCCTCGGCTACGTCCAAATCCGCTTCAATCAAGGCTTCGCGCTTGTTGGCGGGATTCATTTGGTAAGTTTTCTTATGCTTGGGCACATTTTCCAAATCTTTAGGCGCTGAATCCAAGGCTTCCCGGAAAGGCCCGTAGAATGCACTGGCGTATTTCGCCGTATAAGACATAATGCCGGTATCGGTAAAACCCGCTTCATCCAAAGCCTCGCGTATTGCGCCCACGCGCCCGTCCATCATGTCGGAAGGGCCAAGAATATCAAAGCCTGCCGCTGCCTGGGCAACAGACATTTTTGCCAGAATCGGAAGGGTTTCGTCGTTTTGGATTTTGCCGTCGCGTACATAGCCATCGTGTCCGTCCGAATTGTAAGGATCCATCGCCACATCACTGATGAGGCAAGCTTTCGGGAAGCGCTTTTTGATTTCCGTCGCGGTTTTTAAATAAAAATTATCAGGATGATAGCTATGCGTTGCGGTTTTATTTTTCAAGGCGTCCGCCACCGCCGGAAACATTATAAAATTGGTAATGCCCAGTTTGAGGCATTCTTCCACTTCGTTCAAGACCAAATCGGGCGAAAAGCGAAATGTACCGGGCAAGGAATTTACTTCATTTTTGATACCCCGCCCATCCACTAAGAACAAGGGCTGCACCAAATGTTCCACCGTCAAATGTGTTTCCTGCGCCATGCCACGCACCGCATCAGATACTCGATTCCGTCGGGGTCTTCGTGTTATCATATTTTTTCTTTTGATGAAAGGTTGAATCGTTCATGGGTTGATAAAGAGCCGTATAAGATAAACACTTCAACCCTTCAACTTGTCAACCTTTTTTGGTATCGGATCATACCCATGCCCGCCCCAAGGGTGGCAACGACTAATACGCTTCAAGCCCAGCCAGATGCCTTTTATTGGCCCCCATTCATTGATCGCTTCGACCATATAATGCGAACACGTCGGCTGATATCGACAACTCGAAGGCAGCAGCGGCGAGATCGTCCACTGATAAATCCGCACGGGCAGAATGAAAATATGTTTGAGCAATTTATTGAAAGCCAAAATGTAAAATTTTAAATGTAAAAATAACCAACATAGAAACGCTTTTGCAAGCGAAAAAGATGGGAGCATCCGAATTTTTACGATAGAATGAAGAAAGCGACTTATCACTCTCCCGCACCGATTTATTATCAACGATAAAAAACAAGCCAGGCGCTTAAAAAAAAACGCTGCCCTTCC
>JANRME010000129.1:0-3918 GCA_033761835.1 Saprospiraceae bacterium
CGGATAAGGCGAGCCGAAGGCGAGTCAAAATCCGTTCCTGTCCGTTCAATCCGTTCAATCCGTTTTACAATCCTGCCGCTTTAGCAAAAGAGGCGAAGCCTCAAAAAGTGTGGAGCGCATAAAACGTCGTGTACCCGCTCAATTCCAACTGATTCTGGGGACTTAGCGAGCACACTATTCTTACCAAAGCGATAATAGCAACGCGGACGACGCGGACGACGCGGAGTTTTCCCGCCTTCGGCGTGATTGTAGCAGCCACAAATGACACAAAATCCGCGTAAATCGGCGTCGCCCGTGTCGTCCGCGTTGCTATTATCGCTTTGGTAAGAATAGTGTGCTTGCTAAGTCCCCAGAATCATTTGGAACTGAACAGATGCATGATTTTGAAACAACGCTTAATTTTGTGTCCTAATCGTAGCCCTTTAGGGGTCGGGGGGCTGAGGCGAATGCACGATTTCGCACTCAGCGTGGATTTACAGGTAATCGACAGTTCTAACACCCCAACTACACCCCCCTCCGTTTCAAAAACGCCTCCACCACGTTCCTCGCCAGCCGCTGCTGCTCCGCCTCGCTTCCCGCATCCACCACCAATTCATCGCCGCTGTCCCCATCGGCCGCTTCATACCGCTCGATCCAAAAACTAAAGTCTGACTCGGCCTCCTGGATGATGCGCACCCGCTGCTCGCCTACCTGCACGCGCAGGAGCGGATTGCCGTCTGAAGCTTGTTGGAGGGTGTCAAAACCGGGGCTGATGCCGTTCAAAAAAGTGATCCAGTGTTGTACATTGGCTTCCATGATTGCAAAAGTTTAATGCAAGATAAAATAAAGTACTACTAACAAGGCCACTGCCACAAAGGCCCGACCCGCCAGCACCTCAATGTCGACCCGCACATCTTTGGTTTTGCGGTTCTGAAAGGTGCGCCGCTCCGGGGCGGGGATGCCAGTGGCCCCTGCAATGTAGCGCTCGGCCTGCTCAAACTGCTCGGCACGCTCGGCGTGTTCCTTCTCGCTGAGCTGCGACTTGAGCTGTTGGAGCAACGTTTTGCCTTGCTCCCGCGAAAGGGGTTCATCCTGGCTCCAGGTAACCGATTTTTCTACGCCGTTTCCCTGGGCCTGGATGCGGCCCCGATGTTTCTTGGTCATGAGGATGGTGTTTTGTGGACAATTTAGGAGGGTGAAAAGTTCCGTGGGGATCTTGGTTTTTGTGAAAGAGATGGTGTGAACCGGAGGAGCATGTGCATGCACCAAACAGTTTTTACCGATGCAATTGTGGTTTGCTGAATTTTCCATATCTTGACCATTGGTTGTGTTTAAAAGCTTTAGATAATTGTAGCTTAAAAACCAATAAAGTACTAAAACGATACCAATATAGTATCTATAAAGTACCTATGCAATACTTTTGATTAAATTTAATTTTCAGCTATTCGTTTATGAGTGAGTCTGAGAAACATGTCTTTTACGTTGCGGAAGAGCTGATGACGCTAGAATCGGCTGCTGAACTACTCAAGGTCAGTGTAAATACCGTTGAACGGGAGTTGCGGGAAGGTCGCTTAAAGGGCTTTAAGCGGTTGAAAAAATGGTATGTGTTTAAGTCGGATGTGTTTATGTACATTCGAGAAGGGGCGACTAAGGATGGGGGAGAGGAGACAGAATAAACATCTAACCTTAAACGCAACGACCAGCGGCAGCGCCGCGAAACGTCTGTAGCACCAGGTGCCAGATGTGGTGGTGAAGGTGCAGCGCACCGGGACAAAAAGACTGACGACGTTGCGGTGCGCTGCACCTTTAATCTGGTATTGTGCATAAAAGCTACAGACGTTTGGCGGCACTGCCGCTTGGGGTAGGTCTGATTTTGGTAGCGCTTATCTCAAAATCTCAGGGATTCTTTCTATTTGAGCTGTCGCAAATTTTGTGACAGTTGCCGATTGATTCAATTCGCTTTCGTTGAACATATTGAGGATGTGTTTGGGAAGGGGGCTGCCGCTGTCCAATCTCTGAAAAGTAGGTTACATCTCCATAGGTTCGTACACTTGAATGTCTACATCCAGGTCCTTTAATTTGGTTTGGATCAACGTTTTTACTTTTTGCCAGTCCAGGCCCCCATTGCCGCTGCCCAAGGCCGGGATAGCGATGCTTTTGATCGCTTGCGCCAGCAGCAAATCCCGCAGGGCATCCAGACCTTTTTCGATGTATTCGTATTTGGAAGGATTGCGCCAGTGTACTTTGGTTGGAAAATTGATGATGAGTTTTTGGCCGCTTTGCAGGTTATTGTCCCATACTGCCAGCAGGACGCCGGGCTGCAGTTCTTTCTTCTTGCAGGCGTCCAGGTATTTTTTGTAATTGTGTGGAAAAGATTCCCGGAATTGTAGAGCTATACCTTTGCCCATTACGCCAACAGTATTTACCGTATTGACCAAGGCTTCAGCGGGGGATTGCAGCAAGTCTCCTGTTTGGTAGTTGATCATGGTTGGAAGAAATTATAGACCGAAGATAGGAGTTTTTTACTCCAAGTATTCTTCTGTGGCTGTTCGAGTCTGCAATGGGTAATTCTAATTGAACAGGACGGCGGCAAAAGTGTCGAAGAAATCAGTCTGGAACGTCAAGTAAGCCCAGTTACTTTATACAAATGAAAGCAGGCTTTAGCCAATCCGCAAGAATTGCACTAAATCAACCAAGGGAGGTAATTTAAAATTGGTCAATCCAAAAATAAAGCAAAACAAAATTCTGTTTTTATGATTTTATTGCAAATAAAATATCAAAAAATATTGCCTAAAAATTATTTTGATGTATATTTGTATTTAAGCAACTTTTATTTATTAACCCTATTTAATACAGTATCATGAATCGTATAAAATTACGCTACAAATTTTCATTTATTGATTATTTGCTTTTATCTATTCGTCCATTCGCCATCGTAATCTTCTTTTTGCTACTACTGTTTTTTCTATTGCAGCAAGGTCAAGGTTTGGAAATATTTCGGATCACCGCAGAAGGATCTATCGGCAAAAAAATTGGGCACTACCTATTAAAGTATTGCGCATTTCTTTACTTTTTTGGCTTCGTGACCAGTAGCACATTGGTTAACTGTGAATTGCTTCAGAAGTCCCCAGACGAGATTTTACGAACCTACCCAGAGCATGAATTGGTGAAAATTTGGACGTTCACCAAGAACGCAATTTTGTGTTTGTGTATCTCTCCTATATTCTTTTTTTCAATAATACTTCTTTTTCATGCCCAAACTTGGGGGCTTAGAATAATTATAGTGCTTCCTTTATTCGTATTGTTTACTATTCTTCGAGATCATTTAAATTCAAAAAAAATAAAAACAACCCCAACTTTGCAACTTCAACAAACTTATCTAGGAAAAATCAGCGCCCATAAGCCCAAAATTGACGAACTAAACAAGGAACTTGAAGCAGCGCAGTCAGAATTGCAGCCCAGGCCAACACTGTTTGATAGGTTATTGCCCAGGAAAAAAAAACAAGCAGAAGTCAGTGCTGAACAAAAAGCAGAGATAGAATTGAAGATAGATCAACTGTCTAAAGCATTGTTTAAGCCAAAAAAAGAACTAGAGCAAGCCAGACATAACTTATTGACACAAATAGACCACAGAGTTTATAAAATGTCAATAAAAAATAAAACCCTTTTCTTCATTGGCTTAGCCATTCTTTTATTTTTTGTATTGATCCCTCAAACATCGTTGTTATTGTCTTTTTTTGCAGCGGTTTGTGTATCAATGTCTAATCACGGAAATGAGGTGAGCTCGCTAAATTTTCTCGACCCGTGACGATTCGACTTCTTTTCGAAGGCGCGAAGAGATTCAAGCAGATTTTCATTACTTTCGTCTTCAGATTTCATCGTCGTCTGCGTTGGCGCGACACTAAAAAACGAGGCTAGAAAGAACCCAAAAACT
Source organism: Saprospiraceae bacterium (assembly GCA_033761835.1). Lineage (GTDB taxonomy): Bacteria > Bacteroidota > Bacteroidia > Chitinophagales > Saprospiraceae > JADJNW01. Next base: position 3,914 of record JANRME010000129.1, read on the forward strand.
TCTCG
>JANRME010000130.1:0-1866 GCA_033761835.1 Saprospiraceae bacterium
GGCAATGGGCGGGCTATGCAAAAAGTGAAGAAGCTTATAGGTTGTTTTCAGAAAAAAGTAAATCTACTCTCGACCAAGCGGAATACAACACATTCAAAAGCGAGTTATTAAAAACCATTCCTGATAAAGAAAGCATTCGCGATATTTTGTTCACGGATATGCAGCTGGTGCTACCCAACGACATGCTCACCAAAGTAGATTGGATGAGCATGGCCAATGGTTTAGAAGTACGAACTCCTTTTCTGGATTTCGAATTGGTTAACTTTGCCTTTTCGTTGCCTGATGATTATAAAATCAATTCATCGATGCGCAAGCGAGTGGTGCAAGATGCATTTAGAAATTTGCTCCCGCCAGAATTATACAAACGACCCAAGAAAGGATTTGAAGTGCCCATGCTCAAATGGCTTCGCCAAGAAATGAAATCGCTTATTCAAGATGATTTGCTTTCTGAAAAGACAATCAATGAACAAGGTGTTTTCAACTATGGCGAAATAAAAAAGTTAAAAGAACAACTCTTTTCCAATAATCCAGGCGATGTGCATGCCAGAATATGGGCATTATTGGTTTTTCAATGGTGGTGGAAAAAATACGGAGCCAAAAAATCTTAGAAACGAAACGAAGCGACCACCATCAACGATAGTGTTACATCTTCCGTTTTGTCAACACTCAAATATTTCGGATCTTGTTTCCGTGCAAACTATGCGTATTATTTGCAACCAGATCAAGTATCGAAAAAGCTTTTCACTTCGATCGTATTTTCTTTCAGATGACTTCAAAAAATTCGAAACGGGTTATTCTATTGAACTTAGTGTGCCCGAGTAGCGTTTAAAGCGCATGCGATACCTCATTTTCTTCTCGTTGCTCGTTTATTGGGACAGTACCGCTCAAGGCAATTGTAAATTGCAATCACAAAAAGACAGCATCAAAGTGTATACATGTCCCGTAAAAGAGTCGAAATACAAAGCGATTAAAGTCGAGTTCTTGCTCAACGCGACCTACACCCAAACCGTAGCGATGTTGTTAGATATCGACAATCTTCACCGTTGGCAGTACAAAACAGTTAGCGCCAAGCTCTTAAAAAAAATAAGCGATAATGAAATCATATACCACACCGAGGTACAAACGCCATCGGTCACCAACAACCGCGATTTTGTAATCGACTTATCCATTCATCAAAACCCAAACTCGAAGGAACTTGAGATAAAAGCCATCAGTAAACCAAATTACATTCCCGTAAAGACAAAAGTAGTGCGTGTACCTTTTTCAGAAGCCATTTGGCATGTGAAATCAGTGTCGCCCGGTAAATTATCTGTTGTGTACGAAATCAAAATTGATTTTGGCGGTGAAGTACCCGCGTGGGTTGTAAACATGGTAGCACCGTTAGCTCCTGCCGAAACCTTTAAGGCCATGCGAGCAGAAATCGGGAAATACAAAAATTCTAAAATCGGATTTATTGTAGATTGATTGACACCAAACTTCAGCGCAAGGAATCGAGATAGAGTTTTTCTACTTTTTTTCGCGCCCACTCTGTCTTTCGCAAAAAAGCCAAACTTGATTTAATGCTTGGGTCGAAACGAAAACAATTGATTGGTATAATCTGCCCAAGGTCTTGCCAGCCGTACATATCTACCAACTCGCGCAAAATCATTTCCAGCGTTTTTCCATGAAGTGGATTATTGGGTTGCTGTTCCATAAAACTTAAAGCACAACGTTTAAGACATCTACAATTCTTTCCACCTGCTTGAAATTTTCATCGGTTATGGTGGTCTCCACCTTCTCATGATCCCAAGTAATGTGATAGGGGATGTGAATGGCATGCGCACCAAGTTTGAGTACAGGAAGCACGTCCGACTTCAGCGAATTGCC
>JANRME010000131.1:0-4700 GCA_033761835.1 Saprospiraceae bacterium
CTGAAACCCAGGAAAGACGCTCCTTTTTCGTTTTGCAATTGGACTATTCTGCCACGACTTCAAATTGCACCTTGGAATCTACTTTTTTGTGCAAATCAAGTATAGCAGTATAAGTACCCAATTCTTTGATATCCTCTTCGATGAGGATTTTTCTACGTTCGATTTCGATACCCACCTGATCTTTGAGCGCCGCCGCGATTTGTACGTTGGTCACACTACCAAACAACTTACCGCTTGTGCCAGCCTTTGCTCCAATTTTCAGGGTCACATCTTTTACTTTATCGGCAATTGCCTGGAATTCAGCAATCACTTTGGCTTCTACCTCTGCCTCTTTGCGTTTGAGGTCTTCCAGTTTGTCGCGGTTGGTTTTATTTGCAACCAAAGCGAAACCTTGCGGGATCAAGAAATTGCGGCCATAACCATCTTTGACACTCACGATGGTATGCTTGTCGCCGACTTTTTCTATATCTTTTAAGAGAATGATTTCCATTACTTTAAGTTTAAAAGTTGAATAGTTGAAAAGCGGAAGCGCATTTACTTCAACAAATCAGACACGTACGGCATCATTGCCAGATGGCGTGCACGTTTCACGGCGGTAGCCACTTTGCGCTGGTACTTCAGTGAGTTCCCTGTAATGCGACGCGGCAAAATTTTGCCCTGCTCGTTCACAAATTGCAATAGGAAATCAGGGTCTTTGTAATCAATGTACTTGATGCCGAATTTGCGGAAACGGCAGTACTTCTTGCGCTTTTGCCCGATATTGGGATTGCTTAAAAATTTAATATCGTCTCTGGTGTTAGCCATGATCTTGTTCTTTTTGCTTGAATAAATGGATTACTCGTCTTCTAATTTGGTTTCCGTCTCCACCACAGGTGGCGTTACGACGGATGCCGCTGGAGGCGCAGGTTTAGGCGCAGGTGGTCTTGGCGTTTGTCTTGTTTCACGTTCCCTTACCTGTTCTGTTTCATGCTTCCTACCTTCGTGTTTCTTCTTGCCAATCAAGCCTTTGCGCTTGTCATCGTTGTACTTGACGCCATATTTGTCCAATGCAACGGTTAAAAAACGCATGATACGCTCGTCGCGGCGCAACGAAAGATCCAAATTACCCATAAATTCACCATTCGACGATTCGAATTCGATACAGTAATAAACCCCGGATTGACGCTTATTGATGGTGTAAGCCAATTGCTTGAGCCCCATCTCGTCCACATTTACGATGTTGCAATGCTCGTTTTTGAGTAAATCAACATACGTCTGAGCTGTCGCTTTGATTTCATCGCCCGACAGCACTGGGTCCACGATGAAAGTTACTTCGTAATTTTTCATTGAATCAGACATATAATTTAAATAAATGAAAAAGCGGCTGCAAAGGTAAATCTTTTCTCTGAAAAAGAGAAGATTAAATGCAAAAGTTTAGTAACTCCGATTACCAATCAGAGTTTCTCGGTGTTACTAAAACACAACATTATACTTTAGCAGCAATTGCTGGGTAAGACTCACGCGTTTTCCGACCCCATTCACACCATTGGGCGCATCATAATCGGTCACTTGCACCCTTACATCGTCATCATAAAAAACATTAAGCGTAGCAGATAACTGCAAATTCTTTATAACCGTAATGGCCAACTCATTTGTCCAATCTACATCAATGTTTTGCGGATTTTCCAGATAATTGGAAAAAAACAGAATGGCAGAAGAAAAAGCCAGGCGGTCTTCCATAAACTTGCTTGAGTAATTGACTCGAAGTAGCGAACCCAATTGTGCCAATACATTATCAAATCCTATAATATTTCCTTGTCCGTCTTTATCTACAGGATTCCCATGCACACCTGTCGCTGCAATGATGTCATTGCCAACAATGATAAATTTCCCACCGAGTGGAGAGTAGTAAAACGACAATTTTTCGGTCGGTTTATAGTCAATCCCTGCCGAAATTGTGATCGTAGCTGGCGCAAATAGTTTGGAAAGAAAAATGCTGGTATCACTCAATGCTTTCGGAAAATTCCCTGGTAATCCTGGGTCATTATAAGTAGAAAGCAGTTGGCTCAAGAAAGAAAAATTTGCCGCATAAAAGAATTTCGAGCTTTCCGCGGTTTTATAGCCTATCTTAGAATTGAGGCGCAATTCGTCAATGGCTTTCTGAAATGGGATTTTCTCGGTCGCGCCTTGTGCAATCACGCCAGATCCCAGACGCTGCAAGCCAAATTGCCAGGAACTAAGATTATCCCAGGCGATGCGGTCTTTTTTATAATTCGCAAAAAAATTGATGGCCCCGCCCAATCCAACCCGGTTTTGACCTGCGCCCTGACGCGGATTGAGTTGAAAAAGCTGCGCGAAATCCAAACCCATACCAGCACCGGTCTGCCAGGCTTTGGGCGGTTCTTCGGTGGCAGTAGTGTCTTGAGCAAAAGCAAAAAAAGATACAAATAGTAAAGCAATAGTGAGGGTAAAGTAGTTTTTGTTCATTTTGTTCGGCTTTTATTATCGAAATAGCAAAGAATTAAATTTTGTTTGGGTGGGCTGCCGTTTACTCCTCAGTAGTAGGGGGCGTAGCCTTTTTATAGATTTCAATCTTTTCAGAAGTTAATTTACTAAGTGGAATCACAATTGTATGATCGTCCACTTTCAAGGTAAAAGAAGCGTTGTCCATTTCTATAACCTCGCCCTTAATGCCCTCAATACCAATCACATCGCCCACTTTCACTTTATCTTTGTTATAAAGCGAGGATAAAAAATTAGCCGCCATATCCCGCGAGGCGAATCCATATCCAATTGCAAAAGCAAAGACCACACCCGCCAGGATGATAGAGAGGTTATCTTGAATAAAATCGGTATCAATTTTGGCTTGGGAAAGCGTAATCATCGCCACATTCAGAAAAATAAAATAGAAAACAATATTCGCAATCACCCCAGCAGCAGGAATTCCCAGCGAATTGCAAGCAGTCAGGACGATATTTTTAATAAAATCCGCGAAGAAAATGCCAATGATAAGTACCAAAAACGCCGATATGAGGTTGGGAAGATAATTCAGCAAATCGCCCATCAGCTTGGACACCGCCTCCATGCCCAGTACATCTGTTGCCGCGAAGATGAAAATAAATAAAAGAATGTAATATAAAATTTTGGAAAGCAATACACTCGGAACAATCTTCAGATTGGACTTATGAATGATCTCAATTTCATTGAGTCGCTCGGCGAGTTTGTCTGCGCCAATTGTTTTTAGTAGCCTTCTTACAAATTTGGAAATAAGCTTAGAGATGATCCAACCGATCAAAAAGACAATGAGTGCCAGAAAAAAATTTGGCACAACGGCTGCAAAACTAAGCAGCATTTCTTTTACGATTTCTAAGACGTTGAACTCCATTTTAGGTGTTTTATGATAAGGTTAGCGTTATCTACTTGAAATATCGTCGCCCATAGATTCACCGGGCCTGCGCTTGCCATTCGTGCCTTCCGGCGCTTGCGATGGCGGAATGGACTTACCACGAGTTGTTGCACTCGAATCGGTTTTCCCACCAGCAGCCATAATCAACAGGTCAAACAGTTTAGGTAAATACATATCTACCACTTGCCCGACAAAACGAAACATTCCGAGCGAACTTAGCAGACCCGCTCGAACTTTTTCATCATGTTGTTCTCGATAGACTATTTCTTCCTCCTCTTGTAGTCTTTTAAAATTGTTTATTTGCATGTGTGCCTAATTGTGGGTAAAAAGTTCCTCTTTCAACTTTTGTGCCTTTTCTTTTGCGCGTTTGATTTTCATCTTAATGGCGCTTTCTGATCGGTTCAGGGTATCGGCAATTTCCTTAATAGACATATCGTCCTGGTATTTCATCAAAAGTATAGCCCGATCGCCTGCAGGCATACTATCCAGTACATTTTTCAAATGTTTTACCTCCATCTCTATCAATGCTTCATCAGAGATTTCATCGGGTATTTCGGGCGCTTTTTCGATTTCATCATCCGAAAAAACGTTTTCTTGTTTTTGCTTTCTTCTCAGGTAATCAATGCAATAATTATAGGTAATCGAATATATCCAAGTTGAAAACTTCGCTTTTTCTTCAAACCTTGATAGGTTCAAAAATATTTTCATAAAAATTTCCTGTGTTGCATCTTCCGCAAGGGCCTCATCTTTCAAAATGGTCAAACATTTGCCATAAATTTTAGAGGCATATCTGCTATACAGAAGGTTAAAACACTTTGTGGCCTGTGTCTCAAGGTAATTATTAATGACCTCGAGGTCGCGCATTTCTTTAGTACAACCAGCTCTCAATGGTAATAGGTGTTAGGTTTAAATGCAAATTGTGTAAATTCTCTAAGCTGGATGGATGTATCCGGCTATCTTTCATCATTATGACGCAGTTTTGTACGAAAAGATACATACTCCGACATTTAAAAATCAAAGGAAAATGGTTAAAAAATGATTGATTGTTTAATTGGCAAGTCTAATGGTGATGTGTAACAGGCGTAGGAATGTTGATTTCTTAATTTTAGTGCTAAAGTATAATAAAATTTTGAAAAGTGAAAGAGGGGAGGGGTGTTTATTTTCGAAAAAAGTAAAAAAGGCTCTATTTCAGAGCCTTAATTGGGAGTAAAATTTCGCCTTCGTAAAGACTATGGCTATTAAAAAAGGAGGCGGCGACCTACTCTCCCGCAATTGCAGTACCATCGGCGCAGAGGGGCTTAACGACTCTGTTCGG
>JANRME010000132.1:0-6630 GCA_033761835.1 Saprospiraceae bacterium
AAGCTGGGTGAGGTATTTCAAAAAAGTAGATTTTCCACTACCGGCAGAGCCTACGATTAATATTTTTTTGAAATTATCATCTAAGCGCATCAGTTCTAGCAGCCTGGCAATATCCATATCTTCGATTAATTGATTTTCTAGTCCTTCATAGGCTTCAAAATTTTTTACTTGGATGGCTCTTTCTGGTAGAGTTGCTTTTTCCTGGTCTGCTCTTAAAGGGATATAAATTTTTTCTAATTCGATTTGACTTGGTTTCAAACTGAAATCCAGATCAGGAAATCTAAACACATCCAGTTGAGTCTCTTCTTCTTGATTGATTTTAAACGTTTGCAGATCTCTTTGGAATTTTAGTTTATCATCAACCAGTTTGATAATTTTTCCTAAGCCAGTTTTCAGGAGTTCGCTTAGGAGTTCTTCGATGTAATTCATTGGCGGTGATTTGGTTTTGGATATTCGGCACTAAACTTGAATAAAATTTGTTTTCAAATGTAATAAAAGGGTTTTACATTACAAACTTGCTGCGGGCTACTCTATCGCGGTTCTGCCGAAAGGCAGGAATGAGGAAAGTCCGGACAACGTAGAGCGCCACGCCACCTAACGGGTGGGGTTCCGATGAAAATCGGGATACGGAAAGTGCAACAGAAACATACCGCCGACGTCGAGGCAAAGAGAGGACGGGCAAGCCCGCCTTCACTGAAGCTACGGCGGGCAAGGGTGAAATCGTGCGGTAAGAGCGCACGCGCTGCGCAGGCAACTGGCAGTGGGGCAAACCCCGTGGGTTGAAATGCCATGTACATCTTGATTCTGATGAGGCGGGTTGCTCGCCTGCTTGTTCGAAAGAACAGTCAAGAGGGGTAGGCAGATACATCTTGTTGGTGACGACAGGAGTAGATAAATGATAGAGGTCTCGATTCGTCGGGATTACAGAATCCGGCTTATTGGCTCGTAGCAAAATTTTGTAGTGCCGATTGGCAATCGGCAAAACGACAAGGTCCGATAGGTATTGAAATCTATCGGACCTTAATTTATATAATCGCCGAATGCCAATTAGTGCTACTCGTTAAACGCACCAAAATCAAACAGCAGCGAGAAGCGCAGCGTGTTATCCAATGGATTGCGCTGGTTGGTAGTCGGAATCAAGTAGGAGAAATTCAAACCGAAAATATTATATTTCAAACCCAATCCTACCGTAAAGAATTTGCGGTTCCCCTTCTGCACGTGTTCGTTGAAATAACCTGCGCGCACCGCGAATTGCTGGTCGTACCAGTATTCGATACCTACGGAGTAATATAATTCTTTTAATTCTTCTTTGAAGCCTTCGGGCGCATCGCCAAAGGAAGAGAAAATACCGCTTACGGAAGATTTTTCTTTATAATCGGGTATGCCGTTATTGTCTTTATCGCAATCGGACCCTTGGCAAGGCGTTGGAACCAGTAGTTTATTGATATCGGCAGCAAATGTGATGCGATTGTAATCATCCAGATCAATATCCCAGGCAGCGCCAAGGCCAAGATTCGCAGGAATGAAATCTTTCGTCAGCGAACGGGTATAAGTAATTTTAGAACCGATATTCGTCGCAGCCAAACCAACAGTTAAATTAGATTCGGCGTTGTCCATGTTTATTTCCGTCTTATAAGTAAAAGAGAAATCCGCAGCGCCAGCGATGCCAGGTTCGATGGTTTCTCCGTTGACCACTTGCCCGGCGGCGAGGTTGGAATAAATGAACTTACCGGTCACAGAAGCCGAGAAATTATCGGTCAATTGACGCGCATAAGCCATCGCTACTTCGAATTCATTGGGTTTGCCGGTAATCAGTGGTTCGCCGTTGACATCGGTAAACTGAATGCTACCCAGCGAAAAATAACGCAAGCCAAAGCCAAGGGTTTGCAGATCATCCACTTTTTTATAACCGGTCAGGTAGGCCAAATACACATCATTCAAGCCCAGCGAACGCAGCCAGGGGGTGTAAGTCGCCGACATTGCAAAATCTTGATCGGCAAAAGCCAGTTTGGAGGCATTAAAATGAATCGCATTGGGATCAGGAGAGAGCCCGATTCCCACATCGCCCATAGCGCCAGAACGAGCATCGGCTACAATGCGCAAGAAAGGCACAGCTGTTGAAACCGTATTGGTACAAGGCGTTCCGTCCAAATTGAAATATGCCCTTTTAGCAGCGTCATAGAAACACTGCGCAGTCAGGGCTTCTGAAATAAAAAAAACAATAAATGCCGATAAAACAAAGCGTAATAATTTTTTCATGAGATCGTCGTTTTTTGAAAAATTCCGCAAATATAGCATTTCAAAAGGGTTAATGATTCTTATCTATTGCTTGGGTATTTTGCTGATATAAAGTTGTTAAAAAATTCTTATCAAATTCCTTGCCAACCATCAGGTTAAACGCATTAAAATAAAGACCTAAAGTGACAGGATCGCACACTGATTTAGGCGGATGCGACGGATTCAAACGGATTTTTTGTGATCTGTGTGGATGTTCAGATTTGCCATGAGCCGAATCTGAACCACTGATATCGGTGTACCTGCTGTTAAGTCGTAATCAATCCGTTGCATCCGTGCGTATCAGTGTTCTATTACGCTTAATTTAGCCTGCTTTTTATGCGCTTGATCTGTGCCAACCATATCTTATACGAAAAAACGCAGAACTTATTTTAGGATAACCAACTTTTCAAAATCACTTTCTCCCTTGATGCTGGAAGCCCCGCCTGCATTGGCGCTTACCTTTACTTTGTAGAGATAAACTCCACGCGCCAGGCGGTCGCCATAGTCATCACGGCCGTCCCATTCGATACAATCATTCAGCCGCAAAGCGCCATCTGAAAGTATATTTTTTTCTAAGGTTTTAACTAAGCGGCCAGAAATCGTGAAAATTTGAACGATTACATCCAATTCTTGCCCAGCCATGTTGTGGTCGAATTGGAAGCAAGTGCGATCAGTAAATGGATTCGGGTAGTTGAGTACGTGTTCCAATGCGATTTCACCGGAAGAGGCTACAAAAAATTCGGTATAACCCTGTGCAGCGTTATTAGCTACATCCCAAGCAGTGACGCGGATTTCGTGTCGGCCTTCGGCTAAATCAAACAAAGGATAGCGCACCGAACCGCGTTTGTAATCATCGAGGTCCGATTCGTAAAAATCATTGAGCAAGAAGGAGTTCTGCGTATCACCATCGAGTACCGCTTCGAGATCATGCCCAATGCTATTGCCCACTACATTGATGCCATTTTCATCTTGCAAAGCCACTAATAAATTTGGACTTGCATTTGTAATACCACCAAATACAAAATCTTTAGTATTCATAAATACCTCAATCTGAGGTCCCTGTTCATCAGAAAGCCCGGCAGAAGTACCGCCGATGATTATTTTTTCGTAGCTGCCTGCTGCATCGGTCATCGCGCTTTCATTTGCACCGTAATAGCTGATTTTGCCTTCGCCAAATTGGTAATTGATGTCCCTTGGCACTACGAATGTAAACTTGAATGCGCCATTTGTTACCGAAGCGCGGCCTTTAAAAATGACATTGCGTTGCACAGTGAAAGAAGTTGGATTGCTTCCGGCATCCTGCGCCAGCGTAGCGACGTTAGCTTTTTTGTCAAAAACGCTCGGATAGATAATGCCGTTAAAATCATTCAATTGTTGGCCGTTCAAATCGGTGACAATGCCTTCCACCGTCACTTTTTGCAAAGCCCGGAGGGTATCGGAAATGGCAGTTGAAATATCCTGTCCGTTGATGCGGGTCGTTTGCACATTGTATTCAGGAATTGCGAGCCGCATAGATGGATCGCCCAATAAAGAATATTTTCGGGAATTGGTTACAATAGAAGAGCCTGTAAAACTATTTTTGGCGCGGCGCATTACCTCTCCGAGCAGCATATATCTGCCATTTTCTCTTTTAAAAACCTGATCCAGCGTTGCTTCTGTGAGCGCGGCATTCTGATCGGCGTACACTGCACGCACAGTCGTCATCAAGGCAATTGCGCCACCGCGAGCATTGAGTATGGTTTCTTCACCGGCAGTAGTAAAAGTAGGATTGTCATAACCTGCAAAAGAGCAAGTCGCTGTAATAAAAAGTGGCAATTGATTGCTATTCTCCCAACTGACGATATCAGAAATCTCCAACACGCGCTCCTGCGCCCACCCTTTTTCGCCACCATGCCCAAGATAAGTGACCGCCAGGACGCCTTTGAAAACAGAGCGATTGAGCTCGGCTTTTGCTTCGGGAAAGCGATCGCCACCTGAAGCCGCCACTTGCGGGAACGCATCGAGGTAAATTTTATCCACATTCAAAAAACGGAAATTTTCGCGTACTTTATCAGCTATCTCATTGGCATCCAGCAAGTGGCGATTGCTATCTTCATCATCGGCCACAAAAACCATTCGGTTGCGCCAGTCGCTCAGGGCATCGGGGGTTGTGTCGTATTTAATGATTTTGCTGACTACGGATTGTGCCTCCTCTATGGTTTTGACCGGCAATCTGCCGATGCCGATGCTCAACTCCCCGGCTAAAGGATTGCCGGGTTGGGTATTATTTAAAATTGCATAATAATCATCCGATGGAAAAGCAAAAATAGGATTGAAAGATTCAGACTGATACACCGGTAAAAAATTACCGCCATTATTGTGAATATTTTTCGGGTCGAATGAGCCATCGCCAAACAACAGTAAATGCTTGAATCGGCTGCTGCGCTCGTACAACATTTTTGCCAGATCGCGTACAGCCGTAGGGTCTTGCCGGCCGGAGGAAAATTCATTATAAACCTGGTCAATGCGCGCCAAGGCAACCGAAAGCCCACTGTGGTTGGCTCGGTGATCGGCCAATCGCTGTGCTTCGCTTTCAAAATCAGGATGATACACAATCAGCATATCTATATTATCTAAACTATGCAGATTTTGATTAGGAATTTTTCCAATGGCCTCCGGAATCGGGAAGTTGGCATTTTTATCAAAAGCGACAAAAGTTTTGAGTGTATTCGTCCCCGCCCCAAAACTAAGTGTTGTATTATTTAAATTAAATTCCTGATTTTTAGGCTTTAATATATTGGAAATATCCCATACAAGTAAATTATTATTTGCATTTTCGATTTGGAAACTAGCACTCGGATATTGCAAAGTCTCTACATCGCGGAACACCATCTGGCTACCTGCCATCAGCAATCGGCGTCGCACATTCAATTGAATAAAATCAAGCCAACCTTCGCTTCCGTCCTCCCCGCCACTGGGGTAAGGATAGCGTATTTTGGCATTAATACTTGCATTAGACAAAGAAGCGGTAGCGCTCAGGCGCGCAGTATTGGCGTAGTTAATTTCATTATCGCCTTCGCCGCTTAGCACAAATACAGCACTGGCAAAGTTACTGGTGAACGATTGATCATTGAGTTCTAAGGAAAAACTGGAAGACCGCGTCGCCCGGAGTGCCATTTCGGCTTTGATTTTAGCGGGGACGGTCGTTACAATATTTGAAAATGAAAATAAATTCTCATACGTATATTCCCGCGCCGTACGAAACCAATCGCCATAAAATTTCTGTCCGGAGCCCTGGGATTTACTGGTTCGCACGCCCCAATCGTAGAGTAAATTTACTTTTTCCTGCTCCAATCTGGCAAAGTCGTTGAAAGTAGTGGAGGTGTAAGCCGTAGAATTAAGCGATTCCTGATTTTGAATCCGTTGCCCGTTGCCGGCACTAATTTTTATGAAATAGTAATTCTTGGTATCATAAATGTTTTTTTGCAAATTAAACTCCTGATTAACAGAATCATAGACCCATTTATCTGCGGTTTCCCCATAAAAAAGTATATAATCGGCAGCATCGAATTTTCCATCCGATTCGCCTACTATTAAAATATGATTTTCTTCCAGATCATCCATCCGCTCCTCTCCAATAAATGTAGGCACTATGCCGCCGCCATTGCCGTATAATTTGATGGTGCGCGGGTCAATATTATCAAGATTGCTGATGCCCAATTTGTTTTTTAGAAAATCGTAGGTAAGTTTGAACATTCCAGTCTCTGTCACCGCGAATTTGTAAAGATCGCCGTCTTTCAATACGCTCACGGTTGTGTTTTGCGGGCCACGTGGGCGTATATCGGGTTTGGGAACAAGCATAATGCGCAATTCCGCTTCTACCAGACGCTCGTAGCTGCTGCCGCGCCGAATGATAGGGACAAATGAAATTTTAGCATTATAGGCATTGCGCTGTTTTTCAATGTTAGTGACAAAATTTAGGCTTTCGCCTAATAATTTATCATCCAAAGTGGCCTGCCAATCAAATGGTTCGTAGCGCGCATTGACTATTTCGACTGCCAAGTCGCCATAAGAATTGACAGGCAAATCCCGAATGACCCAGGGCAGGGTGGGAGACTCATCACTGATCGCCGCGCCTTTGAACTGCCAAGTTTGGTAACTCGTGCCGCCAATTTTAATGGTAATAGGTTTGTCGTCCCATTGCAAAGAGATATTCAACGAAAAGGGATTGGCAACTAATGGACCGATAAAAACAAGCAAAAACAGGGAAAGTATAAAGTTTCTCATAAGAAAGCAGGGTTATCCTTTTGTAATTGCTGACCAGGACACGAGCTTTTGCTAATGGCCCACAGCCAATAATCAAATGGTTGGAAT
>JANRME010000133.1:0-11897 GCA_033761835.1 Saprospiraceae bacterium
AAATCCTTATCCAATCGAAAAATACCATTTCCAACACCTGCTGTGACAAAAAAGAGACTAAATGGCTCATCGTAACGGCGATGAATAGGAATGATGAAGTTACTGGTTAGAAAATAAGAGCGCAAATTCCTCGCTCTTAGCTCTGGGCTTCTCCATTTGGTGAGGCTTCTTACACCAACACCAACAAAAATATAATCATTGATAGCACGGTTAACTTGTGCATCTAAAGCTCCTGAGCCGAAGTTATCATCTTCTCCAGTATTATTTGAAAGCCCATAAAAATTAGCTACCAAGGTAAGTCCTACTGCTTTTTTAAGATCACCTAAACCCACTCCAAAACCTATATTGGCATCTGGGTTAAAGCCCTTTTCGGTGTCCCGAGTGCGGCTCTGAAAAGCAAACCCTCCGCTGAGAGTTCCGAAACCGCCGCCATGAGGCACAGGGGTATCAATCGAAATACTGGCTACCTGGGCCAAAGTATGATGTCCGGAAAATAAGAAACCTATTAAAAGGGAAAAAAATATTATTAATGCAGGATGGCGATTATGTTTTTTCATTTTATAATAATTTTTCACGATCAAAAAGATTTATTTATCCTCGAAAATGGTGCTGTGCTGTTGGCGGGGGCGGTGGTACAAATAGTAGCGTTTCCCCTCCCCAACCGCCAAAACAAGCCCTCGTACCACGACGACGAAACTTATGTGTGCGATTTTCTTTTGTAATTTCAATAGAAGTTAGATTTCCATCACTCTGGCTACGTATTTCATTTGTCATTTTTACCGATTCGATTTTATCTATTTCATCAAGTTTTCTAATGGGAATAGTGGTGTTCCAGCTCACCATTCCCAGGGTGTGATACCATTTTTCGAATGATATCGTTTGTGTTTCTTTGTTTTCTCTGCTAGATCCAAGGGGGGACTGGCAGAAAGCAAAACTGCACGAAGCGATTATTGTCAGACTAAAAAATAATTGCCCGATTAGTACGGTGGAATAGTGTTTCATAATAAATTTTAGGAGTTTAGTTATAAAAATTGAAATTCAGTACTTTGATTTTTATCAAAATAAAAACTTAGCCTCCTGCTGCAAGAAGAGATGTATTTTTGGTACGAAGGGAGTATAGCCTAAGGAATGCTCAATAGGAATTTCAATAAATGACTGAATAAACAGTGCTACAATTTTAGTAAGGGAGAGAGGAATACCGCTTAAATGCGCAAATGCCTAAATCAGAATATAATTTGCCCAAATAAATGATTTTGAGCAAAATACAAATACGTTTTCTGGTTATCAAAGTCGAGAACTAAAATCAAATTTTCCTATACTCAATATTAGTTGCTACGATGATGTTGTTGTGCCGGAGGTGGTGGAGGCGGCAAAAACGTTGGTGTCAAAGACTTTACGTTTTGCAAACCTTTAATAAGGTTGCTGTACGAAGTCTGGTAGTTACCGTAAGTATCCGAATATAGCTTCAAGTTCTGAGTGATCATATTTCTGGACTCAGTGGAAAGCGCAAATTCGTCGCCAAATTGCTTTACAATCGCTTCTATTTTTTCAGATACCTTTTTCTTTTTGTCAATTGTACTCACATAGATAGGTGCAATGTTGAGCATCCATTCAAGTTGGCTTTTTCTAAGTTCCGTTTCTTGGTTGTCATCTACAGTAACGCCTTCATTATCAAGTACTTTATGAATCGTTGCAACGTAGTTTTCGCCAACCATTCGCAAGGCATCGCCCCATTTAATGAATTCAGTGGTTTGCTCATTTTGGCCGTTCATAAGTTGACCTTCATCAGCAGATGCCTTTGATTGGCTGAAAAGTGAACCGCAAAAAGCGATTGCTACAAAAATAGAAAGATAGTTTTTGTGCTTCATGACAGATAGTGTTGAATAGTGTTTGGTTAAATTATGAAAATTTGAGTGCAAGTTAAACCAATATTTGAAAAAAGTCAAACTGAAAGTGCGATTTTTTAATTCAAAAAATCTCTTTATGAGTGTTTTATACATGATTAATAAAATTAAAAACTTATCACATATCAAAAAAAAGGCAATATTCATTTCTTTCAGATATTTTCGATTGTAGCTGTTGAATTGCAAAAAATGACGTACCATACACCCCTATAATCGGGTCATTTTGGAATAATTTTTTTTATAAATTATTAATAATTAGCATCTTAGAAAGTTTCTACCACTTATCCACTCAAACCTACCGTTTCATTAATTGTATTCGGCCCTTCCCATCCAGATGTAGATACTTTGTTTGATTTTTGCTTATATTTACTCGTTCAATTGCACAAAACTGCTAAGTACCAGTCCTATGAACTTTGAAGATAACCAGACGATCCTTGACCTCATTACCGAATATGAAGCTTCCGTAGAAAGTGGCGTTGAGCTTTTTTTGGATGAAAAGACCTATCTCCAACTCATTGAGTATTACGAAAATGAAGATCAACCCGATAAAGCGTTGGAAGCTACCGATCATGCCTTGGGCAAGCACTCCTACTCCATTGATTTCTATCTCAAAAAGGCACAAATCTTAATAGATATACACCAAGAAACGCTTGCGCTCCAGGTATTGGAAAAGGCTGCGTTTATTGCTCCAGCCGAGCCAGAGATCACCCTACTGCGAGCGGAAGCAATGGCACATATTGGGCTACACGAGGAAGCGTTTGATTTATTAAATGATCTGAAAACAGATGCGAATAACGAATTATTGTGCGAAATCTTTGTCTGCGAAGCGCTGATTTACGAAGTCTTGGAAGAATACGAACGGGTATTTTATGCCTTGAAAACCGCATTGCTTGAAAACCCACGCCATCAGGAGGCTTTGGAGCGCATTTGGCTTTGTGTGGAAACTACTAAAAAATACGAAGAAAGTATCAAGCTCCATCGAGAAATATTGGATATTGATCCTTATTCTTATTTAGCTTGGTATAATTTAGGACACGCGCAGGCTTATCTCGGCAATTACGAGGAAGCAATAGAAGCTTACGAATACGCTTATATTATCAACCAAAAGTTTGAATTTGCTTATCGGGATTGTGCCGAGCTTTGTTTTGAAATCAAAAAATACCTCAAAGCCTTAAATTGTTACACAGAACTCTCAGAACACGTAGATACCGATAGCGATGTTTACTTTTGCATCGGGCAATGCTATCAACAGCTCAAAGACTATAACGCTGCACGGTCTTACTATACGCAGACTTTGCAAGCCGACCCACTCAATGATGAAGTGTTATACTTTATTGGCGAATGCTATGCCGAAGAAGGCAAATGGAAAAGCGCCTTGCGCTATTACAAAAGAGCGATTCGAATAGAAGATGCCCGCGAAGAATATTATGCCGCAATTGGCGAAGCCTATTTTGAATTAGGCGACATAGAAAAAGCAGAAACCAACTTTAAAGCTGCGATTGACCTTGCTCCCGATCAAGTAGAATTTTGTATACAATACACAGGTTTCTTAATTGAAATTGACCGCGTAGAAGACGCCCTTGAAACCCTCAAAGAGGCAGAAATCTACGCTGAAGGATCGGAAATACTGTATTGTCGAATTGCTTGCTTGTTTGCGTTGGGCCGCCGCCAGGAAGCTTTTTACTGGTTGGGTGAGGCACTCAATGAAGATTATGACACCCATCGTGCCTTATTCGACATGATGCCCACCTTAGAAAATGACGCAGAAGTGGTATCATTGATTGCAGCTTACGCAGCTTGAATCAACTATTAATGTGCTCTTTTACAATAAAATAAAATTTAGTTAACTTTCAGTTAACTTTCCCAATGTATTATGTGCAAAATTTGATGACCATTTAGGCGTCAAAAAGCATATCTGATACATGAGAACCCATCACCTTTTTCTTGTTCTATTCTGCGGGTTTCTAATCTTGTCTTGCAGTCCAGAGCATAGCAATATTGAAAATATTCTTATTAAAGGCTCTGATACAGAAGTGAATCTGGCTCTATCTTTGGCTGAAACGTATATGGCGAAAGACCCCAATATTTCTATTGCAGTGACCGGTGGCGGCTCCGGCGCTGGTATTGCAGCATTGATTAATGGAAAAACTGAAATCGCCAATTCTTCTCGTGAAATGAAAGAAGAGGAAATTGAGTTGGCCAACAAACGAGGTGTGGAGCCGATGCCGATTGTATTTGCAGTAGACGCTTTGGCACTTGCGGTGAACAAAGATTCTAAAATTGACAGTATTACCATTGAACAACTCGGTGCTATCTTCCGTGGAGAAATTACCAACTGGAAAGATTTAGGTGGCGATGATATGAAAATTTCGCTTTATGGACGCCAGAGCAATTCCGGTACTTTTGTCTATTTCAGAGACAATATTCTGAAAGCAGATTATTCGCGGGATTTGAAACAAATGAACGGTACAGCCCAAATGGTGGAAGGCATCAAATCGGATCCAGCGGGCATTGGTTACGTGGGTGTAGGCTATGTAGTGCAAGAAGATGGTTCTGTTATCGAGGGTGTAAAAATATTAAAAGTAAAAGAAACCGCCGAAGCGCAAGCGTTTTCGCCGGCCATCTCTGAAAATATTACAAATGGTGATTATCCGATTGTGCGACCATTGTTCCAATACACCAACGGTCACCCACAAGGAAAGCTTCGGGATTTTGTGCTTTACTGTTTAGGTGTAGAAGGTCAAAAAATTGTCCAGGATAATGGCTTCTACCCTGTTTCAAAGAAATACTGGGCGCAAAACGAAAAAATTCTCAACTTTAGCTATGCAGACACGTTACCTCGCTGATAAAGCTGTGCGCGTTATTTTCTTCTCGGCAGCGCTTGTTTCGGTTCTTATTTTATTGGGTATTTTCGGAATGCTTTTTATTAATGGCATTCGAGCATTTTCGGAAATCGGTATCGGTGAGTTCTTTTTCACCAGCAATTGGAATCCTTCGGCTTACAAAGAGCCTTCTTATGGTATTCTATCTATGATTGTGAGTACGTTCTTGGTGACAGTAGGCGCTATGCTTATCGCCGTTCCACTGGGCATTGGTACGGCAGCTTATTTGGCCGAAGTGGCACCTGAAAGAGTGCGTTTATTCTTAAAACCAACGATAGAGTTACTCGCCGCGATTCCATCTGTAGCGGTCGGTTTTATTGGGATTGTACTGGTCGGGCCTTTTATCGCCAAAGTATTTGGTTTGAATAATGGTTTGACCGCTCTGAATGGCTCTATTCTGTTGGCAATTATGTCTTTACCTACGATTATTACCGTTGCCGAAGACGCGATTCGTGCAGTTCCCAATAGCTTCAAAGAAGGTTCTTATGCGCTTGGCGCAAATAAATGGCTGACACTGGTACGAGTGATTCTGCCTGCTTCGTATTCTGGTATCATCGCTGCAATTATTCTTGGAATGGGACGCGCTATCGGCGAAACGATGACCGTATTAATGGCAACCGGCAATGCTACAGCCATGCCTGAAGGTTTTTTCGATCCGGTGCGGACGATGACAGCAACAATTGCTATTGAATTGGGCGAAGTGCCTTATGGTACAACCCATTATTATGCGCTTTTTGCGGTAGGGGCGCTATTGTTTTTGATTAGCTTGGTTATCAATCTTATCGCAGAAAACCTGGCGTCTAAATATCGCTACAAAGCTTAATCCAAATAAGAGATTTGAAATGGGAATATGAAAACACGTCCTGTTTCTCATCTCAAATTTCACATTTTAGAAATGAGTGCAAAACGAAATATTAGGCAGGTTTTAGGAATGAATATGCTCCGGCTTTTTGTGCTGGTCGTATTGTTTTTTCTGGGTTTTATTCTTTGGGATGTTTTTTCCAAAGGCGTTGGAGTGATTAATGGAGAATTCCTGGGCGGCTTTCCCCGCAAGGGTATGACCGAAGGTGGTATTTTTCCAGCCATCATGGGGACGATTTTTGTAACGTTTGTGACCACCATTTTTGCCATTCCTTTTGGTATTGCCGCTGCTATTTATCTGAGTGAATACGCTGTTGAAAACGCCTTGAATCGCTTGATTCGTGCGGCGATTCGCAATTTGGCTGGCGTACCTTCCATCATTTATGGTTTATTCGGTGTCGCCATTTTTGTGCGAGGATTTGGTTTTGATACCTCCATTCTTTCTGCTGGCCTGACATTGGGTTTACTCAC
This sequence comes from Saprospiraceae bacterium, assembly GCA_033761835.1. Lineage (GTDB taxonomy): Bacteria > Bacteroidota > Bacteroidia > Chitinophagales > Saprospiraceae > JADJNW01. The sequence goes on from JANRME010000133.1 coordinate 6,119, forward strand.
ATTGCCTTATATCATTACCACCACCGAGGAAGCTTTGAAAAATGTACCTTACTCCTACCGCGAAGGCTCGCTGGCACTGGGCGCTACCAAATGGGAAGCCATTCGCACCAATGTATTGCCGAGCGCGGTGTCGGGCATTGTAACAGGCGCAATCCTAGGCTTATCCCGAGCAGCCGGGGAAACCGCACCGATTTTATTCACCGGCGCAGCATTTTACCTGCGTTATTTGCCAGGAAGTATTTTTGATGAATTCATGGCCTTGCCTTATCATTTATACATTCTTTCCACCCAGCATCATGCGATTGCCGAGGTGCGCCCTTTGGCTTATGGCACGGGCGTTGTGTTGCTATCCTTAGTTTTTGTATTAAACATTATTGCATTTATCATTCGATATCGTTACCGAAATTTCAACAAAAGCAGAATATGAGTTCCAAATTAGTTGTCAAAGATATTCGCCTTTCTTATGGCACCAAAGAAGTGCTGAAAGGTATCAATATGGAAGTCCCAGAAAACAAGATTGTAGCGCTCATTGGGCCTTCAGGTTGTGGCAAATCCACATTGCTACGTGCCATGAATCGAATGCACGACCTTACGCCAGAAGCACATGTGAAAGGTCAAATTTTGTTAGATGGCGATAATATTTATGCTCCTGGTAAAGATGTGGTAGAAGTACGCCGCAAAATCGGGATGGTATTTCAAAAACCGAACCCATTTCCAAAATCTATTTTCGATAATATCGCTTATGGTTTGAAAATCAGTGGAGAACGCAATAGAAAAAAACTGCAAGAAGTCGTAGAACGCACTCTGAAAGGTTCATATCTTTGGGAAGAAGTGAAAAATGATCTTGATAAATCGGCGCTGGCACTCTCAGGTGGGCAGCAGCAACGTTTGTGCATTGCACGAGCAGTAGCCGTTGAACCGGAAGTGTTGCTCATGGACGAGCCTTGCTCCGCGTTGGATCCTATCAGCACAGCAAAAGTGGAAGAGTTGATGCTAGAATTGAAAAAGGATTATACAATTGTGATCGTGACACATAATATGCAACAAGCTCAAAGGGTAGCAGATTTGACGGCGTTTATGTACCTCGGTGAGGTGATCGAATACACCGAAACCCACAAGATATTCAATAGCCCAGATAAAGAATTGACAGCTAATTATGTAAATGGAAACTTTGGATAAACCCCAGGCAGAAGCATCCTACGATTCGAAGTCGTAGGATGCTTTTGCTATTGTTCAATTGCGCCGACGAGGTCGGTTCATCTGCAAATCCTTGAGTCGTTTCACTAATTCTTCTCGGAATTCACGTTCCGCCCTCCCTAGCATTGCCACTTTCCGAATCGGAATTACTTTCCGCATTCGCTGAATGTAATCGCGTTTCAAATTGAGCAGTTCTTGCTCCATTTCTAAGTTGCCTTCCACCATTTTCTCCGCATCCGCATCCGTCATTGTAGCAAAGTTGCCGGAAAATTTGTACTTTTGGCGTATTTTTTTCTGTTCCTCTTCGTATTGATTGTAAATAGGCCAAAAATCCTGGGATTCTTTTGGCGTTAACCCGATTCTATCCGTGATAAAAGCCTTTTTCATAGCTTCTACCCGCCGTGCGAGTTCTCCCTGGGGTTCAGGCAGGTCCTCGTCTTGCGCATAGCTCGCCCCTACGGCAAAGCAAAGCAACAAGAGTCCAATGATCGCCTTTTTCATTGTTTTCTCCGTTTTAACAGTTTTACAAAAGTTCCTCTAATATTTCGTCATCCAAGTCTTTAAGTACTTCTTTCAACAATTGATCAACCTCCTCCTCATTAAATTCCGAGCCAGACATAAGACTCCAATCCTGGTAAACCGAAGCCGCTTTGATCAATAATTCAGTGTCGAATTCATGTATATTTTCTGACATATAAGCGGTCACTTCCTCTCCTGAAAGCCCTGAAAACGGGTTTTCCGAATCTGAGCCTGGTTTTAACATAAAAATCCCAGCTATCACCAAAATAGCAAAAGTTGCTACGCCAATGGCAATGCGCGGTCGAAGCAATACCGATGCTCCATTCATAAGGCGCTCCCACCACCCCAACTGCGGCTTGGTTCGCTCTGGTTGTGGCATCAGTTTGATTTGCTCCCAGATTTGATCAGGCAGGGCATGGAAATAATTTTCCGGTACCTCTAAAGGCGTTTGTTTTTCCTTTAGCTTGGCAAGCAGGGGGGATAGCGCCTGCAATTCTTTGTTAACATCCTCGCGATTTTTCATAGCTCGCCGATTTCAATTGCTCTAAAATAAGTCTCTATTTTTTTCACTGCATGATGGTACGACGCCTTGAGTGCTCCCACCGAAGTATCAAGCAACTCCGACATCTCTTCATACGGGGTTTCATCGTAATAGCGCATTTCAAATACCAATCGTTGTTTTTCAGGCAACTGTTGCAAGGCTTCCTGCAAACGTTGTTCCAGCGCATCTCCATCTACACTCTCCTCTGCCCTCAATTGATTTGCCAAAGGCAGTTCCCCATCCTCAATATAATTGGTTGCCTTCCGTTTTTTTTGGGATAAAAAAGTGATCGCTTCGTTGGTAGCGATGCGATACAGCCAGGTGTACAACTTCGACTTTCCCTCAAATGTATGAATACTACGAAACACCTTGATAAAACAATTCTGGATTACATCGTTGGCGTCATCATGCTCTTGCACCATGCGCCGAACAACCCAGTACAGTTGCTCCTGGTATTTTTGCATCAACAGCCGAAAACCGTGCTCGGCCGAGCTTTGGTTTTGTAAAAGCTGTAGAATGTTTTCATCAGATATGTCGGTTCGCGGCGTCTGCACAAAGGCAAATTTGTTTTTTAGACTGCAAATTACCGTTAAAGTTTAATGCAGTTTGAATTTTTTTTCGGAAAAATAAAAAGGCGACATCTCCTTACAAAGAGGCCACCTTATTGTCGCAAAAGCCAAATAATTTCAATGGTCGGGCTCTTTTTAAATGAATTCTAAGAGCCATATTTTTCAATAAAAGCCTCTTCCGATGAGCCTCCTTTTCGATTTTGTTCTGCCAACGTCCATTCATCCGTAGAAGTTGTCTGCATCCAGAGGTCGCCCGATTTGCGGAATACCTGAACGCTCAATCCAAACTTCTCATAAAATGCTTTTTCAAATTCGCCAACTGCCATTTGATCCTTGATAACAAAGTTGCCTTCGTTATGTATTTGTCTTACACTTCCAATTGTTTTTTCTTCACTGATCTGCTGGCGTACAGAAGAACCTTCTCCTGCCTCGTGCGGCTGTCCATAAAACTGAATCTTCAAGTACGGAAACTTTTGAGTAAACTCCTGTTGGATGTCCTTAATCTTCTTGCTGTCGCTGATAACCATGGTTCTGGAATTTTGTATGGTTCAAAAAAATCTTAATTGCGCATTTGAATTTTGCATTTATTTACAAATCAACACATTATAAACTGTTGACGGTCGACTATTGACGGTATATTGGAATTAGAAGCCCTTTTATCCTTATTTCATTTAACGATCAAAGTTGGAATTACGTCATTTTCAGAAAGCAACCGTTCGGTCACGCTACCCAAAAGTAGCAACTCGACTTTGGAATGTCCTTTAGCGCCCATAATAATCAAATCTGCATTTGATTCCAAGGCATAATCCATCAAGTAAGTGCCAATATCTCCCAGTCGGTTTTCGATCAAAATGGTTTTAAGCAAATGCTGATCTGGCCCACCATAAGTTTTCAAAAATGTCTGAAACGCTTCCATCCGATCTTGTTCTATCATTTTTTTCAGTTCTTCTGTGGTTTTACGGATATAAACCGCTGCGATATTCGGCATTTCATATACATTCACACAGATGATTTCAGCAGGTTCTTTCAATTGTTTGTTAATTGCAAGTGCGGTTTGTAAACCCTTAATAGAAGAAGCCGAAAAATCAATCGGAATCATAATTTTGCGCAAGCGCGCCCTCGCTCCTTCTGGTACAATGAGTGCGTGATTGCTGGCTTTTCGAGCCAAATTCCGTGCAAGAATGCCATGTTGACCACGCGCACTCTTCTGCCCGATGATCGTCAAATCCGCTTTCGTTTCCGTTACTTCTTTGAGTAATTCTTCCAATGGATTGCCTTCGCGTACATCGTATTCTACTTTATTTATTTGATTCCCAGCAGGTAAGATATTTCGTCGTTCCAATCGGGTTTTTGTTTCTATTTTCATTTCCCGAATCGTTTCTTCATTCAATTCATAGTTACTGACAAACCCGCTGCCTTCTCTACCAAAAATGGCATTCAACAAATCAAATTTAGGTAAAACGTGCAAAAACTCTGCTGCCTCTATCGGAATTTGCCTTGAAAAAAAATCGAGGTAATCCAGTAGTTTTTCATCGCCATCTCCCAATTCCAAAGCGACTAATGCTTGTTTTATTTTAAAGGGAATGATGGCCATATTTGAATTAGGTACTGATAAAATTTTTGTGTTTGTCATGGTTTTTTCTTTTGCTAATAAAGCCAAAATAACCATGTAAGATTGCTATTTACAATGACAAACCTCATCTAAAGCGCTGAAATTCATCAGTTTTAGCTTCAAATATGCCTGTTCAATAGTTTATACAAAAATTCTGTACCCAAGCCACTGATGAGGAAGCGTTCTTTGCGATTGCCAAGTAGTTGCTGCGTCCAGTTAACAAAACCGCCGTCGCCAATGTCATAGCGATTTCCATCAGGATCAAGTATGATTTTGAATTGTAAACCTTTGTAATAATTGGCATTTTCGTGATGAATTTCCTGCATTTCACAAGTCCATTGAGGCAATGATTGATCAATGTTTTTTTGTAAGGCTTCAAAAAGCAGATTCTCTGTTGCTGCTTGTCGCAAATCTTTTAGAATCAAACGAGTGCGTGAAGATTCAATCCCGATTTTTTCGGTGAGTAACTGATAGTAAAACCGAAGACATTCAACGATGCTTTCTGTTTCAAAGCGAAAACTGCCTTCATCGCGCCCAGCGAGTGTAAGGCAAAAAATTTTGAAATGCGGCGTGAATCCTGGAAAGTTAAAAAAGGAAGTGCGTAAATGCCGGTGGGTTGTGCATAGACGCACACGGGCAGCCGATTTGGTATCTTTTTTCAAAAACGCTTGGCGATGAAGGCTGCTTTCTAATGCCAATACATTAGTGGCATCTGATACGACCTCCGTGCCTCGCAAAGCCGATAACACTTTATGTTGATGCACCGTAGCTACTACCGAACAAGCTCCCAAAGGGCTTACTGGCGATAACTCCAAAGGCTCGAAACCATTTTCTTGGGCAAAACGCAAAATTTCGAGTTCCCATTCTATAAAAGGAATCCATTCATAAGAAACGGGTGTCACAAAGCGATTGCTTTGATAAGCGCTCAATAACTCGGTTGGGGAAATTTGATTTGTTCTGTGCGAAAAAAGCTCAAGTAGAAAAGAATTTAATTCGGTACTGGAGATTTGCTTATTCAGTTTTTCCCATAAATCAGGTATTCCAAGGCGTCGGGTGATTTTTTCAATAATTTCGGGCGGCATGATCGCAGGTTTTTGCAGAATATTTCTAGTAAAAACCTGACTTTACCTTATAAAAGTTCCAAAAGACTAAATGCTATGGCAGGTTTTGAAAACCTGCCATAGCCTAATACCCATCTGGCAAGTTTACCAAAGAACGATCATTCGCAAAATCATATAAAGTGCTGCGGCGCAAGTCGTAATGAGCCAGCCAAAAGCTTTGTAAGGCGCTCACGTAGTTGCGTCGGGCCGATTCTTGCTCTTGCACGGCGATATTTAAATC
>JANRME010000134.1:0-18481 GCA_033761835.1 Saprospiraceae bacterium
TCGGTTATAACTTCTACACTAAATAATTAGATTTCAATCCCATAACGCAAAATTATTTAGTTATGCAAGTTACGCCGTTGAATGACCAACAGCTCATCGCACTCTATTTGGAAGGTGACGAACGTGCGTTTGAAACGCTCCTTAATCGTCATCAGCAAAAAATCTACACTTCGATCTATCTTTTTGTCAAGGATCAGAGCCTTGCAGAAGATATTTTCCAAGAGGTTTTTATCAAAATTATTGACACCCTACGCAAGGGTAAATACAACCACGAAGGCAAGTTCCTTCAGTGGGCGATGCGTATTGCCTACAATATGTGCGTGGATTACTTCCGCCGCACCAAGCGCCGTCCGCAGGTGTCTCCCACAGAGACCTTCGATATTTTTGACATCCTCCAGGTTTCGGATGACAATGCCGAGCAAGGTATCATTCGCAGCCAGACCCACGATAAAATTCGCCAGTTGGTAGATCAATTACCACCGGAACAACGCGAAGTTGTTATCCTGCGCCATTACGCAGATATGAGCTTCAAAGAAATTGCCAAGCTCACCCGCGTCAGCATCAACACGGCACTTGGTCGTATGCGCTATGCGCTGATCAATATCCGCAAGATGGTGGAGGAAAAAGAGGTGATTCTTCAGTAAAAGAGTTTGATAAATTGATGGGATGACAAGTTGATTTTGTCAATAATTGTCATCCCATTATTTTATGTTAGGAATCCAAATCATTTTTACTTCCCTAGGAATGTTTCAATCTTGGCAATGTTCTCTACCGCCTGTTGGTAGGTTTCGTTCATTGCAGTCGGTGTGTCTTGACCCGAGAAGAGTGCCACTTCGCAGGTTTGTATGATGTGCATAAACGCATCAATCAAAGTGTTCTCGACTTTTAGTGAAATTAGCTTTTCTCTTACATTTTCTTTGGTGAGCGCCGAGCGCGGAATTTGAAGCTTATCACAAACATAACCCAATAAAGCTTTCGATACTTCGTCAAAAAAAGCGCGACTTTCCTTCGCTTGCAAATGTTTTTCAGCCACCTGTAAATGCCGGAGCGCTTCCTGGCGTGCGCGTTTGATTTTTAGTTGCGTGGCATCGGTTTCACCCTGTTGATTTTGAATACGCTTTACGATTAAAATGCCCCCTAAAAACAAAAATGGCAGAATGGTCAGCGTCCAAAAAGTTGTAGAACCCCAAAAACTATCTCTTGGAGAATAAAGTTTGGTGTCCAATTTTATAAAACGAATATCTTGTTGAGCTAAGTTTTGATCGCTGTTCAAATCAATATTTGAAGGGCGCAACGAGCCTTGTCGAATGTTGATATTAAAAATATTTTGATCGAGTACCTCGTAAATACCCGTTTCAGGATCAAAGTAACTAAAGGCTGGTTGCAATTGATAGCTGCCGGGCTTTTTGGGTAATAATAGATACTCAACTTCCTTCCGTCCCGTGAGTTTTCCATCGGGGCTTTCGTAAGTGTTTTCTTCCAATACTTTTGGATCGTATATTTCAAAGCTATCTGACATGGTCAATGCCGGCGCTTGCACTCGCTTGATGTCGCCGTCGCCGGTGATACTGAGCCGGAGGGAAATAACGTCATCGGTGCTGGCTTCGTTGCGACTGATAGAATACTGGGCATTAAAATTGCCAACTGCGCCGGTAAAAGATGCTGGTGGATTTTCAGGTAAGGATGCCACCTCTATCTTGGCTTCATCGCTTTGCACCAGCAAGCGCTGTACTGGCCGGTTGAACAGAAAGCCATCTCTACCGCTATTATCATTAATCAAAACCGCTAATTCCATCTGCAAAGGCGCAATCTTTAGCTCCCCGGCTTGTTGAGGAAATAATGCCACCCGTTTTAAAATTTTGGTCACGTATTGAACACCCCTCACGACTTCGCGCGTAAGTGGCGTATCGAAGCGGCGCAAGTCCTGCGCGTAAAATCCTTGATAATCTGACTCTTGCAAAATGCTATAACTGTCAATATCAATAGCGGTGTACAATTTATAATCCAACACGATTTGCTGTCCAATGATTGCTTTGTCCGAACTCAACTCGGCACGAAGAAAAACCCGATTCGCAGCATTGCTTTTAGGAAGTTCTTTACTTTTTAAAACTTCGATAGTAATAGGATCCGTTCGCAAAGTACGACCGTTGGCTCGAATCGAAGCACTACCAATAGTTAATCTACCTGTTTTCTTGGGTTGAAGGGTGTAAGAATAGGCAGACTCCTTGGAAACTTTTCCATTAATAATGGTCGTACTCATCGAACGCGAAGGACCAGATGCTATGATAAAATCATGGAACGAAGGCGGCGTAAAGTCTTCTCCTTCAGCATTTTTTAAAGTAAAATGAAGGGTAAAATAACCATTCAACACCACCTGTCGGGCATCGGTAGATGCTTCAAAACTCGCCTGAGCGACGCTCAAAAGCGGCAAAAGCCATATTGAAAAAAGTATCAGCTTCTGTTTCATAGCTGGAAAATGGTGCGATAGTTTGTAGTGCTATGGTTTTATAGTGTTTTAGTGCTATAGTGTCAGTCCATCTCTCCTTCTACTGGTCACTAAGTTTATCTTAGTCTCTCTTCCTCCTCATCTCAAAAAAAATCACCAATCCTTCTTCGACTTCGTAGGTTTTGGCGCTTTGCGCAATTTTTGTTGCACTTTTTGCTCTTCCTGATCAATGATTTCCAACAACTTACGTGCTTCTTCTTTCGATAAATCCTTCATCTCTTCGGGTTGCTGCTGTTCCGATTCTCCCTGTTGCTGCTGCGGTTGCTGTTTCGGGCTATCAGGTGGTGGCTCTTGCTTGGGCGGTTCTTGTTCTTGCTGCTCCGGTGGAGGCGGCGGTTCTTTTAGTTTTTGTGCCATCGCCAGGTTAATCTTTGTTTCCATATCCGAAGGATTCAGGCGCAAGGCATTTTTATAGGCTTCGATGCTTCTTTCGTATTGTTTTTGGCTGAAATAGGTATTGCCCAAATTGTGGTAAGCGCGCGCTTTTACGGCGTTATCACTTGCAGCTTTTGCAGCGCTTTCATAGCTGTTAATGGCTTCTTCGTAGCGCCCTTGCTGATAAATCGTATTGCCGAGATTATAGCTACCCTGCGCGGTTTTTTCCTTTTCCAGGGCTTTACGATAATGCTCTTCAGCTTTGGAATAAGTTTGCGATTTATAGTCTTTATCACCTTTACGCAAGTATTTATGGGCGGTTTGGGCATTTACCGAAGTAAAAACAGCAGCAATAAATATTATAGTCCAAAAGCCTTTCATAATGATCGGGTTCTAAATTCTAAACAAATCCTTATCCGCCAAAAAGCGATTTTTAGTATAAGAAATTAAAAATTCAATTACTAATAATAACAAAGCAGCGCCTATAAAGTATTGAAAATAACTCTCAAATTCTGTAAAAGCGCGTTGCTCGTATTCTCGTTTTTCAACCATATCAATGCGCTGCTGCAATGCTTTCAGAATCTGATCCGTGTCATTTGCGAGATTAAAATAAGCGCCGTTACCCACCGCCGCAATGCGTCGCAAGGCTTCTTCGTTCGTGCGGGTACGCACAGGCTCGCCGCGTTCGTCGCGTTTGTAATCCAAACTTCCGTCTATAAACTCAGGAATAAAGCCACCTTCCGCCGTGCCAATACCGATGGTAAATAGCAGCAAGCCTTCATCGGCGGCATCTTCGGCACGTTCCTGGGCTTCATCGTCGTGGTTTTCGCCATCCGATATGACAATCAGCACTTTATGTCGTTGATTATTTGCAGGAAAGGATTGCCCAGACAAAGTTACCACATCGCCGATCGCAGTGCCTTGGGTCGGCATTTGGTCAGGATTGGCGCTTTTGATAAATATACCTAAGGCGGCATAATCGATGGTCAATGGTACTTGCAAATAAGCATTTCCAGCAAAAAGAATCAGTCCCAAACGCTCGCCACGCAGTTTTTCCACCAAATCTTCCGAGAATTTCTTGGCTCGTTCTAAGCGACTCGGTGCAACATCCTCTGCCAGCATACTTTTCGATACATCCAAGGCAATAAAAATATCAATACCCTTGCGCTTGACTTTCTCACGCTTCACGCCCCACTGTGGATTTGCCGCTCCGAAAATCATAAAGGTGATACCCAACAAAAACAGCCAAAACTTGAGTGCGTGCTTGTATTTCGAGGCTTGCGGCATCAGTTTTTTGATCAATTCCCGATTGCCAAATTTTTGCAAAGCGCGCTTCCGCGATTGTAACATCAGGTAGAAAAATACACCCAGTATGGGCAGTATTTCTAAAGCGTAGAGGTAATATGGATGCTCGAATCGAAACATTTTGTCAAAGTTGGAAGTACGAAGTTGGAAGTGCGAATTAGATAAAATCGTACCTCGTACTTCTAATTTCATACTTCAAATTACGGTATGGTTCTGAAAATTGTATATCTTAAAATAAATTCTAATATCAGTAAAAACAAAGCAATTCCTGCAAGCCGATAGAATTCTTCGCTGTATCGCTTGATGCTGGTCACTTCCACTTTTGTTTTTTCCAATTGGTCAATTTGGTCATAAATCTGCTCCAAGCCCTCGGCGGAAGTTGCACGATAGTAACGTCCACCAGTCATTTCTGCGATTTGCTGCATCAGCGGCTCGTCAATTTCTACCCGCGCCAATCCAAAGATATAGCGTCCATCACTGCGGCGACTCACCGGCGTAAGCGCATCGCCCGTTGTACCAACGCCAATCGTATAGACTTTGATATTAAATTCGCGCCCTATTTCAGCAGCAGTGATCGGCTTGACGTAGCCAGCATTATTCACACCATCGGTCAGCAAAATCGCCACTTTGCTCTTGGAAGGGCTATCTTTCATACGGTTCACTGCAGTCGCCAAGCCCATGCCAATCGCCGTTCCATCTTCCAGAATGCCGCATTGCAAATTCGCCAAAAACTCTTTCACAACGCGGTGATCCGTCGTAAGTGGACATTGTGTAAAGGCTTCTCCCGCAAAAACCGTGAGCCCTATGCGATCATAAGGGCGCTTGTCTACAAATTCTATCGCCAATTCCTTGCTCACTTCCAGTCGATCAGGTTGGAAATCTTGCGCCAGCATACTGCTCGACAAGTCCATCACCATCATAATATCAATACTATCCGCGTTGATGCGCTCTTCTTTCAAGGTCAACTGCGGGCGCGCCAAAGCTATCGCCATCAAGGCAAATGCAAAAGCCCGTAAAAGAGGCAAAATAGCTCGCCACTTGCTACGCCAGGACGTAATGCCTTCGAGCGCTTGCAGCGAAGACAGGCGCAATGTAACAAAATACTTCCGGTAACGCAAGTAATAGAAAAAGCCTATCAGCGGCAGCAGCAACAATAGCCCCAGCAACTCAGGATTGACGAAGTGTATGTTTTTGATAATGGACAATAGATTATTGATTATTGCTGATTGTAAATTGTTTCTACCTGACTTATATATTTATAACGTGATTTTCTCGTTACAATACATCTCGCCATTAAATCGTGAAGCGCTTGCTTTCTTTTCGTAAAAAATACCATAATAAATCCTACGTACAAAATTGCTGCAGAAATATTTTTGCCAAAATACCTTCCAGTCGCGCGACCAAACGAAATTGGACGACCATCTAAACCCGTGACTTTCAATCCCATCACCATTTTACCAGGAGTGGCTTGTTTTTTCCATTCAAAAAGTGCAAAGTATAACCATCCATACGCAAACATAAAAGCTCCGCTAAAAACAAAAACCGCCTGAAAGTCCTCTATATCAGAAGTATTAGCAGTATAAATCCGAAGATAGATGATAATTCCAATTACAGGAATTGCGATCAATCCATCAATAAAAGCTGCTACTAAGCGCTGCCAAAATCCAGCGTAGCGAACTTCCTCTTCATGCGTTACCAAGTTTTCTGCCGACAATACAGAATTATTATTCGATATACTAACCGGTATTTTTACTGCAACTTTATTTTTGTATTTATTAATTGCTTCTTCAGGAGAGTTTATCACCTCTTCCATTTCTTGCTCTTCTGGCAATGGCGCAGGCTTTGTTTCCCATACAAAGTGAATCGCTTCTTTCATACTCTGATTATGAATGTCAACAGGGAGATTTGCTTTCGCAAATTTCACCAAATCTGCATTTTGAAATAACCGTCGGAGCTTGTCTTGCCATCCAGGTGCGATCCCATATCTTTTTAAACTCGTTAAAATCTCGTCAGTTGTGTTTTCCAAAGCAGGAACGTGGAATTGTTTTTCTAAATACTCCCGAAGGATAAAGGTTAATTCCGTTTGAAAGGTTTTTGTATCTCCTTTTTCCCAAAGGTGTGCATCCTCTAAAAAACCTAATTTCTGCAGTGCCACTTCGTATGGTTTCAAAACAATTGGTGGCGGAAGCATAATTTCTTTAGATCGGGTTAATCTTATTATTAAAAACACTAATGCAATCAACAAGCCAAGCGCCGCAACAGCAATGGCATACGGCAAATAATCTTCCAATGTCGTAGGCTCTTCGATGATGCCTTTGATTGGTGCTAATTGAGTTGAATCGCTTACCGCGATTGTGCCGACTTCTAAAAAATTGGCAGTGGTCGTTGTAACCGAGTATTTTTCACCGTTGAATCGAAAACTAATTGGGATGTCAGGCAATTGATATCGCCCAGCTTCAAAAGAGGTGAGCGTCACGCGTTGCTCCCAAAGCGCTGCGCCAGTCATTTTGTTCAAACTCACTTGATTCCATTCTCCATGCTGTACCACTTCTATTTTAGAAAGCGAGTCTTCAAATACCGAAAAATCGGTTTTGATATTCGTGATATTAACCGCTGAGTCTAAGAATAGCTGCATTTGCACCTGGTCGCCGATGAGGATGTACGTACTATCAAGATGGACGCTGGCTTTGGTTTGCGCGAAAGCGAGCACTGCCCATAAATTCAATGCAAATATTAGGACAATCGTTTTCCACGCTTTGCGGGAATAATGGAATGCTGGAATAATAGAGTAATGTTTCCTCAATACTCCAACATTCCAACACTCCAATATTCCAACACTCCAACATTCCAACATTCCAATATTCCAGTTCATCAATTCGCTCTTTTTAAGAAAAACTTGTGCAAAGCTACGTCATAATGCTCGTCGGTACGAATGCCAATCGCATCGGCCCCACTCCTCAAAAACGTGGTTTTGAAATATTGATTGTTCTCCTGAAACCAACGGCTGTAAGCTTCCCGCACTTTTCGTGCCGATGTATCAATCCAGCGCATCGCGCCCGTTTCAGCGTCTTGCACCATCATCAAACCCACATTCGGTAGTTCCGCTTCCGCCGGGTCGGTCATCTGAATCCCGATAATATCGTGCCGCCGCTTGGCAATGCGCAGCGCATCAGTATAGCCTTTGCTCATAAAATCGGATAAGACGAAGCAAATGCTGCGTTTCTTGATCACATTATTAAAATATTGCAAGCCTGCCGCGATATTCGTGCCGCTGCCCGATGGCGAAAAGTTAATCATTTCGCGGATGATGCGCAGAATATGTTGTTTGCCCTTCTTGGGCGGAATAAATTTCTCGATTTTATCCGTAAAAATGATCACACCAACCTTATCATTATTATTAATCGCCGAAAAGGCCAGCACCGCGCTGATTTCAATCAAAATCTCATTTTTCATCTGGTTCACCGTGCCGAAATACGCCGAGCGACTCATGTCCACCAGCAGCATCACCGTCAGCTCGCGCTCTTCTTCAAACACTTTCACAAAAGGCTCGCCCGTGCGCGCCGTCACGTTCCAGTCGATATTCCGCACATCGTCGCCGTACTGGTAGCTTCGCACCTCGCTGAACGACATACCCCGCCCCTTGAACGCACTGTGGTACTCCCCACTGAAAATATGCTTCGTCAAGCCTTTCGTCTTGATCTCGATTTTGCGGACTTTTTTGAGTAGTTCGGCGGTTTCCATGTAGTTGTGTTATGGTGTTAATGTGTTTTTGTGTTAAGGTTGAACCATTCGTCAAACTCATCATACAATTCTAAAAATTTTTCAAATTTCTCAGCAATACCTTCTTCATCTAAATCAAATATTATATTTGCTAAAGCAGGTTGTCCGTTCACTGCAATGATAGCAGCAGCCGCACAAGTCGCATAAGTTTTATCCCAAGGTAGACTCTGGTTTAATTTAATAACATCTATAATTTCCTTTATTCCGTTTAAATAGTCTTCTGCATAATTTTTAGGAATCGTGGGATTATTTAAATGTCTTTGAATTTCAATTGTAGCAACCAATGCTGGAATATCATATTGTTTCAATTTTTTTGATTTCGCAATTCTAATTAAGTGTGGCATTGCAAAATAGGAAGCCAAATCAACATCTCCTTGATGATGTAACTCTTGCCATAACTCTCTTAAAATTTTATTGATTTCATTTTCGTCATTTATTGTTTCCAGTTTTCTTAATGGTAAAGAAGCATCATAAGGAATTCTATATCCCCCATTAAATGTTTTCCAGATTGGGTCATCAAGATTTAGCATTAAATTAGTTTATATTTAAATTTTGAGCTTTAAAGCACCAAAATTCCAAGATAAAAACCTAGGGTTGATATAATTATAACCGATGATAAAAACCTTGTCTTAAACCCCGTCAGGGGTGGCATATTTTATATCACCCTTCCAGGGTTCGATGGAATTTTATATTTTATTTTCTATAAATATGTTACCCCTTCGGGGTTTCTCTATTTCTGAACCACAAAATTTCAAACGCTAAATCTAAAACCACAAAACGGTAACACCATAACACCCCGAACCATAACACCATCACGGCACCTCCACCGTATCCAAAATCCGATTGATCACATCTTCTTGTGTAATATTCTCGGCTTCAGCCTCATAGGTCAAGCCAATGCGGTGTCGCAGCACATCGTGGCAGACATTGCGCACATCTTCAGGAATCACATAACCCCGGCGCTTCAGGAAGGCAATCGCTTTGGAGGCTTGCGCCAGCGCGATACTTGCTCTTGGCGAACCGCCATAATTGATGAGGATTTCCAATCCATGCAAATTGTATGCCTGCGGATTGCGCGTAGCGAATACAATATCCAGAATATAGCGCTCGATTTTTTCATCCATATAGATGCGTTGCACCGACTTGCGCGCGCGCAGGATGTCGCCCGGATGCACCACTGGATGCACTTTTTCCTCGGTTTCACCCGACAAGCTGCGTCGAATGATCTCGCGCTCTTCTTCTTTCTCCGGGTAAGTGATTTTCACCTTGAGCATAAAGCGATCCACTTGCGCCTCTGGCAATGGGTAGGTACCTTCTTGCTCGATTGGGTTTTGCGTAGCCAGCACCAGGAACGGTTCTTCCAGCTTGAACGTCTCGCTACCAATGGTCACTTGTCGTTCCTGCATGGCTTCTAAAAGTGCGGATTGCACCTTTGCCGGCGCGCGGTTGATTTCATCGGCGAGGATAAAATTGGCGAAGATCGGGCCTTTGCGTACCGAGAATTCATTCTTGCTCGGATTATAAATCATCGTACCGATAATATCCGCCGGCAGCAAATCGGGCGTAAACTGGATTCGGCTGAATTTTGAATCCACCGCATTCGACAAGGTTTTGATTGCCAGTGTTTTAGCCAGCCCAGGCAAACCTTCGAGCAGCACGTGTCCTCTCGTGAGAAGTCCAATCATTAGGCGTTCGATCATGTGGTGTTGCCCAACGATAATCTTGGCAGTTGCTTCATTCAGTTTTTCTACAAAAGCGCTGTCAATATAAATCTGGTGATTGAGCGCTTCAATGTCGGCTTGTTGCATCATCAAAGTATGGTTTGAAAGTAATTCCAAAAATGAAGTCGGCATCGCCTACGGCGACCGAAGGAAGTCGGAAAAAACAAAGCTTGTATTTTTGATTCTCCTAACTTTGCGTTTCTAACTTGCTATAAACAGTCAGATGCTGATTATTCTTGTAAAATCAGCCCACAAATTTGAAAAAATTTTTCTGTAAAACGGAATTTGAGTGAGAAGTGACAGGTTTTTGATGCGATTTTATATTTTTTGACAAATATTGCGAAATTGGAAGTACGAAGTCGGAAGTTGGAAAACAAGGCATTAATTGATTTTTATTTCATCAGTGGAAGTAAAATGAAAAACTTCCAAGGTTGATTTAACTTTGGAAGTTTTTCATTATCACAATAATCCATCAATCCACAATTCCAACATTCCCAAAAGATTTATTTGCCTTGCAATAATTGCTTGTAGCGTGCTTGATCCTTTAAAATGCTGATGGCGTCGCGGACTTCTTCATCGTTGCGCAAGCCAATTTTGATTTTGCCAGCCTGATAGAAATAGCGACCTACGATTTCCTTTTCGATCAAATCAATCAATACCGCCTTGTACTCCATCAAATCCTGTTTTTTTGATGCTTTGATTTTGCTTTCCAACGCTTTGATCTCGGCATCTACTGCAAAACCATCTTTACTCGATTTCTCTTTTAATTGCGCCAGTAGCTTTTCACTATCGGTTTCGTAGCTAAAACTTTTATTATCAACAAACTTCAAAAAATCATCAAAATCAGTGAACTTAAATTCGGTCGGGCTCGTGCTACCAATAGTAGGATGCTTTAAGCAATATTGAGTCGCGTAATCAAAAACGATATTTTGATCTTCCAAACTTCTGACGATTGCATCATCAGCAAGTTGCGCGAGTACCACATCTGGCTTCACGCCACCACCATCTAATACAGTACGCCCGTTGCGTGTTTTGAAAGGAGTGCGGCGGTTATCGGGGATGTCCACCGGCTCACCGTTTTTGTATTCTACACTTTGGATGCAGCGACCGCTAGGAATATAATATTTGGCAGTTGTAAGTTTTAATTTTGAATTATAACCAACATCGCGCGTATTTTGAACCAAGCCTTTCCCATAGGAACGCTGACCAAGTAGGATGCCACGATCGTAATCCTGGAAAACCCCGCATACAATCTCCGAAGCCGAGGCCGAACCTTTGTCAATCAGCACTGCTAAGGGTATATTCAAATCAACCGGGCTACCCATGGTACGGAAAGCCTGATCCCATTCTTTTACTTTACCTTTGGTAGTAACTACCAGCTCATTACGAGGAATAAAAACATTACATACATTTACTGCTTCATTCAGCAAACCGCCCCCATTATCACGTAAATCAAGGATAATCCCTTTTAGATTCGGATTTTGATCTTTGAGTTTTTTTACAGCTTCCGCTACATTTCTACCGGCATCGTGCGTGAAAATCGTCAGCGCCACGTAGCCCACATCTTCCGACACCATATCGAAATGTGGTACATTCGGCACATCCACTTCGCTACGGGTAAGCGGAATTTCCATATCATTGGGCATACCAGGGCGGCGAATTTTCAGTTTTACCACCGTGCCGGGGAAGCCGCGCATAATATCGTTGAGTTCATCCACCGTTTTACCGGTTGCGTCTTTTCCATCCACCGCCAGAATTTGATCGCCTACTTTCAATCCGGCTTTATCCGCAGGCTGACCTTCATACAATTCGGTGACGGTGACATAGTCGCCCATCTGCTTGCTCATCGCGCCGATGCCATTGTATTTGCCTTCGGTGAGGAAGCGGTAGCCTTCAATATCGGATTCGGAAATATAATTAGTGAAGGGATCGAGTGATTCTACCATCGCGTCAATACCGGTGCGCATCAGCTTGCCGGGGTCAAGATCGTCCACATAATAGGTATTGAGTTCTTTGTAGAGATTCGCAAATATTTCGATATTTTTGGTAATCTCAAAATATTTATTGCTATGGGGCTGAAAGGTAGTAGCTACGCTCAAAGCTACGATAGCAGCCAAAATGGAGAATTTGATAAGTCGCTTCATGTTGCTCGATTAATTTTTTTGATAGTCGGGAAATAAAGTAATAACGCTATTTTCCGCAATTATGGATACAATTTGCAAAAAATAATCCAATTGGGGGAATTATTGTCAAATTTCCCAGGATTTTAACAAAGATGCAAGAATTCCTGAGCAATTATCGCGCCAAAAATTGTTGCACGATATTCAAAAGTATCGTTGGCTGGTCAGCGTGCACCCAATGCCCGGCGTTTTGAATGGTTTCTAATTTTGCATTTGGAAAAAAAATTATAATTGTATCCCAATCATTATCAAGGATATATTTAGATTGCGCGCCACGAATAAAAATTGTTTCCCCTTCAAAAGGATGACTACCATGCACCGTATCAAGAATATCTTGATAGTGATTATATATTGCCTGAAAGTTCATTTTCCATTCAAAATGGCCCTCTTTGGATCGGGAGAGATTTTTCATCAAGAATAAAATAGTGCTTTCCGGTTCATCAGGTAAGTGACTTCGCAAGAAATCTTCGGCGTTCTGACGGGTTTCGATTTGGTTTAAATCCAAAGCCAGCAAGGCTTTGAGAATATGCTCATGGCCGCCATTGTACCGCTTAGGAGCTACGTCCACCACCACCAATTTATCCACCATATCCGGGTGATCGAGCGCAAATTGCATCGCGGTTTTGCCACCCATCGAATGCCCCAGGAGGTGAGCCTTAAATATCCAGTGCGATTCCATAAAATGGTGCAAGTCTTCTGCCATTGTAGGATAATCAATCAAATCCTCGTGCGGGGAGCGACCATGATTGCGTTGATCGAGGATATAAACCGTAAAGTTTTCAGATAATTGCTTACCGATGGTTTGCCAATTGTCCAAAGTACCGAACATTCCATGAAGAATGATGATGGGTTCGCCTTGCCCGAAGGTTTTATAATTTAATTCCATTTTGGGTTTGATGCTATCAAAAAAGATTGTAAATTTGAATTTTATAAAATATTATTTCAAAAAATGACATTTAAGTAAAAAATAATTTTTTATTAAGTATTCCATTAAGCGTTTTTTAAGCCCCCCTTCCTACCTTTGTATCAAGTTCAAGAAACAACAAATGAGGCGTACAATTTGATTATTCATTTTCAAAATTGTGTGGGAAAACAGCACTCGCCTATTCTTGAACAAAAAAGCAGCAGATTTTCCGCACTATTTTGTGCCAAAACCACAAAGAACCATGGCAAATTACTCTAAGTTGGATTTTGAGGTGAACCTCAATGGAATGTTCAAAGTAATTCACGGTGCTTATTCTCTTCTCATTGAAGAGCCAGATGACGACCAGTATGATTACAATTCATTCCCGGCACCAGGCCCATTTCCGCCTTATCCGTCAAATATGATTATCCAGACCGACCAACCCTGGAAGGTGAAATTGTACTGGAAAGTGAAGGGTAGCTTGTGCTTGATTATCTATGGTAAGTGGGAATGCAATCTTTATTTGGAAGAAATGGGTTCCGGCGAGTACAAAGGAAGTCCATTTACCACTACTGTTCCGTTTGTGAACGAATTGGAACACGCGTATGAAGCAGTTGTAAGCATTCCGGCTAATGCCGTCCCAGCTGGTGTTTATCGCGTTACGCTTTCGTTGCAATTATTAGGCCCAAGCCCTAAAAATGCACCGCTGCCAGTAGCTGCGTTTTCGGACATCGGTTTGCTGAAAGTTTACGAATCTGTTTAATCAAAGTTAATGCGAATATTTTTCGCTGAGTAACCTTTAAGCAAACAACAAGGCACATTACGAAAGTAGCTTACAGCGCCCTTTTGTAATGTGCTTCTTTCATTTTAACTTCAAAAAACCAGCACTTATGAAAGATGCAAATAATGCTTCCTCCCATCCGATTCCTGGGTTTGAACTGGTGAGGAACGAAGAAAACGGATTTTATTATTTTCAATGCAAGGATATAAATGGCAAGCCTATTTTGCATAGCAAAGATTTTCAACCCCAAAATGTTGCTGAAAACAAGCTTCAAAATGCAGTAAAATTAGCACGACAGGTAAAAAATTATATCCGCAAAAAAGATGGCGAACAACACTATTTCATACTTGTAGGAGGTAATAAAAAAGAAATTGCGCGTAGCGTTCTCTTCAAAAATGAAAAGGATTTGCAACGTACAATGGATTATTTGAAGCAAGTTGCTAATTCTGCAAAGGCAATCTCTGCGTCTACAGCCGAAGCAATTGAACCACCCATTAAAAATACGATAATCCCTGAGGAAAAACCAATAGTAGAAACGCGCACGCCAGCGCCGCCAAAAAAGGAAGTACAAGCGCCGGTAAAACCGAAATATTCATTCAAGATTGATTTGTATCCTCGAGAAGAAGAAAATACGTTTTCAGGACGCATTGAGTATCTGCTTTCAGAGGAATCTGCTATTTTTCAAGGGATTGACGGACAGGCTATTGCGCAATTCATCAAAAAGAATTTGCCAGAACTTTCTAAACCATCGGAGGTGGAAAAAGTCGAACGCAAAACAATCACCCCACCAGTTATCGAACAAGCGGAGTTGTTTTTGCTAAGTGAGTCCTCAGGACGACCTGTACGAGCAATCGAAAGTGGGCAGCCGCAATTGTATTTTTGCTTGCGTTTTAAAAATATAATTGATCGCCCCGGCACGCAGGTCAATGCGCGCATTTCAATAAACTCGATCACTGGCAGAACATTGAACAATTTTGAGAATAAATTAAAGCTATCCGCCGACAAAACAGCCACATTGATGCTGCCGGGCAGTTATTTTTCCTCGGGCATGTATCGAATAAAAGTAAATAGTACGATCATTTCTGATATAAGTACTAATAATGTTATGGAATCGAGTTGTTTATTCCAGGTTTTTTGATTTAAAAAAAGGAACTCAATTTGGATGCATTGACTCACTTTCCAAGCCAATCGGCACGAATGATCCCTGATGAAAAATCGTCGGGTCTTGAACAGAATGGCTGATGCGTTCATGCGTTTTATAATTAATACGCTGCTCGTATTCATGGCAATGCGGGCAAGTAAAAACGATCCAATCGCCTTCGCGATGGCTTTGGCAGGTGTGATATTCCCGTTCTTCGTCGCTATTATTAAACTGTATCACCATAATTGGGGATGTTTATGAGTAAATTTTTATATTATATTTGAAACTAAAATTCATAAAAAAGGCATTATAAGAGAAACCTATACCTCAAAACCAAACCCCCAAACAAAATGATACTCCAAAAAATCCTTTGGTTCGGGCCTCCGGCCACTGACCTGCACGGTTTCGAACAGGAAAGCGATATCTACGTAGAGCATCTTCCACTTCATTTTCCGTTGGATTACCTTGAATTTCTGGGGCAATATGCAGCGGCAATCATTCAGCATTGTAAAGGGCAAAAAGACAGTTTCCGACTCCTGAGACACCTCAGGAGTTCCAATCCTCATATTCCTTTGGTGATACTTGCTGACAATCCTACCAAAGCTGAAATTTTAGAAGCGTTTCGTACTGGGGCGACCGATTGTGTTGAGCAGCCTGTTGATTTGGAGGGGTTATTCACCTTAGTGAAACGGTACGCCAAGGAGAAAGTTACACCTAAAGTCAATAAAATTCAAGCGATTTTGCAAGAATTAGGCCGAAAAATAGTCACTGCCATCTCCGATGCCCAATCTTCGCACTTTGTGCCGCAGCAATTATTCCTGGCAAAGCCAGATGAAGAAAAGGGTATTGAAGGCATCAGTGCTTATTTTTTTGGGAATTTTGATATTTTCATCAACGGAAAATCCGATACAGAAAAACTGTCGAAGCGGGAAAAAGCGCTATTGACCTACCTTGTATTTAATTCTGGAAGACCAATTCACCGCGATCGCCTCATCGAGCGTTTCTGGGCAGATAGTTTTGCGGATAGCGCTAAAAACTCGCTGCATGTAGCCATCACAGGTATTCGGCGCTATCTGGAAAGTATTTATCCTAATTATGATTATATTGTTTATCAAAATCAAATGTATCGATTTGCGCCGGAGGTAACGATTACGAGCGATGTGAGCTTGTTTCTTAAGCATTTCCAGGAGGCTCTGAGTTTCGAGCAAGCACAAAATACGGAAGGCGCGCTGTATGCCTATTATAAAGCATTTGGGATGTATCGGGACGAGTTCTTGGCAGATTTAGGCGACGAGGATTGGGTGAGAGATCAGCGGGATCGCTTGCGCGAAAAGTATATCGTAGTGTTGAAAACGTTGGGCGAGTATTTTGTAAGCTACAAAGAGTGCGATTTTGCGATTAATCTATTTGACAAAATTTTGGAAGTGGATGATTGCTATGAATTGGCACACCGTTATTTGATACAATGCTATCATAACAAAGGAATGCAGGACAAAGCCATTCGGCAGTACCAAAAATGTGAAGCGATCCTTCAAAAAAAGCTCCATGCGAAGCCTTCGGCCGAAACCAGTCGCTTGTACCAGGCGATTTGCAACTGAAGTTTATGGGTTGGAAGCAGGTACTTTGTTTGAAAAATGCGCTGCCAAAGGATTTTGTCCTTGCCAGCTTCCTTCCGTAGCGTAAGGCACAAAGCGGGCAAACAACTCTTCCTTGTACCAGCCCAGTTCGCGGGTAAGCTTCACCACTTCTTTGTGGTAGCGACTTTGATAGGCATAGGCTTTCATCAGTTTACTATTTTCCCAAAGGCTAAACGTAGCTTGCTGCACAATCGGCAATTCGCCAATGCCAATCGAAAAGAGCATCCCTTCTCGGTTTTCAACAGAACGACTTACGGATGGTACAAAGCGCCAGAAGCCCCATAAATGCTGCGTGCGAATGCTTGCCCGCGTGATGACGCCAACCAATTGGTTTTCATCAAATTGTTCTGTAATTTGAAAAGGCTCCACGCCATCCCACTGGCCGTGTACCATTGTGACGCGCATAAAAATCGTCCACTGTTCAGCACTTTTCTGCTGATAAGATTGAAAAAGCGGATGGCTACTAAAAAAATCCTGCGCCCTTGATTCCTTCTCCCACACGCAGAGTAAGGCATATACACTCAAATTAGGCAATACGCTGAAACCATTGCTACCGCCGCTGCCCAGCATTTTGCCAAACTGCAACCCAGGAATATCTTTTAGCAACCCAGATGCAAGCCCCATCTGCCCAAACGCCCACCAACGCTGGCGCGCGCCCTTGTACCGAATGAATGTAATCGTTGTGATTTGACTGCCTGACATGGAGGGGAAACGAATAAGCGCGAGGATTGTTTTGGCAATTCAGCAACTGCTTCGCTGCACAAGGATGCTCAAAGGTTCAATTGATAACCTACAAAGATTCAAGAAAGATACTGTATAGGTTCAAGGAAGAACCCTCATAGGTTCAACAAAGATGTTATATAGGTTCAATTGAGATGCCTGATAGGTTTGTAATAGCCAGAAATTGATCTTACAATTTGGTTGATTTAGGAAGTAACTTTGTCTTACAATTCGCATTCCCTTTCCCAAACCCTCCATCTGGTTGCTTAAGAGGGTTTAGGAAAGAGAATGCTCCCCTGATATTTGTCAGATTATCTTTCAACTCATAATAATTGTCTGAAAGATTAAATCTTGGTTATTTCATGTAATGCCACTAACAAAGTATGGTCGCCCATGCCGCTCAGAACGAGCGTCACAGCGCCCATACGTAAACGTTGTGTGCAACCTTTAACAAATACGCAAACAACACTTCACAAACAAAAAATTTATTTGTTAGTAATAACTTCATTAAGCTCCATTAACATTTTTTTTAACTCTATCATCTTTTGTTTCCCAAGACCTTTTGCCCACTCAAGTTCTACTTCTGCAATCACTTTATAGGCAGTATCTCTAAAAGAAATACCTTTTTTAGTTAGCTTGAATAAAACAGCTCTTCCGTCTGATGCATCTGTAAATCGACTTACGTATCCTAATTTTTCTAATTGTTCAACATTATATTTCATATTTTGCTTGGACAGATTGGCTCTCTTTGCCATATCGGTCAACCTTGCACCCTCACCAATTAACTGATAAACGATACTGTATGAAGGGTTTGCGTCTGCAAACCCCATTTCTTGAAGTCTTTGATAGACTATTCGCATCATTTCCATGTATGGCACACGAGCAAGTCGTGCTACATGAGGCATATCTCCAATCCAATTCATTGTACAAATTTAGTAAAAATTTTTTACTATTTAGTAAAAAATTTTTACCTTTGTTGAAAATTCACAATCATCATGGAAAGAGAATTTATACCGAATGTTGACCTGATAAAAGCATTTAACTCACAAGTAATGTTGATAAACGACATCCAGGGTTCTGAAAACGGAATGAACCTAATAAAAGCAGGTGCTAACGGACCTCCTATTCACACACATCCTGAACAGGAGGAGTATTTTAAAGTGGTTCTTGGACAACTTGAAGTTTACAAAAAGGACAGATGGCATATTCTTGCTAAGGGTGACGAAATTTATATTCCTAAGCAGACAGCCCATTCTTACCGTTCAAGACACTCGGAAGACTGCATATTTGAATACAAACTAACGCCAAACAGACATTTTTCTGAAATGATGCAATCTTTTGAAAAATTACAAGACGAAGGCAAACTCAAAGGGACAGACTTAAAATCAATTATCTATCTTGCATTGACATTCAAGAAATATAAAAGAGAGG
>JANRME010000135.1:0-7059 GCA_033761835.1 Saprospiraceae bacterium
ATCGTTTCAACAAATTTTTCAAAAAACAATGCCTAAAAAATGAGTACAATAACAGAAATTCAATCCTATGTTCATTTTCACGGTGCCCCAACGAAGGGTACAATCCTCATGGTGGCAAGTTCTCCCTCAATTTCTAAACAAACAGGCTGGCCCATTGGCTTTTGGGCAGCTGAATTGACACACCCCTTGCGAGTTTTTCAAGAGGCAGGCTATGAAGTGGAATTGGTTTCTACGGAAGGGGGTAAATTGATGATGGACACTTACTCCAATCCGACCGACCCAAGCGGCTACTCGGCGCATGATGTCATTTCGTTGGGCTATATGCAGCAGGACTGGTTCAACAAAATGCTCGAAAACACCAAAAAACTCACCGAAGTTGATCCCAGCCACTACGATGCCATCTTTCTGGTCGGCGGTCAGGGTCCCATGTACACTTATCGAGGCAACAAGGATTTAGAAAAACTTTTTGCTGCATTTTACGAAAGTGGCAAACCCAGTGCTGCCGTGTGCCATTCTACAACGTTGCTGTTGGAAGCCAAACAATCGGATGGCGAGTTGATTGTAAAAGGTAAGACTTGGACAGGTTTTGCCGATGCTGAAGAAGAATTTGCTGACCAAGCCGTTGGACAAAAAATCCAACCGTACCGCATCGAAGAAAGCGCCCGCAAAATCAGCGGCACCAACTTCAAAGTGGCAGCGCCTTTTTCGTCTTATGCAATTGCTGATGGCAATTTGATTACAGGGCAGCAACAAAATTCAGGTGCTGCGGCTGCTGAGTTGCTGGTCAAGATATTGGGCGAATGATGACGTTTCGTTTTGTGATTCTAAACTGGATAGTCATTGTCTTACTTTTTCTGAAAAGCGAGGTAACGGCACAAATCCCCGTTGAAATATTCTCTGGCGATGAAAAAATGAGTTTTGATCTGATGCTTTTCAAATTCTTAAAAAATAAAGCGGGGGAAAACAGCAAATTCTTATTTTTTAGTCGGGAAAGGGGGTTGTGTTGTCAAATGTATGATGGTAGATTTTTGCTAATATGCTAAAGTACCTCGAAGCGCTGTTTTTATTAACAAAAATTCTTTTTCTAAAAATCCCGAATTTTCATCATCATACATTCTGCTACACTAACGGAAAGGGTAGTGATTGATTATAAACAAACTTCTACAAGCAATTTGCCACAGTTCGGCTTTACGGAAGCTCTATCTTACAACCACCCCGCACTGAAAGGCTTTGCGCCGGTATTCGTCGGGCAAGTATTGAATAGAGGTACTTTTGTCAAAACGGGGATTCAATATGCCCATATTTCAAAAACGCTGACAGTATTTGGTTGGTCTGTGATTGATCTAAAAAAGCACCCTAATATTGATATTTTTATGTTGCTGCGCTTTACGCCGAAACTGAGTGAAAAATGGCATTTGTATAGCCAAATTGAATTGATAAATGCTTTACCAACACACAAAGCAGGCAATTTTAATTTTGTACAACGCCTCCGCTTAGGTTTAAAAAAGGCAGACTGGCAATTCGGTTTGGGTGGCGATTTTTCAGCTGTAGGGCGAGATGATTATTCGAATACTCAAAACACAGGTTTATTCATTCGTCACGAATTTTGAAAGCGTATGATTTTAAAAAAGATATTCAATCCCATTGCCGTTGCCCGTTATATGCGTTGGGAATTGGCGATTGCTGCCGCTTTATCCGTTGCGGTGTATTTTTTATATCACCACCAACATTTGGAAAAAGTCAGTTTACCGTTTTCCATTTCTGCTATATTGGGCAGCGCATTGGCGATATTTCTGGCTTTCCGAAATAACAATTCCTACAATCGTTGGTGGGAAGCCCGCACTATCTGGGGCGGCATCATCAACAACAGCCGTATTTTTGCCCGACAAATCATCGCCAATGCGGATAGTGCTTTGGCGAGTGGAAAAGTAAGTGCCGCACAAATCGAAGCCTATAAAAAAGAAATGGTTTATCGGCAGATTGCTTTTGCCCATGCCCTACGCCTGCATTTGCGGGGGCAAAACTCATGGGAAGAATTTGGGCATTTATTAACAACAGAAGAAATAGAGCAAAGCGTTCAGAAGAAAAATATACCCAATTATTTGTTGTTAAATCAAGGGAAACGCATCAGAGAAGGCATGAAAATGGAAATTTTGGGGGCATTCGACAATATAAGTTTAGAGCCGACTTTAGCGGGTTTTAACAATTTTCAGGGGGCTTGTGAGCGTATCAAAAACACGCCTTTACTGCGCCAGTATCATTTTTTCACGAAGTTGTTTTTATTCGTTTTTATGGCAGTTCTGCCTTTCTCTTTGATTTCAGATTTTAATAAAATGGGCGTTCCCGCCTTGATGATGCCCCTCAGCATTTTGGTTTCTTTTGTGTTTGGCGTGATGGGCAAAGTAGGCGAAGTGAACGAAGACCCATTTGAAAACCGCATTACCGATATTCCGATGTCGGCAATGTGCAATACGATTGAACGAGATTTGAAAGAAATGCTTGGCGAAACAGATTTGCCCGAAAAAACATTACCACAAAACGGTTTCTTATTTTAAAATCAATAAATAATGAAGAAAATAGCCATTATTGGTTCTGGAAACGTCGGCGGCGCATTGGCACAACAATGGATTAAGGCGGGTCATACCATTTTGATTGGCGCAAAATTTCCGTTGAGCGATAAAAATAACCAACTCGCCACCAAAATTGGCGAAGACAGATTCACGACCATCGAATCAGCGACAAAACAATGTGAGGTTATTTTAATTGCTACACCGCCAACCGTTATTTTTGATATTATCGAGCAAATGGACGATGTATCAGGCAAAATCTTGATTGATGCGACCAACGCTGTGCGCCAAAAACCTGTACCTTATGATACCGTTTATCACGCTTTGATCAATAGAACACAAGGTAAAGTGGTCAAATGCTTCAATTCTACAGGATTTGAGAATATGCAAAACCCTGTTTATCAAAATGAAAAAATTGATATGTTTATGGCAGGCGACGACGACGAAGCCAAACAAACTGCCAGGCAACTTGCCCTTGATGCAGGTTTTGGTACTTGTTGGGATTTTGGTAAAGAGGATAAAGTGGTGCTATTGGAGCAATTTGCCTTGTCGTGGATTAATCTTGCTATCATGCAAGGTCACGGGCGGGATATCGCCTTTCGGGTGGTAAAACGGTAGAAATTTTACTTCTTTTATTTTTATTCGCCTATCTTTTATTGCTATTAATGTTTATATATATAAACGATGCACTAAATTTTATAAAAAATCCTTGATACATGATTAAATGAAATAAAAAGAGAACGACGCCTTACCCGCGCATTTTGATTTTATCGCCTGGCTGGAAAGCAAAGTGCAGCAGCGGGCATTTGCGAAAGTGGTGAGCAGGGAGGAGGAAAAAGTATAATAAATCATCAAGTTTTACTCAATTTCAGGTATTCTTCTGCTGTCATGACAGGTATTTCGGCATTTTTAAAATCCTTTACATTTCGAGTGATCAGCACATCTGCATGGTTATTTTTTGCGGTGTAATATTGAAAAGCATCTTCAAAGTCCTTGAAATCAGATAGTAACGCTAAATCAATCTCTTTTTGCCCATTATCACAAACGGTCGTAATTGTTCTAACGCCAACAAGCGTCTTCAACGCCTTTTCTTTACCAATCTCTTTTCTAAGAATATACTCAATTGTGATAAAACTCATGGTACTCAATAGTACAATCAGTTCTTTCTTTTCCGCTTTTTTGAATAAACCCCTGGCGTATTCATAGAAAGGAGCGCGTGCGCCGATCCAATCAAGAACGATATTAGTATCTACGAAGACCTTTTCCAATTTTATTGATGTTTTTTTGATAGATGCTTCGCATATTCAGCTTTATAATCATAATCTGAAGGTAATTCTATGATGCCGCTTAACGCTTCGACAATAGAACCCTCATCTTCATTATCGGATTGATAAGTTGCGACTAACCTTTGCAAATAATGCTCGATCAGCGCGGAGAGACTGATATCCTTTTCTTTGGCATACCTTTTCGCTTGCTCAATCACCTCTTTATCAAG
Organism: Saprospiraceae bacterium; assembly: GCA_033761835.1. Lineage (GTDB taxonomy): Bacteria > Bacteroidota > Bacteroidia > Chitinophagales > Saprospiraceae > JADJNW01. The sequence continues at coordinate 4,063 of JANRME010000135.1, forward strand.
GCTTAATGTGAGTTTGGTATTCATAAAACTAATTTACGTACAAAAATAAGGTATTTATACGTGTGAGTCAAGCTTGTCTTACTTCAAGTATGTTGATTTTATCGCCTGGCTGGAAAGCAAAGTGCAGCAGCGGGCATTTGCGAAAGAGGTGCGTGAGGAGAAGATGTAACGTAACCACTGCCAAGGTCTATGGGGTATGATAGATGGTTAGTGGGTTGTTGGCAGCACCTACTCTTTTCCATTTATCGTAATCATTATTTCTCTGAAACTTTCCAGTCCTGCTTCCAGGTTTTCAATTATTTCTCCTGCTAAAACGTCTGGGTCGGGTAAGTTGTCAAGGTCGGCAAGTGATTTATCTTTTATCCAAGTAATGTCAAGCGATGTCTTGTCACGGTTGATGATTTCATCATAAGTGAACTTTCTCCAACGTCCTTCTGGGTTGGTGTCGGGATGATAAGTCTCTTTTCGTTTGTGACGGTTTTCGGGATTGTAACAATTAATGAAATCACGAAGGTTTTCAAGTTTTAATGGATTCTTTTTCAGGGTAAAATGAATATTGGTTCTGAAATCGTAAATCCAAATGTCTTTAGTCCAAGGTTCTTTCGATGCCGGCTTATTGTCGAAGAATAACACATTTGCTTTTACGCCTTGCTTGTAAAAAATACCTGTTGGCAAGCGTAGTATGGTATGTAGGTCGGTTGTTTCCATTAATTTTTTACGGACTGTTTCACCAGCACCGCCTTCAAACAATACATTATCGGGTAAAACCACTGCTGCTTGCCCTGTCGATTTTAGCATTGTTCTGATGTGCTGAACAAAGTTCAATTGCTTGTTGCTCGATGTTTCCCAGAAGTCTTGCCGATTGTAGGTGAGTTCGTCTGTTTCCTGCTCCCCTTCTTCATTAGTGGCAGTCATGCTGCTTTTTCTGCCGAATGGCGGATTGGCTAAAACATAGTCCACTCGTAAACCACTGTCTGAAATCAAAGCATCAGCAGGGGAGATGAAGTTCTCACTTTCAAAATCTCCGATATTGTGCAGAAACAAATTCATCAAACACATTCTCCTTGTATCTGGCACAATTTCATTTCCGAAAAATGTTTCGTGTTTTAAAAAATGCTTTTGATCCTTGTCTAATTTCTGCTTGGCTATAAAGTCATAAGCCGCTAAAAAGAATCCACCCGTTCCACAAGCAGGGTCGGCAATGGTTTTCATGGGCTCAGGTTGCACACATTCCACCATTGCACGAATCAATGCTCTTGGCGTGAAATATTGACCTGCACCGCTTTTGGTATCTTCTGCGTTCTTCTCTAAAAGACCTTCGTAAATGGTTCCTTTAATGTCTGCTCCAAGTGTTGCCCACTGCTCTTTATCAATCATATCAATGATTTTGTAAAGCATGGCAGGTTCTTTAATCTTGTTCTGACTTTGAACAAAGATTTGTCCTAACACTCCTTTTTGTCTTGATAAAACAGCTAATGTTTTGGAATAATGCAATTCCAGTTCATCACCACGCCTTGAAGTCAAACTTTCCCAATTGTTTTCTGTAGGGATGGGCAGTTTTCTGTTGTAGGGCGGTTTGCTGAATTCATCCGCCATTTTCAAAAACAGCAAATAGGTCAATTGTTCCAAATAGTCACCATAACCCACGCCAATATCTCTTAGCGGATTACAGAAACTCCAAACTTTGCTGACTATTGCTGAGGTGTTTTCATTGCCCATGGTTCTCTCACTTTATCCGGTAAAATCCGGTAATTCTTTTGTCTTTTAATTTACTGATTATCAGTTAGTTTATGCCTTTCTCATAGTCTAATCCGGTAATTTCCGGTAAACTTTCACCGACCGCAGACGAAACAATCCAGCAGTTCCTTCTTTGGCGTATTTCATCGTTTACTGACTGTGATGCGTTCTTACCCCAAAAGCTCCGTGGGAGCATTATGTCAATAGAATCAATCATCATGCTCTTTTTTTAGCTCCGTAGGAGCGTCACCAAAATCTTCAAAAATATATGCTGTATTAAATTCGATTTGATAAGCCGTCAAAAATTCTATGTACTCATCCCGAAATGTTTTCTTTTTATGATGCTCTTCCTGATTCAATATGTATTTTACTACGGCTTGAATTTGTGATTGCCCTACTGTAAAAGCCCCAAATCCGGTCTGCCACTCAAATTTACCGGCTACCCATTTATTTTCATTGATCCATTTTGATGAATTAGCTTTAATGTCTCTTACCAAATCAGAAAGGTTGCAATCCGGTTTTAATCCAATGAGAATATGCACATGGTCAGGCATACCGTTTATGACCATTAGTTTTTGATTTTTATTGGTGATGATGCCGGTGATGTATTGATAGAGATTTTCTTTCCATGATCGGGATATCAGATTGGCTCTGCCTTTTACAGCAAATACTACATGGACATATAATTGTGTATAGGTATTGGGCATGGCTATTGTTTTTGTGTCGCCCCGATGGGGCTTGATGTGTGAATCTTGTCATTGTTTGTATTGTTTATTGACCTTTCGCCCCGATGGGGCTTTCTTCTCAGGCTTTCCTTTTCCTTTTGCTGCTCTAATTCTCTCCAACAACTTTTCAGCAGGTTCATCATTGGGGTCTTGCGGAACGAGTTTACCTTCAAATGCTTTTTTGATAATACTCAAACGCAAAGCTTCTGCCTGTTGCAAACTGCTTTCTATGGTTTCTTCAATTTTATCGCAAACAGAAAGACGGGATTCGATTTCTTTTACAATTAATAATTGCTCTTTTAATGAAGGCAGTGGAATTAAAACATTCGCAACATCAGTTTGATTAATACTTGCCTGATTTACTGCATGCTTTGCATTTTTTCTTAATTCTCTTAATCCATTTTTTGAACTTAGATAATAACTGAGATTACGCATTAGAAAAATTAGGAAAAAAAAGTTCTTTGACAGTTACGACCTTTGAGGGATGAAATTTCCAGCTACTTTCGAGTTGTATGTGGACTATTTGATAGCCAAC
>JANRME010000136.1:0-15790 GCA_033761835.1 Saprospiraceae bacterium
GCTCGATTTCAGCGGCGATCTACCAAATTTTCAAAGAAACTAATTTACCAATGGCATTTATTTTTAATTTTTGTCCACTGGCTTAATTCTCAAGCATCATACATTTTGTAACACAATTCTTTTTATAAATTTTCAAACGAATTCATATGAAAAAAATTTTTGTTTTGCTTTTGGGCGCAAGCCTTATAATGTTTAATACCGGCTGTTTTGATATTGTAGAAGAGGTATTTCTCAATAAAAATGGTTCTGGTAAATATTTAGTAACGATGGACATGAGTGGGTTGTTTAAAGACCCCTTTATGAAAGGTATGATGAAGGAATCGCTAGAGCAGCAGGAGGGCGGCTCTGCAAACTTGGAGAAAGATTCTGTGATTTATTTTAAAGATATGCCCGAAGCCGACGAACTAAGCGCCGAAGAGCAAAAACTGATCGAAAATGCGGTAATAAAAATGACTATGAGCGAAAAACAGGAAAAAATGCTCGTTAATATAGAAATTCCTTTTGCGAATGTGGAGGATATGACCAAGATCAGCAAGGTGCTTGAAAAAGTAGGCGCTGATACGCAAGTGGCTGGTGGTATGATGGGTGGTGGCATGATGAATGGTAGTGCAGCTTCATTCCTATTGAAAAATAAGACTTTAACACGATTACCGGCTCCAAAAATGTCGGAAGAGGCCAAAACCGATGAAAATATGGAAATGATGAAAATGTTTTTGGGCCAAGCAACCTACAAAACGATTTATCATCTGCCCGGCAAGGTTAAAAAAGCTGGGATTCCTGGTGCGGAAGTCGATGGAAGTACGGTGACGGTGACTAATTCCCTGCTGGATATGATGGATGGCAAAGTAAAAGTGGACGGAGATATCAAGTTTAAGTAAAATTCATATAAAGAAGATGGAAAGATGAACAAGATATTATTGTATTATGATGTTCATCTTTCCAATATTACATCTCCTAATCACCAAGTCTCCAGTCACATAGCCACCAAGTCCCCAAGTCTCCAAGCCACAATCTACTCCCACTTCGAAGTAGCCACCATCGCCTTCGGATAATCCGTGCCAATTTTTAAATGCAAAGATTCCTGTTCTGTATACGATAACTGATCGGGTTGGTGAATTTTATCAATGGGAATATCAGATAATTCTGGTAACCAAAGTTTTACATATTCACCATGCGGGTCATACCTTCGCGCTTGCGAAAGGATATTAAAATAACGATCCTCCCGCGGGTCGCTGCCAACACCGGCGATGTAATTCCAATTCCCCCAATTACTACTTACATCATAATCAATTAATAACGACTCAAAATATTCAGCGCCCATTTGCCAATTGACACGCAAATCTTTCACTAAAAAACTCGCCACATTTTGTCTGCCTCGGTTTGACATAAAACCCGTCGCATTCAATTCGCGCATATTCGCATCAATAAAAGGCACGCCAGTGCGTCCATTCGACCATTGCTCAAAGAGTGACCAGTCATCTTGCAGTGCGGAGTCAGAATGACCTCTTGTTCCGCCTTTTACAAATATTTTATTTTCATATTTCTTAGCCATAAAACGGAAGAAGTCGCGCCAGAGCAATTCAAAAAACAACCAATAAGTAGATTCATTAGCGCCACGCGCCATCTCGAAGCGCCGCAACTCTTGATAAATTTGTTTTGGTGACAAGCAACCCTGCGCCAGCCAGGGCGAGAATTTGGAAGAGTAATCACCGCCGATCAAACCATTCCGCGTTTCTTTATAATTTTTAACAAGATTGGTATCCCAAATATAATATTGCAAACGCTTTAATCCTTCGGTTTCGCCGCCTTTAAACGCAATAACCGCGCGCTTATCTGCTTGAAAATCTTCCCAGCCAAAATCCTGTAATGAAGGAATTTTTCCTGATTCTAATTTTAAAGTTAGCATCGGAAAATCCTTTGCAGGCGCAGGCAGCGGCTCGCGCACCTGTACGTATTTTTCTACTTCTTTGCGAAATTGAGTAAACGTATCGGGCGTATGCGTTACGGGGAAAGGCAAATCAGCAGTGTAATAAAGCATCTTACCACGCGAATAGCGAATTTCCTGTCCGATAGACCAAAGATTTTTTTCCAAAGCATCTTGCACTTCAACCTCATCTCTTGTGCGTTCCCGATTGCAGAAAACCCAACTGGTGCGGGCCTCCTGAGCAATTTTAAAAATTTCTTCTTCTGGTTTGCCGACACGAACAATCAAATTGCTACCCAACTGACATAAGGAATTGCGTAGATCCTGGACGCTTTCGATGATAAACTTTGCCCGAAACTTGTTCGTTTTAGGAAAACCATAACTTGTCTTGCCTTTGAATATGCGCTCATCGAAGACATATATTGGTATCACCTCATCCGCATTTTGCAACGCTTCGCTTAAAGCTTCGTTGTCGTGCAGACGCAGATCCTGCCTGAACCAAATAATAGCGCGCTTTTTATGCATCTTTTGGGAGTTTTAAACTTTCAAAAAATATTGAAAGCGTAACAAAAATAAGGGTTCTTGGTTTATAATTTTTGCAATTTTATACTTGTAATTTCCTTGTTGTCAGCGTGTTTTTAGGATGAAACTTATTTGAATCAGAATTTGTTGACGAGTTGAATTAAAACCAGATATTTTGACAAAATGAAGACGAACGAATTGCATAAAGAATTAAAATTCAGGATGTCGCGCAGTTCCGGCAGCGGTGGGCAGCACGTCAACAAAGTCTCGACGCGGGTCGAACTCTTGTTTGATGTCGTTCATTCCATCGAATTGAATGAGGATGAAAAAGCGCTGATACTGGATCGCTGGTCGAATCGCATTACCCAGGAAGGCATTTTATTACTTGCTTCCGATGCGAGCCGCTCGCAAATGCTGAATAAAAGTGCAGTGATCAAAAAATTTGACCAATTGATCGCCCAAGCCTTAGCACCTGTGAAAGAACGCCCCGAAACAGGCGCTTATACTGCCGACAAACGCAAACGCCTCAATACTAAGAAGCGTATTGGTGAGAAAAAATCCAACCGTAAAAAGGTCATCTTCCGCCGCGACGATGACCTTTCTTCTTTTTCTGCCTAACCCTTTTGTCCTATCTTTGTTCTATTTCCAAAATGCGATACATGAAAACAAAGCTTACGCTTGCCATTTTCGGTATATCGATTGCTCTGTTTCTTACGAACTGTGAAACCCGAAAGCGCTTCTGGCAAGGCGAGATTCTTTATCATAATTTCTGTGAAAACTGCCATATGGAAGACGGCACTGGCCTGCGCGGACTCATCCCGCCTTTAGCCAATGCCGATTTTGTAAAAAATGATCCGGTGCGCATGGCTTGTATCATCCGCTATGGTATGAAGGGCGAAGTAATGGTGAATGATACCATTTATAGTCAAGAAATGCGCGGCGTTCCGCAACTTACAGATTTTGAAATTACGAATGTGATTAATTATATCAATCAAGCCTGGGGCAATGATTATGGCTATGTAAAATTTGAAAAGGTGAAAAAAGCATTGGAAGCGTGTGAGAAGTGAGGATGCGTGACGCCTTGTTTTACTGTTTCATTGGATAGATTTGCTTTATTGTATTTAAAATCGCTATTTTGTAAAAAAAAAGATCATGCAAGCGCAATCTATTGACGAACGAATTGTAAAAACCCCTGGTATCGCCGGAGGTTCGCCGCGCATAGCAGGTCACCGCATTCGGGTGAAAGACATCGTTACATGGTACGAATACTTAGGCATGAGCGCTGACGAGATTGCTGCGGCTTATGATTTAGAATTGGCGGACATTTTTGCTGCATTGGCTTATTATCATTCCCATCTCGAAGAACTCCAACAAGGCTGGCGCGAGGAAGAAAAATTAGTAGAAGCATTGAAAAAGCAATACCCATCAAGATTGCCACATCCTCAGAACAATGGCTGAGATAAAATTTTATACAGATGAGCATATTGCTAAGGCTGTTGTAAAAGGGCTTCGCAAAAGAGGAATTGATGTAAAAAGTAGTGTGGAAGCCAAAATGCTTTCAGCCAATGATGAAGAGCAACTTGCCTTTGCTAAGAAAGAGGGTAGAGTAATCGTTACTTATGATAATGATTTTTTAAAACTACACGCACAAGGTATCCAACACACGGGCATTGCTTTTGCTTCTGCCCCATTATCTATCGGCGAAATGATAAGTATTCTGTTGTTGCTGCATGAGATAATCAGTTCAGAAGATATGGAAAACAAAATTGAGTTTATTTAGCAGCAACTTTATGCCTTTTTCTAAAATCAATATCCCATTTTACTGGCGCAAACAAGCATATTTCTAAACCAAAGTGCTTGTGCGCTCGTGCAACCTGCCAAAGCGCTCGTACTACATGATATAAAGCTTGTGCAATGCGACATAAAGCAAATGCAACGTGCCATAAAGTTGTTTCAATAGCCCTGTTTGCTCCTGCAATATGATATAAAGTAAATGCAATGCAACATAAAATAAGTATAACATCGCTTTTTGCTCGTGCAATGTGACATAAAGTAAAAGCAATGTGGCATAAAGTAAAGGCAACGTGCCATAAAGTTATTTCAATAGCCCTATTTGCTCGTGCAATATGATATAAAATAAATGCAATGCGGCATAAAGTTAGTGCAACGTGCCATAAGTATAAATCAACGGGGCATTATCAGAAATGAACGAGGCGTGTTGTAGATTGAAATGGCTTTGCTGAAATGGAGGTGGGTTTATTTTGCACCGGATGGGGATTATAGTGATGGCGGGAGCATGGTATTATTTTGATTCGTATAACGGTCTTGCATAAACGCCGTGACCAGCTTTTGCCGGGCATGGAAGTTTTATGTGTTGTTGTCGGTAGTGTTCTTTTCTACGTTTTGAGGTTCTTTAATTAATAGTTGTCCGTCTGGATTTAACGTCAAGAGTAAATCATCATCAATTTGAAATTTCACTCCAAGCTCTTTGTACTTTAAAAGCAAATCTGCCATTGTTTCGGCTTGTTCCATTTTTAGTTTTTGCTCTGATATGAAGATGTCGGAATTTACCTTATTAGTCTCTGCTTCTATATGTTTTACTTCGGCAATAATTTTCATATTTTCTGCCTTCTTTTTCTTCCACTCTGGAATAAAGAAAATTACTTTCTCTAAAAGTTCAGCCCAAGCTTTCAAATCCAAAGAAAAGAAGCTTTTAAAAGAACCTTTACTCGTTTCAAGTAATTCTACTTCTTCCGAATTGGATAACTTTTTGATTAAAGAAACAAAATCTGCCGTAAACCTTAATTCGCTTTCAAAATCAACTTTATCAAATCCAACTCTAATTCCAATTATCTTCTTTCCTTTATTTAATTCAAAAATAGATTTATCAATTACCGTTTCAGTTACAATCTCAATTCCTCTTCTTAATTTTTTGGAGAATTGTTGTTTTTCATTTTCTGAGTAAACCAAAAAATTAATATGCCTCAAATCGCTTGGTATTTGAAAATCGTCTTTGATTATTCCAATCGTTGGTTTATTTTGACCAATTGCTGCACCTATTTCAAAATTTAGCCATGTACTTTTTCTATTAAAAATTGCTACGATTAAATCGGCTTCGTTAATCCCTTTTATCACACTATCAAAAATTGAACTTCCTATTTCAATTCTATCTTCGTTTATCCAAACATCTAATCCGAATTCAATCAGTATAGGTACAATTTCGTTTCTCACAAATTCTCTATCGACGTGAGCGTAACTTAAAAAGCATTTTGGTTTATATCTCATTTTATGGTTTTTCTTTTTTGTTCATTGCCGACAACATCTGTGTTGTCGCAATATTGCGTGGTTACGCCATAATTACGCAATAACCCTTTTTTTACAATAAATCCGCTCACAAGCTGCATCATTGCCTGTAAACGGATAGCCTTGTTATTACATTCAAATATAAAGAAATTTATTTAAATCGGCAAATGATTATAATAAAGGTTTAACTTTTCTTTTCTTGACTGGAGCTTGCGAATGCGCTGTCTTTCTACTATTTTTGGCGCCTTCTGTTGTAGCTAAAATAAATGCAATCCTTATGCTAAAATCATTTGTTTTTTTCGCGGCGTTTGCACCTTTGCTAATTTTTTGTATCAATATCAGTCCATCGAAATCGGCGGACCCGGAGGCAAATTACAAAACGCTTTGTTCTGGTTGTCACGGTGAGCAAATGCAGGCTTTTGTGGATCGGCGGTGGAAATATGGCAATAATAAAGAAGATTTGTTTAAGTCCATTAAAATTGGTTATACCGATGGTGGTATGCCTGGTTTTGCTGCTGCGCTGAGCGATGCGGAGATTTCTGCCTTGGCGGATTATATTCTCACCGGTATTGAAAATGTGAAGCGCTATGATTTTGCGAATAGCAAAGAAAGCCCTACTTCTTTTAAGACCAAAGCGATGGATATTCGCGTGGAGTTGGTAGCTGAGAATGTAGGCGTGCCGTGGAGTTTAGCGTTTTTGCCGGATGGTGATATGCTCATTACAGATCGAGGCGGCAAGTTCTATCGGCGTAATACAAATGGCGATTTGCTTACGATTTCCGGCGCGCCGCAAGTCTTAGCCGAAGGGCAAGGTGGCTTGATGGAAGTAATTTTACATCCTGATTATAATAAAAATAAAGTTATTTACTTGTCTTATGCAGCGTTTAAACAAGAAGGCGGTAGAACGCTTTCTACTACTGCAATTATGCGCGCTGTATTAGAGGGGAATCAATTGAGTGATCAAAAAGTGATTTTTGAAGCTTTGCCTTACGCGCGTACGCGGCATCATTATGGTGCTAAGATGGCGTTTGATAAAAACGGTTATTTATTCTTTTCGGTGGGTGATCGCGGAAATCATAATGAAAACCCACAATCATTAAATAATCATTGCGGCAAAATTCATCGTATTAAAGATGATGGTAGCATTCCAAATGACAATCCTTTTGTCAATACGCCGAATGCGATGCCGACGATATGGTCTTATGGACACCGTAATCCCCAGGGTTTAGCGATTCACCCCCAAACAAATGCGATATGGACGAATGAGCACGGCCCGCGTGGCGGCGATGAAGTTAATTTGGCTGAAAAAGGCAAGAATTATGGCTGGCCCATTATTTCTTATGGTATTAATTATGATGGTACAACATTTACGAATAAAACCGCGCAGGATGGAATGGAACAGCCCAAACTTTATTGGGTGCCTTCGATTGCGCCTTCGGGCATGGCTTTTGTACAAGGAAAGCGTTATAAGGCTTGGGATGGCGATGCGCTCGTGGGGTCATTGCGTTTCAATTACTTGAATCGTTGCGAAGTAAAAGGCAATAAAATTCCTGGTCAGGAAATTATGCTCGAAAACGTGGGTCGTTTGCGCGATGTAAGGATGGCGCTGGATGGCTATATTTATATTGCTGTGGAAAACCCGGGAAGGGTTTATAAGTTGATACCGACGAATTGATTCGATATAATGTTTTGATTTAAATCTTGATAAAGATTTAAAATAGATGTATTTGATACATTAGTCATCCCGAATTTTAAAAATGCTCCGTTAGGAGCAAAGTATTATTAGAACTTGTGATAAACCGCGGGTTGGCTTGCCCTTAGGGACGCAACATACTGCTGGAGCGTGGTCACTTATCTAAAGGCACACTCATTCATCATTATTTATCATTTCTACCAATATTTCGCCCCGCTGGGACGACTTTACGCAAAATTCGGGATGACTCATGTTTGTTTCCAGGGAATCCAACGCATTTGATCCCGATCTTTATATTTTCAAAATAGCGGTGCTTTATAATGCTGCATTTCGACTAAAATGTATAAAAAAAAGGTTGCCGCTCTCTCCACGACAACCTCTGTGTTTATTGTTTGGGATAATGATTTTACATTTTCACAATGCGCTCATAGATGATAAATTCACCTATTTCGATGCGAAGCATATAAACACCTTGAGGTAAGCCCTCAAGCGAAATTCGGTCGGTATTGCGCGCTACGGCGCTTAATGGGCGGCCACTGGCGTCCAACAATTGCAAAGAATGAATCGGCACATTGTAGCGATTGTACACCTGTACCTCGCTGACAGCCGGATTAGGAATGATGCGCATTCCCAGGCGGATATCGAGTCTGCTATCGGTTTCTCTATTGCTCTTCAATTGGAAACTTTGTGCAGGTGTACGCAGCGGAATTTGTTCTTGATTGACCTTGATTGCTTGTACTTTTTTGATTTCTACTTGGCTAGTGACTCGACCGGCAATATCATCAATAATACCGCTAATGAGTGCGATGGCACCAAAACCGGATACGCTGGTATGATTGGTGCGGGAAATCGCAATATGAATTCGACCTGAATCCTGTTCTACACGGTCGAAAGTGATCAAATTGACATTTTCCTCCCCCAACCAGCTCTTGAGGTAGCTTACCTCAATGCTGGCAGGGTTGATAATGGTGGGATCGAATTCAATCGTAAATGCTAATCCGTAAATATCTTCTACAAAATTATCATCGGATCCGAGTACAACTGGCACCGTGAATGGTAAGCCTTCCGGCAAACCCGAATTATCAGGCAAATCCACGAAAATAGGGGGATCAAGATCGTCGCCAGGGAGGGTCGCCACCGGCAACACCGGACCATTCGTTCGCCCATAATTAAGTTCGATTGCTTGTTTATCCTGGGCATTGATCACCCCATCGCCGTTGCTATCGGCATTGGCATAGTTGACGCCATCCGGGAAATTTAATTCCCAGCTTAAAGCCTCCAATCCTTGCCATTGATTGCCTGGTACGGAACGCGCAGGACCTTGTTTACCAAATCCAATACCGAGATGGAGCACATCAAAATGATCGGCGCGGTTATTCGCATTCGCATCGCCTGGCCAAACCTGCACGGTACAAGCGATCGGGCCGATGGTTATTTCATTTTTACAATCGGGATGCTCCAAATCCTGGAATATAAATTCATACACAGATGCACTATCGCCCCTGAAAGCCCCAAGGATAATAGAGTCTTCTTCATAACTAAACTCGCCATAAACCTGTCCGTTGCCGAAGATTTTAAAACCTTCGCTACCGCCGTTTTCACTTTTAAAAGTAAGTTTCACTTTAAATCTTCCTGTCGAGTCGCATTCAAGTGCTTCTGCGTTTAAATCATAAATTCGGCAAGTATCTTCAAAAGTGCTGCAATTCGGTATGGTAAAGAATATTTCATGGCAGCAATCATTGGCATCCTGTAAACAAACTTTGAGGCTTTCAGAATGTTGTTCGTCGGTGCTTCTCAAATTTTCTAAGCTAATTGGCAAACTATCTATTGCAAAATAACCAATTGTATCGCCCCGGAAGCTTACCAAAAAAGAATCAGATACGCCCTGATAATCAAAATTCAATAGCAGATTAAATGTACTATCAGAGCTACAGTCACCCACATCCACTTTCAAATCGGTCATATCATTGCAAGAGTCGTCGTCATCGTTGCATTCTATGCCGCTGATTTCGGTATATCCGTAGCAAGATGGATTGGCAATATCCAAAATCAAAATATCATAAACAGCGCCTTCGCTGGCAAAGAAAGGCCCGACTTTGCGCGATGTTTCAGAGAAATTGAAGGGACCAAAAATTTGGCCATCTACAAAAATGAAATAGCCTAAACTGCTGGTTTGCGTTGCCTGAAAAGAGATTTTGAGTGAAAATTTATTACTATCACAATCAACGGGTTGAACGCTCAAACCGCCGATGCGACAATCGCCGTTTCCATTGCCGGCGCAGGGCAATTCAAATTCAATAGCGGTGCAGCAATCGTCGTTTTGCTTATCGCAAATTTTAATTTCGTCCAGGCCTTCTTCGGTTCGAGGCAATGCGATCCGCAGCGGCAATTGATTATAAGAAAAGGCTCCCTCAAAACCGCCTCGGGTTTTGAGCCGGAAGAAATCTCCAGTGTTTCCATGGTCAAAATCAATCGTTACGCGATACTTATCATCACTGATACATTCGAGATCGTTGAGGCGGATGTTGGAGAGGGAGCACGTGTCATCATCATTAGAGCAAGGAAGCTCAAATTCAATTTTGGTATAACAGTTGGGATTACGACTATCTAAAATATAGATTTGGTCACGTCCATTTTCTGGTCTTGGGAGTGGAATACGAAGAGGCAACTGACTATAGCGATAGGTTTCCTGGAAACCGCCGCTGGTTTTTAGTTTGAACGTTTCACTTGTATTGTCATGGTCAAAATTGATCGTTACCCGATATTTATTGCCATCAATACATTCCAAACCCTCTATTCTTCCATTGGCTATTTCGCAATTGCTTTCAGATTCGCAAGGTAATTCCAATTCAATTTTTGTAAAACACTCAGGATTTTCCTTATCATAAATCTTAATCCAATCGTAGCCATCTTCGGTTCTTGGCAATGCAATGCGGATGGGCAAGTCATCATAACTATACGTTTCTTCAAAACCGCCTAACGTTTTGATACGGAATCGCTCGCCTGTATCGTTGTGGTCGAAGTTGATGGTTACGCGATATTTATTGTCAGCGATACATTCCAAACCATTAATTCTGCCATTTGACAACTCACACTCATCATCGTCGTCATCATCGTCATCAGGAATACGAATTATTTTAGAAATGCAACAATCAGAAAAGTTATTAGCACAAATTTTAATGGTTACTTCCTGCCCTGCATATTCTTCAATATCGTCTTCGTCAAAGCGAAGTTTGATCGGCAAATCATCGCAGGAAAGCGTACCGATTCGATTGCCATTTACATACACATCAAAACTTACCCACGTATTTTCGGTATAATCCAGATCAAGCCATAAGCAGTAATCATCATCATCATCATCGCCTCCACCATTATTGTCGTCTTCGTCATCTTCATTGCCATCATGGCAACGATTGATTTCCAAGCGCAAATCAGTCAACGGACAATCTGCACCGCAATGAATCGGGCCGATTTTAGCAAAAGCCTTACAATCAGGATTGCTTTGATCTCGGATCGTGAATTCATAAATCGTGCCATCGCCTTCAAAAGGCCCTAATTCTGGGAAGGGCATACCGACATAGGCATAAGGGCCAAAAGTTTCACCGTTTACATCCACAAAGTAAGCCGTGCCGGCTCCCTGGATTTCAAATTCGATCGAAGCGAAAAAGATATTATTAGGCGTGCAAGGTTTCGGTTTTACCCTGAAATTTTTGATCCGACAGATTTCATTATCATCAGGGCAACTGGGCTGCATAAATGCTATCTTTTCACAACAATTGAACCCCGAGCTATCGTTTTGAATGCAAACTTCTATGCTGTCCAGATGGGCTACACTGTCAGTTGGCAATCCTTCAAAAATAATAGGCAGTTGGCTTATTTTAAAATAACCCAAAGTATCACCGCGAAAGCGCACCAAAAAAGAATCGGTTTCCGGTAGATTGGAAAAAAACCTTAGCTTTAATTTGAAAGTAGAATCAGAATCGCAATCTAATGCCCAGGCCTCCAAATCGCGGATATTGTTGCAATCATCATGGTCATCATTTTGGGTTTTGAAACAGACATTATCCATCACAAATTCTTGACCACCAATTAATAACGTCTTAATATTTCCTTTTAAACAAAGCGTACCCGCCGGAAAATCAAAAGCATCAGAAAGTGTAAGACTTGCAATCACTCCTGGGGCGATTTCTTCGCCATCCAAGCCAGTCAAATTATTTAAAACTTGAATATTTTGTCCGTTTACTGCAATGTTTTCCTCGCCGCCACCGTCAATAAAATTGAAGCAAACTTCGGTGGTAGGGTGGGGGAGTTGTGTAAAATCGAAATACAGATTGATATTGCTAGGAAAAATATAATCACCTTGGATCAAGCCCGAAGTATCGCCATTAAAAATGGGATCATCGCTCACAGTCGCGTTAATAAAATCAGTAGTACCATTGAAATACTGGAAGGATTTGAGCCGAATGGTTACACCATCATCCATAAAAAGCACATTACCAGGCATAAAGCCGCTAGCAATGCCATACGTGCCATGTTCGATATTATCACTAAAATTGATACATTCATCATCTTGAGAAAAGATAGTTGCTATAAAACCGAAAAAAATAAAGATTGTAAGGATTGGTTTTGAGATTCTGCTCATGTTATAAGCGTTTGTTTTGGTAAATTCTCACAGTACAAAAATGCTGCTCTTTTTGTAGGATTAGAAATACTTATTTGAGCGATTTTTGATTTTTTTTCAAAGGTAAATTTTTATAAAAAACTGTTTTATAGATATTTGTATTGTAAATTTTGCGTTTATTTTTGAGTTGTATGGAAAACAATAAATTAATTCGATTATTATCGGCGCTGCATCGCAAGGAAATGACTCGTTTTCGAGAGTTCGCCTTTTCGCCTTATTTCAATAAACACGAGGGTGTACAGGCTTTGGTGACCTATCTTAGCGAAGTTTATCCTGATTTTGATAGGCAGCACTGCCATCGGGAGGCGTTGTTCCAATATTTATACCCTGGCGAAGCCCACGATCAGAATCGACTTGCCTTGATTTTTACTTATACCACGCGCCTTTTGGAGACTTTTTTAGCGCAGGAATATTATCAGGAACGTCCATTTACACAACAAATCGCATTGCTCAATAGACTTCGCCACAAAAAATTATTTCAACAGCATGAGAAAGTTTTTATGGATGCGGAAAATCAATTGGACAGCATCCTTGAAAAAGACGATCGATATTATTACCAGCGCTATCAATTAGCGGGTGAATTGGTAGATTATTACAATCAAATCGAGCGACATCAGACAGATGACGGGATTCAATACAAAGAAAATACATTAGATAAATTTTATATATTACAAAAAATTAAAGATGCTTGCGAAATACAGGTGCGGCGGCGTATTTTGAATGTGGATTACTCCGCGCGGATGTTGGAAACGGTATTATATGAAGTGCGCAAAAACAAAGATGAATATGAACAAGAGCCGCTTATTCTAATCTATTATCAGCTTTATCGAATGCTTACAGAAAACGATTATCAATATTATATTGAAGCTATTAATATATTACAAACTTGTGAAAGAGAAATAGCCAAAACGGAATTACATTTTATTTATAAATATCTCCAAAATTATTGCATTCAACAAATCAACCGCGGCGAAGGCCAATATTTACAAGAGATTTTCAAATTGTATCAAGCCCAATTGGTGCAAGGTTTGCTCATTGAAGAAGGCTATCTATCGGAGTGGCATTATAAAAATATCATAACCGTAGGGATTCGACTAAATGAAATGGATTGGGTGAAAGACTTTATTGAGCAGTATAAAAAAGATTTACCTCCCGAAGCACAGGAGAATGCGTATCGCTTTAATCGAGCTTCTTACCATTATGCAAGACAAGAATTTAATGAAGTGTTGCAACTCTTGCTACAAGTAGAGTATAGTGATTTGCGTTATAGCTTGGGGGCTAAAGCATTATTATTAAGAACAAATTATGACTTGGAAGAATATGATGCGCTTATTTCTTTAGTGCAATCATTTTCACTTTATTTACGGCGCAATAAATTATTAGCAGATTCTAATCGGGAAGGGCATCATAATTTGTTTAAATTTACACGCCGCACAGCACAAATCCGCGCCAAGCTTGGCTATGAAGCCGATGAGAAATTACATAAACAACTAATAAAACTTCAAGAAGATATTATTAAAGCTGGCGCTATTTTTAATAAAGCCTGGTTATTAGAAAAAGTAAATGAATTAGAGACTATGATAGTTGTATGAAATTTTGCTCATTTTTTAAAAATAAAATACACGGCTAATACAATAAATATCATTCCTACTAAATGATTCCAGCGAAAAGTTTCATTTTTGAATAACAAAAGAGAAAAAATTAAAAAGACTACCAATGTAATAACTTCTTGCATTACTTTAAGTTGCATCAAGGTGAATGGGCCACCATACATTTTATAACCGATCCGATTAGCCGGTACTTGCAGGCAATATTCAAAAAAGGCGATGCCCCAACTGATGAGAATGATGCTAAATAAGCCAAGATTTTTCGACCATTCCATTTCTTTGAACTTCAGATGTCCGTACCATGCGAAAGCCATAAATGCATTGGACAGCACGAGCAATACAATCGTGAGGATTGCTTTCATATATTATAATGGACTAAAAAAAATATTATATTTATTATATCACCAAGTCACCAATTATGGTTTTGGTACAGATTTTTTTACTTTCTTCCTGAAGCCAGGGCCTTTCAAGGTTTTTCCGGGTTTAGCTTGATTATGTGTTCCCTTTTCAATCACTGGTTTTCCATTTACTAATACATAACTCATGCCCTCTGCATAAGCGTGCGAATTTTCAAACGTTGCTTTGTCGGCAATCGTATTCGGATCAAAAATAACAATATCGGCAGCCATGCCGGGCGCGATCAATCCACGGTCATGCAGATTAAAACGCTTGGCAGGTAAGGAAGTCATTTTGCGAATGGCATCTTCCAATCGGAGGATGCCCAAGTCGCGGGTATAGTGGCCCAACACACGCGAATTCGTACCATAGGCGCGTGGATGCGGCGCTCCGCGCCCAAAAGCAGGAATACCAGCATCAGAAGCGATCATCGCATAAGGAAATTGCATAATGCGTTGTACATCTTCTTCGCCCATTTTATGATAAATCATTTGAATCCGTGTTTTATGCTGCATCATTTCAAGGATTGTTTCAATTTCATTCTCAATCGAAGCGGCATTTCCTCTGGAAATATTGATCTCTGAAATATTTTTACCATTATAATTGGGTTCCCAATTGCAATTGGCTACGACGGAGTAACTATAATTGCCAAAGCCAGTCTTTGCAAGCAATTGGTGCATTTCGCCTACAATTTGAGCTTTGATGGTAGGATTTGCCAAGCGTACATTTAAAGAATCATAACCTCCTGCTAAGCACCACGTTGGCAACAGCACATCCAGCCCCGTGCTACTCGCGGTGTAAGGATATTGATCGACTGTTACATCAATGCCTTCCGCTCGGTATTGCAGCACCTGCTCGATCATACTGGTAGACTTGCCCCACTCGTTTTTGCCAGTGATTTTAAAATGCGAAATCTCCACCGGAAGTTTTGCTTGTTTTCCAATCTCTACGGCTTCCGCAATCGCGTTGAACACTTTGTCATCCTCGTTGCGAATATGCGAGGCGTATACACCGCCGTATTCCGATGCAACCTTTGCCAATTCTACGATTTCGTCGGTTTTTGCAAATGTTCCCGGCACATAAATCAGACCAGTTGACAGACCCACAGCGCCATCGCGCATGGCTTGCTCCACTAGATTGCGCATTTTTTGAAGTTCAGCGGCGGTCGGTTCTCGATTATCGCTGCCCATCGCTTCTCGGCGTACACTGTTGTGCCCAACGAGCGAAGTTATATTCAAGGAAATGCCATTTTGTTCTAAATTTTTATAAAATGTCTTTAAATCTACTTCCGAGCCACCGCAATTGCCGGTAACCAAAGTCGTTACACCGTCAAATAAAAAATTATCCGCCGTAGGAATTTGCTGAATACTGCCTTCTACGTGCGCGTGTACATCGATAAAACCCGGCGCAACTATCTGTCCTTGAGCATCAATTACTTGTTTAGCTTTTTTAATGTCTAAATTTCCGATTTGCGTAATTTTACCTTTGCGGATGCCGACATCACCGTTGTACCAAGGATTGCCAGAGCCATCAATGATTTTAGCATTCTTAATAATAAGGTCGAATTTGTTTTGCGCAAAATTCAGAGAAGCCAGACAAATTAAAATGGCAAGAAAGGAGAACCTTTTCATAAGCAAAGTTTTTCGTTTTTAAGACAGAAATTT
>JANRME010000137.1:0-17713 GCA_033761835.1 Saprospiraceae bacterium
AAACCCGACACGCAACTAAGCCTACCGGGTTTTTATGGTGGAAATGTTTAATCCAGAATTATTGTGACTGCAATGGAATATTCTCCGCGCCGCCGGTACTTCCTACCAAAAGCGTAGTTAGAATACAAAGCACAAATAGCGCAATTGCCAAATACCAGGTCAATTTTTCAATAAAATCAGCCGACTTGGCCGCGCCAAACATTTGGTTTGCTTGCGTTCCACCGAACGTAGCGTCCACACCACCACCTTTGGGATTCTGAATCAGAACCGCCAGCATCAGCAGCACACAAACCAAAGCAATTAGGACAGTTAATGCCGTTAACATCGTTAAGGTCTTTTTAGTTTTAAAATTTGCGCTGCAAAGTAACTACTTTTTTCAGGAAAAAGCAAAATTAATCTTTCATACATCTTGATTGCTTTTTCATGTTGCCCCTGTCGCACCAATATTCCCGCTAAAGTTTCGCTTGCCAATTCTCTTTGCTCGGTCACACTTTTTTCGATAATTTGTTTTACTTCTTCTTGTTTATCAGGCTTGGGCGCAGCAGTTGATGTACTGGGCTTGAACTTAATGTCCAGCTTTGGCGGCTGATAACTCGACCACCCTGTAAAATTAGATTTTGGGGCAGGAATATTGGCTGCTGGTTTCTGGTTGCTGGTTGCTGCTTGCTGCTTGTCACTCGTCACTTGCTCCTCCGGCGTTTCTACAATTTCAAATTCGATTTGTTTTTTGGCTTCTGCAATAGATGAACGTATTTCCTTTTCAATCAGCACTTCAGGAAGAATGATTTCCTCTGTAATTTCGGGTGGATTTTCATCCATTTTTGGCAATGCTGGCAATTCCAGTTGGCTTGTATCCAAAGGTTTTTCTTCTTCTTTTATGGGCATTGGCGACACAAAACTGAATGTGGTAATAGGTTTTTCTGTTTCAATCGAAATCTCTCGCAGAATCGGCTCCGCTTTAAAAGTCGGCTTGGATAAATCTTTTAATTCCAGCACCTCATCCAAACGCAAGGCTTCGGTGGGCTTTTCTTGTTCTAATACTGCGCTGATCTGCCGAAAAAGCAAGGTGCGATCCAGGCTTCCGGTTGCTGTTTTTTCTAAATTATTGTCGAAATCGCGGTGATGATCGAGACTACTTTTATACAATAAGAGCCACTGAAGATTCTGACAATAAGGATATTGCAAGGCCAAACTCTTAATTTCTTGATAATTAATCTGGTATAATTTGGAAGGATTTTTTAGGCACTCCGCGAAGTTTTCAGCATTCATGTCCTGCTTTTTTCAAATTCAAATGCGAAGATACGTTTTTATTGTGTTGCAGTCAATCCTCCATCCTCCGTTGTTAGTTC
This sequence comes from Saprospiraceae bacterium, assembly GCA_033761835.1. Taxonomy (GTDB): domain Bacteria; phylum Bacteroidota; class Bacteroidia; order Chitinophagales; family Saprospiraceae; genus JADJNW01. The sequence goes on from JANRME010000137.1 coordinate 1,350, forward strand.
TTTTAAAAAAACAATCAATTGCCTGGTCGCTTTTGCCCGATGACTGATCTCATTTTTGATTTCCGAAGATAATTCCGCAAATGTTTCATTGTAGCCCTCTGGTATAAAAATAGGATCATAACCAAAGCCGCCCGTGCCGCGCTTTTCAAGAGCAATACTCCCTTTTACAATACCTTCAAATAAATATTCTTCACCATTTAAAATAAGGGCAATCACCGTTCGGAATTGCGCATTTCGATTTTCTTTATCATGTAACTTGTTTAAAACCAAATTTATATTAGAGTCAGGATCACGTGAAAGCCCAGCATAACGAGCCGTCACCACGCCGGGCTCACCGTTCAAGGCTTCGATTTCCAGTCCCGTATCTTCTGCAAAGCAATCCATGCCATAGTTTTCTTTCACGTAGCGCGCTTTTTGCAAGGCATTGCCTTTTAGCGTGGGCTGGGTTTCAGGAATATCTTCTTCGCAACCGATTTCTTGTAATGAGATAATCTCAAAAGCATCACTCAGTACTTCGTTGATTTCCTTGACTTTATGTGGATTATTGGTGGCAAAAACGATTTTCATGTTAAAAGGTTTATAGGCTTAAAGGCTTCAGGTGTTAAAGAAACATACTTTTTAGTACCCGCCAGAGTTCGCCGGACATTTGTTTGCCGCCTTGTTGACGTTCTTCGTATATTTTTTGCAAATCATCAGCAAAGACGAATGTGATTCCATCATGCCGCAGAGCTTGGTAGGGCTTGGTTTCAAATTGGATGCCCAATTCTTGAGGGCTTATTCCAAAACAAATAAAGTGCTGAAAGCTAAATCTTTGGCGCAAGCCAACAAAACGAATATCGGAAGGATTTGTTATCGCTAGTAGGGTAGTATCCTTTTGAATATTTAATTGCACAGCAGCTAAGACCTTTTCCAAAAACAACTCTAATTCTTCGCGGTCATCTTGCTGGTTTTGAAACAAAATAAAAATTCCTTTTTCATTTTTTCCGGTCGAACGAGCTGCCAAATTGTCGCTATCAGGCACATTAATGATATCATAATCAAAGAAAGTCATTTCCAAAGCATTATTTTTAGTCAAGGATTTGTACTTTAAATTATTGTTAAAAATAAAATTTTGATTATATTGTTTTTTGTAAAATTTTAGTAAAAATTTGCATATAAAAATGTGAAAAAATAGAATTTTCTGTAAATTTAAGTATTTTTGTAAAAAACAGATGGTATTATGAAGCAAGAAATAAAAATAACGATTACATCCAATTCTCGACTCTCTCAGGTCAATTTTGATGATCTTCCTTTTGGAAGGGTGTTTTCTGATCATATGTTTATTGCTGATTATAAGGATGGTAAATGGATAAATCCAAGAATTGAACCTTTTGGTGCGTTCTCTGCGCATCCGGCGATGATGGCTTTGCATTATGGACAATCTGTATTTGAGGGGATGAAAGCATCTAAAAGTGCGGATGGTCAACCTTTTCTTTTTCGTCCGGAAGTGCATGCTCGCCGCTTGAATAATTCTGCGCGACGTATCTGTATGCCGGATTTCCCGGAGGATTTATTTGTCGAAGCTTTGCACCAATTGGTAAGTCTTGATCGTGACTGGATTCCAATAAATGAAGGCAGCGCCTTATATATTCGGCCATTTATGTTTGCCACCGATGAATTTATCGGGGTGCGCCCTTCGGCATCTTACAAAATGATTATTTTTACTTGCCCGGTAGGGCCTTACTATCCAAAACCAGTGCGTTTGTGGGTGGAGCAAAAATACGTACGTGCAGTGAATGGCGGCACAGGTGAAGCCAAGGCTGCGGGCAACTACGCTGGCGCTTTGTATCCTGCCAAATTGGCACAAGAACGCGGCTTCGACCAGGTGATGTGGATGGATGCGCATGATTTTAAGTTTGTTCAGGAAGTGGGTACAATGAATATTTTCTTTGTAATTGGAGATAAAATTCTGACACCGGCTACCGATGGTTCGATTTTAAAAGGAATTACACGGGATTGCATCCTGACCATCCTGCGAGATAAAGGCTATCACGTAGAAGAAAGACCTATTAGAATTGATGAAATAGTAATGGCCCATCAGTCAGGGCAATTGAAAGAAGCATTTGGCGCGGGTACGGCGGCCGTGGTGTCGCACGTGGAAGCGATTGGTTTCGGTGAAATATTGATGGAACTTCCGCCAATAGAAACCCGCGAAATCGGAGAAATGGTGAAAGCAGAAATCAACGGAATGCGCGCCGGCATAATCGAGGATAAGCATGGCTGGGTTGTTCCTGTAAAAATAAGCGAAAAAGTAATGGGTTAATAAAACAATCGATTGCTTCAAGAATTTAATTATGAACACCTAAATAACAAACACCAAAAATGCGACCACAAACAGGCGAATTCGCGCCATATTATCAAAGATATATTGACAAAGCACCCGAAGGCGATGTTGTACAATTACTGATCGATCAGAAACAGCAAATGCTTGATTTTCTGAAATCTTTACCTGTCGAAAAATGGGATTATCGCTACGCAGAAGGCAAATGGAGCATCAAGGAGGTGCTATTGCATTTGATTGATAGTGAGCGCATTTTCACTTATCGGGCCTTGGGCGTTGCCAGAAACGATCAGACTTCTTTTCCTGGCTTCGATCAGGATGCATACGTGCCAGAATCCAATGCTGATGGGCGTTCGGTCGATTCTTTATTAGCGGAATATGCTGCCGTGCGCGAAGCTTCTATTCAACTTTTTGCTAATTTCAATGAAGAAATTTATAAGCGAATTGGCAAAGCGAATAACACGCCGATTTCCGTTCGGGCTTTAGCGTATATCAGCGCTGGGCATGAATTACACCATTTAAATATTATCAAAGAACGCTATTTGTAATTACCTGTGTGGCGCATTTTTAAAATTGTTATACATACCTGAATACCAATTTATGAAGCAATACCTTATCCACTTTTATCAACAGCATTTGCAGCAGTTGCGCAACGAAATCAGCGCGTATAAAAACGAAGCCGACCTTTGGATCGTAGCGCCAGGCATTAGCAATTCAGGCGGTAATCTTTGCTGTCATTTGCTGGGCAATTTAAATCACTTCATTGGAACTGCTTTAGGCGACACGGGTTATCAACGCAACCGCGACCTGGAATTTTCCATCAAAAATGTGCCGCAAGCGGAGTTATTACAAAATATTGATGCTACTATTATAATGATTGGAAAAGTTATTAATGAAATTGAAGATTTTGAAAAAGATTATCCCGAAAATTTTTTCCCAACCAAAAACACGATTGGATTCTACCTACTCCATTTGTTGGCGCATTTAAATTATCATTTGGGGCAAGTTAATTATCATCGGCGCTTGTTGAGTACCAATCATGTTTCACAATAGAAGTATCAAAGGCAGTTGTAACAGCAGCATTCCATCTACCAAGCCACAGAAAAAATAATCGCTTCGCTGCTCGGATGAAAAGTAAACAAGGAAGGCACTCAAAATACCAGAAATGCCAATACTCAAAAAATTGCCTAAGGTATAAGCATCGAGCCGAAAATTGAGCCAGGCAAATGCCACCATGATGACCAATGCTAAGTAAGCCAGCACTTTAGCTCGATTGATTCCTAACCCCTCTGGTATCGTATGCACTCGATTTGCTTTGTCAACCGATACATCGCGAATGTCAAACAACATCGCTAAAGCAAAAATATAACAGCTTCGCTCCATTGCCATTATCGACATAGGGATGTTGTTGATAACATGATTTTCAAATACAGGCAGTACTACCGTCACAAAACTCCAACAAACTACAATTAGGAAAATTTTTATATAATGTAAATCTCGCAAGCGTTTTCTTTTCGGTAAGAATGGAATAACATAGCCTACCGCAAAAATAGCCGGAAACAAAAGCGCTCCTTTTAATAGTCGATCCAACCGAAAAAACAATATCCCGCAAGCCAACAAGAAAAGCGTTGCACTTATGAACCAAAATATGCGGAAATGCTGAATACGTTGGTATCGCTGTTGAATTGGATTGCTTTTTGATTTTTCAAGTCCCACAAGTCGGTGGACGGCATATAATAACAAGGTAGCAAAAAAAGCAAAACAAGAAAAGCGAGTGATTTGTAGTTGACCGAAAAGGAGATACTGCGTTTGTAAGCAAAGCATAAAAGCTCCGGCGGCGATCCAGAGATTGCTGTATAGTACAAGGTCGGCTATTTTTTGGAATAAATGCTTGATGATAAATCCTTGATTTTACTGCCTGGTGTGCGCAAAAATGCGAATTTCACAAGAAAAAAGCTCTTGCGCAGCGGCTTTATATTTTGTAAAGAGAACACAACACCAAAAAGTTGAGTGATTCAAAACGAATGTAGCAATAAACGATTTTGAATGCGCAAAAAGCTTTTTTGAATGTATAGAGTTGAATATTTATCAACTTTTAACGTAATAAGCGCATTTCTTTACAAATATTTAAACTTGACTTAAACTGCATTGCGAAGCTTGTGTGTAATTTTGTTGCCGTAAAATGACAGATAGGAGCGGAACGATTAACGTGTTTAGTATTTGTCAACCTTTGTGAACCCAATAGACTTTGCATGAGAAAATGGTACCTCGAAAAATTGTTTCAGAAATACCTGCCAGAAGCGCCATCCTGCGTGATTAACTTGTTCAAGTTATGTTCTGTTTTTGACGAAAAATCTTTCATTCTTTTTTTTAAAGATTCAATGTCGAATAGCAATTCAACAATTTTCTACTCCTTTCAAAAAGCTGATATTACCGCATTTTAGGACTTGGGTAAGAATTGGCAATGTGAATTTACAAAGGGCTACAAAAAAGAAAAGTCATTCGGAATAAAACCGAATTGCAATAATAAAGCCGGAATTGCAACAACAATCCCGGCCTGATAACTAAGTATTTAATAACAAAAGTCCACAAGTTATGAAACTTTTCGTACACTTGCCAGCAAGGCTATGCCATCTTCATGGTAAAAGCCTGCTTGGTTTCTTCGCAACCATGTTGCTTTCTTTCTCACTCTTTTCTCAAACTACTGTAAAAGGTACAGTTACGGACGCAGAGTCCAACGAACCATTGATCGGCGTAAGTATCATCGTGAAAGGCACTTCTAAAGGTACCGTATCTGATTTGGATGGTAATTATGCTGTCGAACTTGCTCAAGGTGAAAATACCCTTGTATTCACTTTTGTTGGTTTCAGAACCACCGAAGTAGCAGTGAACGGCCAAACTAACTTGAATGTAAGCCTGGAAACAGCTGCAATTGGATTGGATGAAATTACCGTTACAGCGCTTGGTATCAGCCGAGAGAAAAAATCCTTGGGCTACGCTATCCAGGAAATAGGTGGTGACAATTTGGACAAAGCAAAAGATGCAAACCTGATTAACAACCTGGCAGGTAAGGTGGCAGGCGTGCAGGTAGTAGGTAACCCATCGGGTATCGGTGGTTCGGCGCGTGTAACCATTCGTGGGGAGCGCTCTTTGAACATCAACGCGAATCAGCCTTTATTTGTAATTGATGGTGTACCTATTTCTAATGGTTTCTCTGGTAACTCCGGTCGTAGCTACCAGGATGTGGATTACGGAAATGGCGCTGGCTTTGTAAACCCCGACGACATTGAATCTGTCACTGTATTGAAAGGTGGTGGAGCAACGGCTCTATATGGTTCACGCGGTGCAAACGGTGTAATTTTGATTACAACGAAAAGCGGTAAGAATACAAAAGGTATTGGCATTTCTGTAAACTCAACCGTGATGTTCGAAAATCCGCTGGTATTGCCGGAATATCAGAATGTATATGGGCAAGGCTTAGGTGGTCAGTTTGAATTCAAAGACGGTAACGGTGGTGGTATAGCAGACGGTGTAGATGAAAACTGGGGCCCAAAATTTGAAGGTCAATTGATTAAGCAATTTGATGGCACTACATCTAACGGTTTCCGTGGCGCTGATGTAGGTAACGTTTTCACTCGAATCGGCCCTGTGAATCTCTCTGCACAGTTGGCTGCACGTGGCGAAATCACACCAACGCCTTGGATCGCACAGCCAGACAACGTAAAAGACTTCTTTGAAACGGGCGTATTGCAATCCCATAACTTTGCTGTAACGGGAAGCAATGAAAAAGGTGATTTCCGCTTATCATACACTTGGTTAGATCAGACAGGTATTGTGCCAAACACTGATTTGGAAAGAAATACCATTGCTTTCTCTGGTAGCTATAAACTGTCGGATAAATTAACGGCTCGTACGGTTATCAACTACTTGAACAGCGAAAGCGGCAACCGCCCAAACTTGAGCTATGGTACTGAAAACATTATGTACTTGTTCAATTGCTGGTTTGGTCGCGGCATCAATATCAACTCTTTGCGCGATTACTGGCAGCCAGGTCGGGTTGGTTTGAACCAATTCAACTTCAACTACAACTACCACGATAACCCATATTTCGGAGTATATGAAAACACCAATGGTCAGGCGCTCAATCGTATGTATGGTTATGCTTCTTTGGCTTACCAGTTCAACGACAACTTGAGTTTGATGGTACGCGGTGCAACAGATGTGAATGACGAATTCCGTGACCGCAGAAGAGCTTATTCTACCCAGCGTTTCTTACGCGGTGCTTACCGTGAAGAAAACTTGGAAGTACAAGAAACGAATCTCGATCTTTTGTTGAGTTACGATAAACAATTGTCAACCGATTTTACCTTGGGTGCTTCTGTGGGGGGCAACTTGCGTAAAGAAACTATCAAACAATCCGATGTACTTGCACCTGAATTGGCAGTTCCCGGCGTATATGCTTTGGGCAACTCTGCTATTGCTCTGCAGGCAAGTGCTTTCCGCTCCGAAAAGCGTGTAAACAGTGCTTACGGTACAGCTCAATTGGGCTTTCGCAATTTCTTGTACTTGGATGTGGCAGGTCGTAACGACTGGTCTTCCACACTTCCGGCGGATAACTGGAGTTATTTCTACTATTCTACAAGTGTAAGTGCTGTATTGAGTGAGCTCATGCAAATTGGCGCGAATAGCCCACTTTCTTTCTTGAAAGTAAGAGCAAGCTTGGCGCAAATCGGTAACGATACAGACCCATTCCGTTTGTTCAACGTTTACAACTCACAGACAGCTGTAAAAGGGCAGCCAGCTTATACTGAAAGCAGCCAGTTGGCAAATGCTGAACTAAAGCCTGAAATCAGTACTGCTTTGGAAGCAGGTGTGGACGTTCGCTTCTTCAATAATCGCGTTGGTATTGATGCAACTTACTACCGCACACGTTCTGAAAACCAAATCTTGCCACAAGCAATTTCAATTACTTCTGGCTATAGCCAACGTATTGTAAACGCCGGTTTGATTGAAAACAGCGGCGTGGAATTAGCATTGAACCTCGTTCCGGTACAATTGAGCAATGGTTTACAGTGGGATATGAATTTTAACTTCTCTCGCAACCGCAGTAAGGTATTGGAATTGTTTGAAGACCCAATCACCGGCCAAGAAGTAACAGAATATGTTATGGCAGATCGCTATATTCAGGTACAGGCTCGTGTAGGCCAGCAAATGGGTGATATGTATGGTATTGGTTATGCACGCGTGAGCAATAACCCTAATGACAAATATTACGACCCAACTGGTCAGTATGTAGGCCAGATTGTATTCAACAATGCAGGTAAACCAATTGCTACTTCTAGTCGTATTAAACTGGGTAATTACAATCCGGATTTCTTGTTGGGTATCAACAACACGTTCTCTTTCAAAGGCTTGTCTTTGAATGTATTATTTGATATTCGTCAAGGTGGTAAAATTTATTCCCATACGCAAACCGTAGGTCGTGAAGGTGGTCAGATCATTGAAACACTGGAAGGCCGTGCCAATGGCTATGACTTGAGCGTGGCTGGTAATGGCGTAATTGGTGAAGGCGTGGTACAAAACGGAGATAAGTCTTTCAGCCCGAACACTGTAAAGTTGAGCGCACGCGAATGGCATACTTCTTACACACTGGGTCGTGGCCTAGTAGAAGGTGTGATCTATGATGCCTCCTTTGCGAAATTGCGCGAAGTACGCCTGGCTTATACCATTCCTAACAAGTGGTTGGGCAAGATGCCAGTACGTGACATTAGCTTGTCATTCGTAGGTAGAAACTTGGCTTTGTGGTCGGATGTACCTCATGTTGATCCTGAAACAGCTTCTACTTCTGGTGGTACGATCATTCCAGGTGTTGAATCGGTAGCATTGCCTTCTACACGTAGCTGGGGCTTTAACTTGAATTTTAAATTCTAAATAATTTGCCGCAGGCAAGAAGCTGCAAACAGCAAGACGGACGTGCCAATTTTTCTTGTCGCTTGTAGCTGGCGGCTTGCAGCTTAAATTCAAAAAATAATTATGAAAAATATATTTTTCAAATCCACTCTATTTATCGCTTTAATCTTTGCGGTAGCTGCTTGCACCGATAAGTTTGAAGAAATAAATGTCAACCCGAACTCTCCTACGGAGGTAAGCGCTGCTTTATTGTTACCACAGATTCAACGCGATATGATCAATTCGGTAATTGGCGAAGCTTGGGGTATTGGTAATGTTGTTATCCAGCACACTGCGAAGAACCAATTCGTAAACGAAGACCGCTATCTTTGGGGTGAATTGAACTCTATCTGGAACAACGTATATGACAATATGCGCGATGTAAATAACATCCTTGCACAAAGTGAAGCATTAGGACAGAACAACTACAAAGGTATTGCATTGGTTATGAAGTCTTGGATGTTTTCACTGGCTACCGATTGCTACGGCGATGTACCTTACTCTGAGGCAGCTAAAGGCAAGGATGGCTTTATCTATCCGAAATACGATACCCAGGAATCCATCTACAATGGTATTTTGAGTGACCTGAAGCTGGCAAGCGAATTATTGGGTTCTACCGGCGAAATCGTACAAGGCGATGTAATCTACAACGGCGATGTTACAAAATGGAAAAAATTGGCTAACTCGCTGCGTATTCGGGCGCTGATGCGTATTTCCAAGAAGCGTAACGTAGGTGCTGACATTGCGGCTATTGTAGGTGATCCGATCAAAACGCCTATTTTTACAAGCAATGGCGATAACGCAGTTTATACTTACCTTGCCGCTGCACCTGATCAATTCCCGAACCATACTAACCGTATCGGTTCTTTCAACGAATTCCGCGCGAGTAAGACTTTGTTGGACAAACTACAAGCTTTAAGTGATCCACGTTTACCAATTTTCTTCCGTCCTACGCCGGAAACAGAAGGTAAGCCAAATCCAGTTTATGCAGGTTTGCCGAATGGTCTGAACGATGTGGACGCCCTCCAATACAACGGCGGTCCACAGTTCCAATCGCGTATCGGCGAGATTTACTTTGAGCAGGCAGTAAGCTCAAAGGGCTTGAGCATTGCAAAAGGGGTGATTATGACCAATGCAGAATTGCAGTTTTTGCTGGCTGAAGCTGCTGAAAAAGCATTAATCAATGGGGATGCTGGTAAATTCTACCAAGAAGGCATCAAAGCTTCTTTTGAATTTTACGGTTTGACTGCAACGGATACCTACTTGAATCAAACTGATGTAGCTTATACAGGTACTTCACAAGAGAAATTGGTGAAAATTGGTACGCAGAAGTGGATTGCATTTTATTATCAGGGTTTGGAAGCTTGGTTCGACTGGCGTCGTACGGGTATCCCGACCATCATTCCTGGCCCGAGTAACCAAAACAATAACCTCGTACCAGTGCGTTTCCGTTATCCTATCGTAGAGCAGGGTTTGAACGGACAAAACCGTCAGGCTGCGGTTGATCGTCAAGGTCCAGATGATTTGAACACTAAAATGTGGCATTTGAAATAATTTTTTGGTAGAAGGATAAGGGTAGAGCGTAGAAGGACTTTCTATGCTTGCTTTCACAAAGGGAAGTGGTGCCCAGCCGCATCGCTTCCCTTTTTTAATACACAGCAAAATTTTCTAATTTCTCAATTTCTGAATAACCAATGTTTCCTAAAACCTACGTCCAGCAAGGCGACTCCAACGCCACCGTCAATCACCAAAACTTCCGACAGGAACTGAGCGACGAAACAAAATTTTGGCTCGCCGAAGATGCGAAATACTTTTTCCATCAGGCATTATCAACGCCCGTGATGAACGTGCTGAGCAAAACCGAAGGCGCTTACATTTACGACCTGGAAGGCAATAAATACCTGGATTTGCACGGCAACAGCGTGCATAACATTGGTTTTAGCAATCCGCATGTGATCGAAGCGGTGAAGCGACAGTTGGACGAAAGTTTAGCATTTACGCCTCGGCGTTACACGAATTTGCCGGTTATCCATTTTGCAAAAAAGCTAGTGGAAATGGCTCCGCCAGAACTGACGCGGGTTTTACTCTGTCCGGGCGGTACTTCGGCGGTAGAAATGGCGCTGATTTTGGCGAAGCAAATCACTGGAAAATGGAAAGCCATTTCTTTTTGGGATGATTATCACGGCACTACTTTTCAGTCGGCGAGTGTTGGCGCGGTCGAGCATTTTATGGGAGGGAACGGACCGATGGTGCCAGGTACATTTCAAGTGGAATCCCCTAATTATTATCGGAATCCTTGGGGCTTGGAAGATAAAGAAGCGATTGATAATCAATACATTCGACAGATTGAAACCATTTTATTGCGTCATCCTGACATTGCGGCAATCATTGGCACGACGATTACCTCTACGCCAGTGGTGCCCACCAAATATTATTGGGAGCGCATTTGGAATATTTGTAAAAAACACGATGCGTTGTTGATTTTTGATGAGGTGGTGTGTGGATTAGGTAGAACGGGTAAACTTTTTGCTTGCGAACATTACCTCACGCCAGACGTGGTGGTGCTAGGAAAATCGCTGGGTGGCGGCGTGGTGCCGCTGGCAGGCATTATGACCAGAGAGGAATACAATGTGTTGCAACATCGCTCTATTGGGCATTTTACACATGAGAAAAATCCGTTGACGGCAAGTGCTGGATTGGCAACTTTGGAGTATCTGGAACAACATCATTTGGTAGAAAATTCCGCACAATTGGGTGCGTATTTATTGGATAAATTATTGGAATTGAAAGATTTGTATCCAATTATCGGACACGTGGAAGGACAAGGTTTGCATATTTCGGTGGATTTGGTGAAAGATCGGAAAACGAAAGAACGTGCTTTTGACGAAGCTAACCAAATTTTATTTCACGCTTTGCGAAAAGGCTTATCGTTCAAATTGATTGACGGCAATGTCATCACCATTCAGCCTGCTTTGATTATTACAAAAGACGAAGCCGATTTTATTATACAGACATTAAAAGAAGCATTGGAATTGTTATAAAAACAAAACGAAAAACCATTTTTATTAGTGCTAGTTAGTTTTACTCCGCTCTGCGGAGTCCTAGGTGTATTTTTTAAACACATAGGCACATAGAAGGCTGAATTATAGTTTGTTATCAAATAAAACTATGTGTCTATTGTGTTAAAAAATAATCTATATAAAGCTTGCCCCACATAGCGGGTAATTTTATATTATACAGTTTTATTACATTCTAAATTTAAAAATTATGACAAGAGTTATACTTTTTCTTACATTTTTAATCGGATTTAATTTTTATGCTGCGGCGCAATCGGGCAAGTTAAAAACCCAAAATGTAGTGATTATCACCTTCGATGGTTTACGTTGGCAAGAATTATTTGGCGGCGTAGATTCGGCGCTGATTCACAATGATACTTTTACCAAATTTTCTCCTGAAACCGAAGAATTAATTGCAACGTATTGGAAATCAAGCCCGGAAGAACGCAGAAAAACCCTCATGCCATTTTTCTGGAATACCATTGCAAAGCAAGGACAATTGTACGGCAATCGCTGGAAGGGCAATCTGGTAAATGTGACAAACGAAATGTGGTTTTCGTATCCGGGTTATAATGAAATTTTGACCGGCTTTGCCGATCCGGGCATCCGTTCTAACAATAAAATCAACAACGAAAATCAAACCGTTTTAGAGTTTGTCAATCAGCAAAAAGGCTTCCAGGGCAAAGTAGCAGCTTTTGGCTCTTGGGATGTTTTTCCGTTCATTATCAACACCGAACGCAGTAAAATTCCGGTTAATGCGGGTTTTGAGCAGCCGAAAAATGCCAAATTAACGGAGAAAGAAAAATTGTTATACGAATTGCAAAATCAAATCCCGGAAGAATGGTCGTCGGTGCGGTTTGATGCGTTCACCCATCATTTTGCCAAAGAATATATTCAAAAAAATAAACCGCGTCTATTGTACATTTCCTACGGTGAAACGGATGATTTTGCACATGATGGCGTTTATGATGATTATATCAAATCGGCGCACCAGACCGACGCTTTTATTGCAGATTTGTGGAATTTTTTGCAAAATCATTCATTTTACAAAGATAAAACCACTTTTATTATTACCACTGATCATGGCAGAGGCACGCTGCCGATTGAAAACTGGCAGCATCATGGTCGGGAAATCGTAGATTCCGACCAAATCTGGATGGCTGTGCTCGGACCAGACACGCCAGCGCTGGGCGAAGTGACAACTGCCGGGCAATTGTATCAAAATCAAGTGGCAAAAACGGCGGCGACTTTGTTGGGCTTGGATTATAAAAATACGAAAGAAGTAGGGGCTGTTATTACATCCGCTTTAAAAAAGTAATATCATGTTTCGATTGAAAATTTTATATTTTACATTTCTTATTTTACATTTTGCGGTTGACCTGTCTGCTCAAAATACGACCCAATTGCCGCCCTGGCAGGAAGGATTTTTTGACATTCACCACATCAGCACGGGGCGCGGCAATGCGGCTTATTTAGTTTTTCCTGACGGAACGACGATGCTGATTGACGCCGGCGATATTTCCGACACACACCCGCGCACGCTTTCGCCGCGCAACAGCTCGCGCAAACCCAATGCATCTCGCTCTACCGGTGCCTGGATTGCAGATTACATTCGTCAGTTTGCACCAGCAAATCGCCCACAGGTGCTTGATTATGCGATGATTACACATTATCACGACGATCATTTTGGAGAATGGGATGAAACGCGTCCAACGGCTAAAAATGGTGCTTATAAACTGACCGGCATTATGGAAGTGGGCGATCAGATTCCGATTAAAACCTTGATTGACAGAGGGTTTGACTTTCCGACTGATTTAAAAAACAAAGGTTTTCAGGAGCGAGCCGCCCGCGACGAATATCATATTGTGCAAACGCTGCAGGAGTATTGGAAATTTATCGCCTATCATCAACAAAATAGCGGATTGAAAAATGAAGTATTACAATCTGGCTCTAATCAGCAAATTACACTTTTAAAAAATCCTAAAAACTATCCTGATTTTCAGGTACGCAACATCTCCGTGAATGGTCGGGTTTGGACGGGATTCAAAGATGGAGAAACACTGGAGTTGTTTAAAGCAGGTCAATATCCCGGTGAAAATCCGCTAAGTACCTGTATTAAAATTAGTTATGGCAAATTTGATTACTTCACTGGCGGCGACATCAGCGGTGTAAATGGTTGGGGCGAAGCCGATTTTAACAGTGTAGAAGCAAATATTGCGCCGGTGGTAGGTGCGGTGGATGTGGCGACACTGAATCATCATGGCAATCGCGATTCGCAGAGCGCGTATTACGTGCGCACCCTGCGTCCGCGCGTGTGGGTGCAGCAGCTTTGGTCTTCCGACCATCCGGGGGAGGAAGTGTTGCGGCGCATTACAACTACCTCGATGTATCCAGGCGAGCGCGATTTATTTGCAACGGACATGCTGGAATCCAATGAGTTAGTGATTGGCGAAAAAATTGCCAATTCTTACAAAAGTCGGCACGGGCACGTGGTGATTCGGGTGTATGAAAAAGGTTTAAAGTATAAAGTCTTCATTTTGAATGACGAATCGGAAAAAAGAGAAGTCATCACGGAGTTTGGTCCTTATGAATCAAGGTAAATAAAAAAGGGAAACAGCTTGCGCCATTTCCCTCGGTTTTCAAGTGTATATTTTCGATTTGAACTATTGGGCGTGTTTCACCACCGCTTCAAAGGTTTCTGGATGGTTCATCGCTAGATCCGCTAAAACCTTGCGGTTGAGTTGAATATCCTGCTGCTTTAATTGGTGCATTAATTTGGAATAAGACACACCGTGCATTCTGGAAGCCGCGTTAATTCTGGCGATCCAAAGTTGGCGGAAAGCTCGTTTTTTCAGCTTACGGTGCTCATAAGCATAGCGCATCGCGCGATCTACTGCGTTTTTGGCTACCGTCAGTACATTTTTACGCGCACCAAAATAACCTCTTGCAGCTTTCAAAATCTTCTTGCGTCTTCTTTTGGACGCCACGTGATTTACTGATCTTGGCATTATTACATCGTTTTTAGTGCAATACAGGGGTTCGAATTAGGCTTAAAGACTTGAGCCTTAAGGCTTTTGAACGCTTTGATCCTGTATTCTCGTTAAAAAAAATTACAGATTCAACAAATTTTTGACACGCTTCAGATCGGCCCCATCCACGAAAGCATCCTGAGCCAGGTGGCGCTTACGTTTTTTGGTGCGATTGCGCAACAAGTGCGAAGTGTTGGCATGGCGGTACTTGATCTTACCAGAGCCGGTCACTTTGAAGCGTTTCTTTGCACTGGAGTGCGTCTTCATCTTTGGCATAATACTCGTGTTTTGAAACGGAATGCAAAGATAAGGAAATTCAATTCAAAAAAAAGTGTAAAATGGAAAAAGTTGATTTAAAATTATCGCAAAACGAGCAGGATCGCCAATGCCAGCACGATCGCTATTGCAATCAAAATATAGAAACTGATATTACTTTGTGATTTTTTGAACAGTATTTCTACTAAATCCAGCCAACGATCTTTTAGTTTGAAACCAAGGCCCTCTACCACCAAGAAACGATAAGTGCTTTGTCCGCTTTTTTTCAATATAAAAAACTGACCATCCAGAAAAGCAAGATCAAACAATTCTCCTGCATAATCCAAAGAATCATCGTCGTCTTCGCTGAGAATCATTAACTTATTGCCAGGCACAAGTCGCCATCTACCGCCGCTGACATTTCCATTCACCGATTTGTAATAATGAAATTCCTCTTCAAAAATATGTATAACAATATCGTGGAAACTGTCGTCATCCCTTATTTCCAGCCAGGGGCGTTTTAGAAAAAATTGGGTTTCCCGCAAATCCTCACTCCAAGGGCGTATTTTAGGCAAAATAGCAGCGATATAGCCATCGAGTGAATTGGCTACTGGCATTTCGGTTCTGAACAGTTGCCCGGCGCGGTCTAATAGTTTGCTTTCCAATTTTTTTGGTTTAAATGTTGATTTCTGATACAAAATTACAATCAACCTTTCAACTTTTCAACCCTTCAACTTTCTTCCATTCGCTACGCTTCTTAAAATATTTAGGATTGACAATCAATAAACCAAAAGATTCCCCATCTTCTTTGGTATGCTTGGCATGGTGTGTCCCGTGCGCGCGCAGGATGGCACGAGAGTATTTACTGTCCAATTGTTTGAACCAATTAAATCGGCGATGAATATAAACATCATGTATTAAGAAGTAAATAAGTCCGTAAATAGAAATACCTACGCCTACAAAAAATAACCAAAAATAGCCAGGTACAGCGCTACCCACGATGTAAGAAATCGCGCTTGGAATAGCAAATACCAGGAAAAACAAATCATTTTTTTCAAAAAAACCATGCTTTTCATGATGTGGTTTATGATGGTCTTCGTGCCAAATCCATAACCAACCATGCATCAGGTATTTATGCGCAGCCCAAGCTACGAATTCCATAAATCCGACAGTAGCCAATGTAATAACGATATAAAGAAAGATGTTCATTTTTATAACTGCTTGTTTTACAGGATATTTAAAGCCAAAAAGAAAATAATTTGTAAGATAAACAATACGATCGCCACTTTGTTCTGCACATCTTTTTGTGTAATATTAAAAATACATAATAAAGGCAGTGCTACCAAGAACCAACCCATATAATTTTGTAAAGGTACGATATCATGTTCCCAAGACCAAAACCCTAAATCCATCGCTACGGGCTCGATTAATATATCCAAACCAACCATTAATAATGCTGCTAAAATAGAGCGCAAAATCCAGTGTTGATAGGGTAGGAGCGTGTTGAAAATAACGCCCGCAGCATAAGTGAGAATGACCCAATTAACACCGATTATCAGCGGTGTATCCCAGATTTTAATGCCCAGAATGCGACCGTATTCATAATTTCCAAATAATAAACCCGTCTGCACACCAAACAGTTCCGCGCCAAAACCAACTAAATAAACGGTAAATAAAAAGTAAATAATGCTTTTATTCCAATTTGGATGAAAGATTAACATGATGCCCAGTGAAATGAGCAAATTGAATGGCGTA
>JANRME010000138.1:0-4826 GCA_033761835.1 Saprospiraceae bacterium
AGAGCTGTAATACTGGGTTTTCCAAAGATGAAATCGTGATCACAAAACCGGGAATCAAGATAATGCCAATGGGAATCGTGACATAGATCGTATCGCTATCTTCCTCAGCTTCATTAAGAATAGGCGTGCTCACCAGAATAAAACGAGCGTCTTCTTCGCGTTCGTAGCGCGGGCGCTCCTCGGTATCAAGCGAATCGGTCAGAAAATCCAACGAAACCTCAAATTGCTGGGCAATCTCTTCCAACTCCTCCGGCGTGAAGGGCGGGAGAATGGATACCCAACTGGCGTTTTCCACGCTATCGAGTTCGCGCAAGCGTCCATCTTCTTTGGCGTAGTATTTGACCATTGGTTTCGAGTTTTCCATCAAACGCAAAATCGGCGCAAACTTACATAATTATTCTGGATAATAGTCGATGGTCAATAGTCGATGGTCAATAGTCGATAGTAAATAGTCGATAGTCAATGTTTAATATCAAGTTGTTTTGCAAAATGCGCATAAATGATTAAATCATTATGAGTGGCAGATCCCCATGATGGCCGAAGTCCTATCAATAAACGAAAATAATCTTCTATAATATCGGCTTGTTGTTCATAATTAAAATCTAATAATTTTTTATTATTTTTAATAGCTTCACGCAACGCAGTTACACCGCCATAATTATAACCCTCAGCCGAACGCTGCGCTGCCAAGGCTCTTGGAATATAAATAATGCCTACATAATGATATTGCCAGATATGCGTCAACTCATGTATTAATAATGAGTCCAACATTTTTCCCCAGCTATTGATCGTGTAAAAACTTACATAACAAAACTTGCCTTGTCGCGGCCCCAGCCAGGCGCTTTCATCTATGCGTACACGCTCGTAGGGCAGGCTTTCGCCAAAAATGGATTTCGCCAGAGCGATTTCCCGTTCACTCAAACGGCGGGAAGAAAATTTAATAATATTAGAAGAAATATCATAAAAATCACCAATGCCGAGTAATTCCAGCAATTGAAATAATAATTCCAGTGTCCAGAATGAAAAATTATGATATCGGAAGTGAATAAAATGTCGGAGCAAGCGCTTGCCGCGAATAGGAAATAATTTTACAATGTCAAATAATCTGAAGTTCATGGAAGTTGAGAGCGTTGAGAGGGTTGAGGAGGTTTAGAAAGTTTTAAATACAGCATCCATTGTATCCACAGTATCTTTACAAACTACGAGCCGCAAGCGACAAGAAACTCGCCTCCGCTAAGGCTACTGCGAGCAATGCCAGAAATAAATTCAATTAAATCGAATCGCTTTTACAGGGCTAATTCTTGTTACTAAATAGGATGGCACAATCAAGAACAATAGCGTCACCAATAAAGTCCCAGCGTTAATTATTAAAATGCTCCACCATTGCAATTGAACCGGCGCAACCGATAAATAATAATTCTCTTCCGAAAGTTTAATTAATTCAAATTGATCTTGTAATACGCAGAGTCCAATGCCAATAAAATTACCCCAAAACAAGCCGACAATTACAATATAAGCCGCATGGTATAAAAAAATACGACGGATGCTCCAATTGGTTGTACCCAAAGCTTTAAGCGTGCCAATCATATTGGTGCGTTCGAGTATCAAAATTAATAAAGCAGTAATCATATTAATAATAGCGACCACTACCATTAAGCCTAAAATTACAACTTCATTAATATTTTGTAATTCCAGCCATTCAAAGATTTCACGCAGCTTATCACGGATGGTTTCAGCGTATAAATTATTGGGCAGCTTTTCATAATAAATATAATCTGTAATTAATGATAGGTCATCAATATCATCTAAAAACACTTCAAAACCGCCGACCTCATCCGCCTGCCAGCCCAGCAAACGCTGGATTTGGCGAATATCCACCAATGCAAAAACTTTATCGTATTCTTCTAATCCTGTTTTATAAATGCCACTCACCGTGAAGCGTCGCTTGAGTTGTTCGCCTTTTTGTACAAAATGCACCACAAAACTATCGCCTACTTCAATGCGCAGACGATTCGCAGTCTGCTGAGAAATCAGAATATCCGAGGACATCGCTGTATCGGGCAAGTTTAGCTTTTGCCCCTTTACTAAATAGCGCTGCATAAATTGCCAATCAAAATCCTTACCAACGCCTTTAAGTAGAATTCCTTCGATCTCTGATTTTGATTTGATAATGCCTGGTTTCACGGCAAACACTTGGATGTGCCGAATGCCGCCTTTGGTCTTGGCAAATTCTTCCCATTCCCACCATAAAAATTTGCGGGTTTGAATATATTCCACATTAATAACCGTATCGAGATTCGGGTAAAAGGGTTGTTGCGTTTTGATCGGATAAGCCTCTAATAAAGAAGTACTTATATCCGTATCGGTAATATGAATATGTCCCCAGAAGCCAAAAATCTTGGAACTAATCTCTTTTTTAAAGCCCGCGATCAACGCATTGGTCGTGATCATTACTGCCACGCTGAGTGCTACTGCTATTATCGCAATACGGATAATCAGTTTGGAAAACGAGCCTTGACTGCTCAGCGCAACCCGACGCGCCACAAAGTATTCAAAATTCATCAAAGGCAAATTTACACGAATAACGCGGAACTTCCCTTATTATCGCTTTTGTTGATTGGAAAAATTCTATTTTTGCACCGCTAAAAATTGTAAATAGCAGTTTTTCCTATTGAATTTTATACTTCAAATCACTGATAATGAACTTTCTGGAAGAATTGGAATGGCGGAATATGTTACAAGACATGACGCCCGGCTTGGATGAAGCGCTGAATCAAGGGATGGTCACAGCTTATATCGGTTTCGACCCGACTGCTCCTTCGCTGACGATTGGGAATTATGTACAAATTATGATTCTTAAATTATTTCAACTCTCTGGTAATAAGCCGATTGTATTAATGGGCGGTGCAACCGGACGTATTGGCGACCCTTCGGGCAAAGATAAAGAACGGGAGTTGAAAAGCTTCGATGAGTTAGATCGGAATCTGGAGTTCCAAAAGCAGCAGTTCCTGAAATTCCTGGATTTTGAGAAAGGGCCGAACAAAGCCGAGATGGTCAATAATCTTGACTTTTACAAGGAAATGAATGTACTGGACTTCTTGCGCGATGTCGGTAAAACGCTGACAGTCAACTATATGCTCTCAAAAGAATCGGTGCAAAAACGCTTGGATTCTGGGCTTTCGTTCACCGAATTCAGCTACCAATTATTGCAAGCCTACGATTTTCAAGTCTTATTTCAAAAACACGGCTGCACCTTGCAAATGGGCGGCTCCGACCAGTGGGGCAATATCACTTCGGGCACCGAATTTATTCGTCGCAATTTAGGTGAAAAAGCTTACGCTGCCACCACTCCCCTACTGACCAAAGCGGACGGAACGAAATTTGGCAAATCGACCGAAGGTAATATTTGGCTCGACCCGGAGATGACGTCGCCTTATAAATTCTACCAATTCTGGATCAACGCTGATGATGCCGATATTCCAAAATTTATGCGCTATTTTACTTTAAAATCAAAGGCAGAAGTCGAGGCCTTGGAGGCCCAACACGCCAGCGATCCGCGCGAGCTCAAGCGCATTTTGGCAGAGGAATTGACCATCCGCATCCATTCGGAAGAAGCGTATCAGTCGGTTTTAAAAGTATCGGAATTGCTTTTTGGCAGAAATGCAGATAAACAAAGCCTGCTCGACCTCAGCGAACGGGAATTGGAAACCGTAGCGAATGAAATTCCAACCTTTAATATTGAAAAATCGATCATTTCTAATAACTTGAACGTCATTGACTTACTGTCAGAACAAACAGAGATTGTCGCTTCTAAAGCCGAAGCCCGTCGCGCTATTCAAGGCAATGCCATTAGTATTAATAAAGATAAAATAAGTAATATTGAAACTATTATTAATCCTGCGTTTTTATTACATAATAAATATATCATGGTAGAAAACGGGAAGAAAAATAAGTATCTTGTTGTAGTCAAATAGCTTAGAAGTTGAGGAGTTGAGAAGGTGAAGGGCTGAGGAAGCAGTAAAACCGCAAATTAATGGAACTAACGATTTATCAAATTGATGCATTTACCAATGAGCGTTTCAAAGGCAATCCCGCTGCGGTTCTACCTTTAGAACGTTGGCTTCCCGATGATTTGATGCAAAATATTGCGCAAGAAAATAATCTTGCCGAAACCGCTTTTTTTGTGCCGGAAGAAGATGGCTTTCGCTTGCGATGGTTTACGCCTGCGGTGGAGGTGAATTTGTGCGGACACGCCACTATTGCTACGGCGCACGTATTATACGAGCATTTGAATTATAAAAAATCTAAAATTGAATTCCAATCCAAAAGTGGCTTACTCACTGTGCAAAAGCATGATAATCAATATGTTTTAAACTTTCCGACCGATACTTTAATGCCTATTCAAAATTTGCTCGACATTGCACAAGCATTGGGACGACTGCCTCAAGAAGTGCTAAAAGGGCGGTCAGATTGGATGGCAATTTTTGAAACACAGGAAGAAATCGAAAATCTGAAACCGGATTTTCGTAAAGTCGCAGAACTGGGCGGCCGAGGCTTAATTGCTACGGCACCCGGCAATGAAGTAGACTTTGTTTCGCGTTGTTTCTTTCCGCAAAGCGGCATTGATGAAGACCCTGTGACCGGCTCAGCGCATACTACTTTGATACCTTACTGGGCTAAACGATTGAATAAGAATGAATTAACTGCACGGCAACTTTCTTCGCGCGGCGGGACGTTGCATTTGAAATTATTAGATGATCGAACCGAAATCGGCGGCGGCGCGGTGACTTATTTAGTTGGTAAAATTTTTATTTAAATATTACATT
>JANRME010000139.1:0-47826 GCA_033761835.1 Saprospiraceae bacterium
TCGGCGGTCCGCACGGCGACACCGGCTTGACCGGCCGCAAAATTATCGTGGATACCTACGGCGGCAAAGGCGCGCACGGCGGCGGCGCTTTCTCTGGCAAAGACCCTTCCAAAGTGGATCGCTCCGCAGCTTATGCCACGCGTCATATCGCCAAAAACCTTGTAGCTGCTGGCGTTTGCGATGAAGTGTTGGTACAGGTTTCTTATGCAATTGGCGTAGCCAAACCGACCAATATTTATATCCAAACTTACGGCACCGGCAAAGTGGGCATGAGCGATGGCGAAATCGCTAAAAAAGTAGCCGAAATCTTCGATATGCGTCCTTATGCGATCGAAACGCGCCTGAAATTGCGCAACCCAATCTACTCGGACACCGCTGCTTATGGGCACATGGGCCGCAAATCAGAGATCAAAAAAGTATTGCTAACCGATGGCTCCGGCAATCGCAAGGAAATGGAGGTCGAAACCTTCACCTGGGAAAAGCTGGACTACGTAGATAAGGTAAAAGCGGCCTTTGGCTTGTAGAATAACAGGGCACGGATGCTCCATCGCAGTATCTGTGCTCTTCCACTTAATTTATTCTTCTCGAATTGTCCTCAAACTTGCTTTAATTTCTTCGATTTGTTCCTGTATAGTAAATCGCTTTGCCGCATCGTTTTCCTTTATCAATTCTTGCTCCAAAAAATTCAACTTTTTTTGCAATAAAATCACCTGCTCTCCTTGTCCCCTCCTCTCCAAGTCACCCCAATCCCCCCATTTATCCGCCGAAGCTTCAGCGAAGGAGGATCGTCTGCTATGCTTCTTAAAATCAATCCCCGTTTTCAACAACACCTCCCGAATATCCACTTTCTTCTTACTCTCCTTACAGCGCTCATCGTATTCACCGTCGTCCAATAATTCAATAAGGTAATCGTAATCAAAAAAATGAGGCGTTTTGGCTTCGCTGCACACCGCACAAGAGCATGGCACCAATTTCTCCACCTGCAAATTCGCAAAATTCGACTTCCGGTGAATATCATCTACTTCGTCCAGTATGCGGTTTAATAAATCGCCGCGCTTCTCGCCGCTCACCTCAATGGCGATCCGCTCTTCGGCATAGACTTCCCGCACAAAAGCCCTTGCTTTCGGCATAGCGAAAATCACCGCGTCGTTCCAGACGTTCTCTCCTTCGATCTTCTCGTGCAGGCGACAAGTGAGGCGCGTAATCAAGCCCTTGGGCATGAATTTATAGGCGTATTGCACTTTGGTGGCGCGGGGCTCGTTCCAGCCGTAGCTTTCGTCCTCGGCGGGCAGGCGCTGCGGCACGATATAGTTGTCGCTATCCTTCATGCGGTAGCACAGCTCGAAGTTTTCCATGATGCGGATCAGCTTGTCCTCCATGCCTTCGTAATCGGGATGCGCCCAAATCTCCTCCGCGTCCAGTTCAGAGAATTTGCCTTTTTGCGCGATCACTTTTTCGTGATAAATCAATTGGAACAAAGCATCAATAATCCATTTCGGATTGAGGAAAACAAATTTTTTCAGCACCATATCATCCTTGAAATGCAAACAAACACCGAGGATAGTAAAAGTGGTGGCAATGTCCTGCATCACATCGGCATTATCTACATTGACGGCGGTGCAAAGGTCTTTGTACGCCGACCAGGAAATATAATGCTTGCCGGCTTTGGCTTCATTTTCCAATGCCTCGCGTACCCGTACATACGAGGTCGGATACTCCTTACCGATATGCGGCAGGCGCAGCGCCTGATGGATGATTTCTTCTTTTAGTTGATCGAAACGCTTGTCCGTAGCGGCTTTCGACAAGTCCACCTGCTGAAAAGGATTCACCACATTATCAAAGCGCTCCCGAATGGCAGCGGCGTTTTTGATCGGCTCGGAATGCCCCGCAATCTCATTCTGCACAATCAGTACCGGACTCTTGCCACCCAGCATCTCAATAATATTGAGCCAATACTGAAAATTAGGATTCTGCTCGCGCTCATTCGTTACCAGCGCATACAACGAACTCCCCGTGAGAAAAAACTGATGGGCATAATGCTGCACATTCTGCCCGCCGAAGTCCCAAATATTGAGGCGGAAGTCTTCGTCGCTATTGGTTTTGCAATCGAGTTGCGTTACATCAATGCCGCGTGTCGTGTCTTCCTGCTCCGGCATTTCCGAGTTTACATCATGTAATTTTCTTTTAAGGGAAGTTTTACCTGCGCCGCCCTGCCCGACGATGAGGAGCTTGGCTTCCATGAGTTTTTGAGCGCCTTGTTTTTCTATTTCTGCGAAGTAGCGGAGAATGGCTTTTTTACCCTGATAGATAATGGAAATAGGAACTATTAAATTTTTCATTTCTCTTATTCCAAAAGAAGGTATTCTACTACTATCTGTGGTAACATACCATATTTTGTCCGCACTTTTTTTTAAAATGTTTGAAAAAATATGATAAACTTCAGGTGCATCTAAGTATTCACTAAGCTATATATATAAAAATAGATCATCTGAATTAATGAAGTTCTCAAGAGATTCCGAACAACTATATTCTGTAATTCCCTTGGGATTTAAAAATAATCCTTTTAAATGTGTTAACTTTGTTAGCTCTTCTGGTATTTTATTGATAACTAAATCTGATAAATCTAACAATCCTGTCTTCTTTTCTTTCTCTTTTTCAATTAATTCCAGGGCTTTTTCATAACTCATCTTTCTATCATTTAATATTGCCTATTGAATGTTTTAGATATTTTCAGCTAAAATAATAACATTTTCGAAGTACGAAGTACAAAGTTGGAAGTACGAGGTACGAAGTGGGAAGTCGGAAATGGGAAGGACGATACCGAAGATGCGAGATTTTATTATTGAATCGGAAAATCAGTAAGCGGTCGGCTGCTATGGCACACAGTTAGAATATTCACTTCTTCTTTATCGGCTACGGTGTAGATGATGCGATAATTACTCACCACCAATTCTCGAATAGAAGCGATATTGGTTTCGGGTACGACGCGTCCCATCATCGGAAAAGAGGCTAATAATTCTGCTTTGGCAAAAAACGCCTGTATGAGGTGGGAGGCATACTTTTCGGAATAAGCCTCGTGGTATTCTCCAATAGCCGCAACATCTTCCAATGCCTGAAACGTCCAGTTTACTTGAGCCATTGTTGTAAGGTGTCTTTGGCTTCCTGCATTGTTTTTGTCTTACCTTCCGCTACTTGTTGGAGTCCAGTTTGAATCTTTTCCAACAAAATCAGGCGTTCCACCAGTTCGTCCAGCGAAAATTCTGCGGGCAACGCTTGCACGGTTTCTAATACTTTTTCTTTTGTGAGCATGAACTCTATTCTTGTGTATTACAAATATAGCGCTTTTTTGGTTCTCTTTTTGCTGGTTTTGGAAGGAGAAAGTGAGCGTCGCCTACGACGAGTTTTCGGCAACCGAAGGAAGTACGCATCGCCTGCGGCGCTCCGTCGCTGAAGCTTTGGCGCAAGCAACAAGCCTACGGCGATCGAAGGAAGTACGAGGAGTGAATATCGGCGTTTAAATTTGTATCATAATTATCATAAATTGGGTTATCATTTAAAGAAATACAAGTTTTTTCATCATAATTTGCTTTATCGACATCATAACGCTTGTCCTGGTCGCCAACTTATGATATTTCGTCCTCTATTTATCATTTTTTGTCGTCTTCCTATCATTTTTTGTTCTCTACATATCATGTCGAAAAGTCAACTTCTGCTTTTTCCTGGTCAAGATTGCTGTTTTCGGTGTCGAAAAGACAGATGATAATGTCATTTATTTAGTTATTGAAGACGATATATGAAGAAATGACAACGAGGAATGATATGTTGACAACGAAATATCATGTGCAGACGACAAAAAATTAAAGGAAGACGACGAAACATCATAAGTTTTTGACAGGAACGGAGTTTTGGATGAAGATTTGATGGATTATGATATAGAATTAAATGATGTGGACCCCTGTTTTGCTCCTCATAAGGCACGTCGAATTTTTGCAAGCATTCCAAATACTCCGCGCGGAAAGTCTTTTTCCGGTGGTGTGTCTCTTGGTTTTAAATGCATTTCTATATCTGATCTATTTGCGAACACTTGTTAAAATTATACAAGCTATTGATAATCAATATACCGCCGCACCAAATCCCCGTATGCATCAATCCTTCTATCCCGAAAGAAGGGCCAAATGCGCCGCACATCTTCGGTGCGTTGCTTGTCAATTTCTATGACTGCAAAATCTTCTTTATCCACTGGAGCTTGATATAAAATTTCGCCCTGCGGCCCTGCTACAAAACTTTGTCCCCAGAATTGAATGCCGCCGGTCACTTCGGTCCAATCTTTTTCATAGCCAGTGCGGTTCACAGCGATCACGGGTAAGCCATTCGCTACGGCGTGTCCGCGCTGACTGATTTGCCAGGCGTCGAATTGACGGTCTTTTTCTTCTTGTGCATCCGTGCTTTCCCAGCCAATCGCGGTCGGGTAAATGAGCATTTCCGCGCCTGCCAGCGCCATGAGCCGCGCGCCTTCAGGATACCACTGATCCCAGCAAACGAGTACGCCAAGCTTTCCGAGGGAAGTTTCTGCTGGTTTGAATCCTAAATCGCCGGGGGTAAAGTAAAATTTTTCATAATATGCCGGATCATCGGGAATGTGCATTTTGCGATACTTACCTACCATCGAGCCATCTTTATCAAAAACAACCGCCGTATTATGATATAATCCTGGGGCGCGCTTTTCAAATAAGGAAGTTATTAATACAATATGATGTTCTTTTGCCGCTTCTGCAAAAATATGATAGGAAGGGCCTGGAATCGGCTCGGCGAGATCAAACATCTTTGTATCTTCTGCCTGGCAAAAGTAAATGCCCGCATGCAATTCCTGCAATACCACTAATTCCGCGCCTTTCGCCACGCAAGCTTTGATGCCTTGGAGACTTTTAGCAATATTGATTGCTTTATCTTCGACACATTTTTGCTGGACTAATCCTATTTTTATTTTAGTTGCAGGTTTCATATTCCAAGTTGAAAAATTATATATCATATTATGTTTGGCACATTTTTGAAATGCGCCAAAACCCTTTAATTTAAAGCACTCCAGCCGGATATTGCATGGTCACACAATGTAAAGAACCATGCTGCAAAGTCAAAGCACTACAATTAATACCAATAACGGTTCGATCGGGAAAACAGTTTTGCAATTGCGCCAAAGCCAGTTCATCTTCGGGCGTGTCATTCAAAGGCATTAGCACTGCGCCATTGATAATCAGGAAGTTAGCATAAGTAGCTGGTAAGCGATGTAAATCTTCGGGATGATACGTCGGGCTGGGCAAAGGCAGCGGCACGAGCTTGTAAGGTTCACCGCTCAATTGACGAAAAGATTGTAATTCTTCCTCCATTTTCTTTAAAGAAGTATAATGATCGTCATCATAATCGGTGCATTGTACATAAGCAATCGTATTTTTATTACAAAATCGCGCTAAAGTATCAATATGTGCATCGGTATCATCGCCTATGATATGTCCATGATGTAACCATAATATTTGTTTTAATCCGAATATATCTTTCAGCTTCGCTTCAATTTCTTCCTTACTCAAATGCGGATTTCGATTGGGAGATAATAAACATTGCGTTGTCGTTAATAAAGTGCCTTGCCCATCGGATTCGATGCTGCCGCCTTCCAGCACCATGCCACCGTGCCGAATATCATGGATTTTAAAAATATTTTTATCAAATAAACGGCGCGTTATTAAATTATCTTTATCTGCTGCAAATTTCAAGCCCCAGCCGTTGAATACGAAGTCAAGCAGGACGGGCTTTCCGTCTTCAAAAATCGTGATACCGCCGTGATCGCGTGCCCAGGTATCATTGGAAGGGATTTCGACCAATATTAAGTTCTCTCTATTAACGTGTAATAATTTCGATTGTACATCTTCGATATTATCACAAACCACTAATACTTTTTCGTAGCGGCTCACCACTTCGATGGCTTCCACAAAACCGGGGATTACAAAATCCAACACCTCCGCCCAATCTGTATTTTTATGCGGAAAAGTGAACTGCACCGCGCTTTGCGGCTCCCATTCAGCGGGTAAACGACGATTCATATTTTAGAAATTTGGAATATTGGAGTAATGGAATATTGGATTAATAAACTGAAATTAATTCTTCTCCACTTTAAAAATATGAATCGGATATTTAGAAGGATTTAATTCTACATAATTCCAATCGTTGAACCAATAATAAGTTTCA
This sequence comes from Saprospiraceae bacterium, assembly GCA_033761835.1. GTDB lineage: Bacteria > Bacteroidota > Bacteroidia > Chitinophagales > Saprospiraceae > JADJNW01. The sequence continues at coordinate 6,238 of JANRME010000139.1, forward strand.
TTAATCAAAAGGTCTGTAACCCTAAGATTGACGCGGCCTTCGATGCCAAGTAGCTTCTTTGGAACTTCTATCCAACCCGCCTGTTTAAATTTCGTATCAAAATTTACAATACACCAAATAACATTGCTGCCATCATCCGTCAATTTTATATAACTCATTAATTGCTCATTATCAGTGCGTGTGAAATGAATATTCCAGGTGGTCTGCAATGCCTTATTTTCCTTGCGGATGCGATTCACAGCAGTGTACAAATCGGTGAGCCGATTGCGGGCATTCCAATCATAATGACGGATTTCGTATTTCTCCGAATTATAATATTCATCTTTTCCCGTAGCGTCGTTACCTGTATTTTCAAGGAATTCATAAGCAGGGCCGTACAAGCCATAATTGCTCGATAATGTCGCCGCCATTGCGTAGCGCAGGGTAAAAGCATTAGAGTCCGCGCCCATGAGTTCATAAGGCAGAATATCAGGCGTATTGGGCCAGAAATTGGGGCGGAAAAATTCGCGCAACTCAGTCTGAGTCAACTCTATTAAATATTCTTCCATTTCCTTATGCGTCGTGCGCCAAGTGAAATAGGTATAACTTTGCGTGAAGCCGCCTTTGGCAAGCTCTGCCATTACTTTCGGGCGCGTAAAGGATTCGGATAAGAAAATCGCATCGGGAAATTGCTTGTGTACTTCGGTGATCGCCCATTCCCAAAAGCGGAAGGGTTTGGTATGCGGATTGTCCACTCGGAAAATGTTGATGCCTTGCTCGCACCAGTAAATTAGGACGCTTTTGAGTTCATTCCAGAGGTTTTCCCAGTCGTCCGACTCGAAATTGATGGGTACAATATCCTGGTATTTTTTCGGCGGATTTTCAGCATAAGCGATCGTGCCATCGGGTCGCCAGAGAAACCAATCGGGATGCTCCTTGATCCAGGGATGGTCGGGCGCGCATTGGAAGGCAATATCCATCGCTATTTCAATATCATATTTAGCCGCTTCTTTAATCAGATTTTTAAAATCATTAAGTGTACCAAGCTCAGGATGAATATCTTTATGCCCGCCATGTTTGCTACCAATCGCCCAAGGGGAGCCAGGTTCACCGTCCAATGCTGTCACCGAATTGTTTTTGCCTTTGCGATTTAATTCGCCAATGGGGTGAATCGGTGGCATATATAATACATCAAATCCCATTTCCTGAATGCGGGGCAGTAGCTTTGCAACATCCTTGAAAGTGCCATGTTTATTGGGTTCTACGCTGGTCGAGCGCGGGAATAATTCGTACCAGGTGCTAAATAATTCCTTTTCACGCCCGACACGTACCCTAAGATTTTTGTCGTATTCGGTTTGAAATTGCTTCATCGGATGGTCGTGCACCAATTGTGCAAAATCCTTGCTCAGCACCGTATCCACTGCGTGTTCGTAGGTATCTTCTTCCAAAGAAAGAGCTACTTCAACCAGATTTTTCGCTTTTGCTTTGGCATAACCTTTAGCGGTTTGGCGGAGCAGGCGAGCACCAATTTGCAGTTCCACGCTCATTTGCTGCCCGTCTTCGTATTTTTTGCGAAAACCCTTGTGCCAAGTCATCAGATGATCGACCCAAGCTTCAATTTTGTAAGTATAAAAACCCTTTTGCTCGACTGTAAAACTCGCCGTCCAAATATCATTTGGATGGTCTTTCATAAAGATTTCGCTCCATTTTTTTTCATTTTCATGTTTGTACCAAAGCGAAGCGCGCAGCGTATCATGCCCATCCGAGAAAATATCGGCGGTCACGTCCACTTTTTCCCCTACGACACGCTTGATAAAAAATAAACCGCCGTCGATTTCCGGCTTGAGGTTTTCAATAATGACGCGATTTCTCATGTTTTATAGGCGTATTAAAAAGTAAGCATTTGTACCAGGATAATTTCCATTTTAATCAAGATAAACTATCGGTTATTCAAAGTCGGTAGTCAAATGATCAATTATCCATGGTCAATGCCTTTTGGTTAGGCAATTGGATTTTCACGAGCAATATTAGGAAAAATAGTTGAAGGGTTGAAAAATTGGAGGCTTGAAAAGTTGAGAAGGTTTGCAGGGAAAAGGTATAGAGGTTTACAGACATGGAGATATAAAAGAAGCTCATCAAATCCTAAGATTCTATGAGCCTCTTTTGTAAAATTACTTTTAAAATATTATTTTAATTGCAAATAATTATTACAATCAAATAACAAATTTGCAATAACAAATTAATTACGGCTTTGCTTTTTTAGTGTCCTGAATTGGATTGCCATCTGCATCCACGATAATAATTTCCTTAAAGCCCAGTTCTTTCAAGCCCGGCAGGACTTTTTCCTTATCTCCTACTACAAAGTAAGTCAATTCACTTGGGCGTACGATTTTTTTGCTCACTTGACGTACATCCTCCAGCGTGAGGTTGCGCACTTTATTATCGTACGTTTTGTAATAATCGTCAGGTAAGCCATATTTTACCTGATCTACCAATGCACCCAATACAGAGGCATTCGTTTCCCACTGCCCTGGCAATTGCATAATCGTGTTTTGCGTTGTTTTGTTAAATTCTTCTTTTGTTATCGGGTTATCTCCGATGTAACCTTTTAGTTCTTTCATCACTTCCTGCACAGATTCTTTCGTTTTATCAGTTTGCACCGGTGCATAAGCAATCAATGGGCGGTTGCCTTTGGCTTCATTCACAAAAGTAAAAGCGCCATAAGACCAATGCTTGTCTTCACGCAGGTTCATATTTACTCGAGAAGTAAAATCTCCGCCCAGCACATTAATGGCTGTGGTTTTGGCGATTTCAGAAACTTGCCCGTAAGGATCGATTAAATGACCTGCTACGATCACAGATTGTTGAGATTCAGGGCGATCCATCAAATAAAGTTTGCCTTGAATGGAAGCAGCGTCCTTTACTTTGGCAATATCCTTTTTCGGTGTTGCACCTTTTTGCCAGCTACCAAATCTTTTTTCCAGCTTGGGCAATAATTCATCCATCGTTACATCCCCAACAACCACAAGCGTAGCATTATTGGGCTTGATCCAATCATTATAATATTTTACCAAATCTTCGCGGCTCATTTCTTGTACGCTTTTTTCATAGCCCGAACTCGGCGTGCTGTATGGGTGGCCTTCGCCATAAAGAATCTTGGGCATCACGCGGAAAGCCATGCCACCCGGATTTGATTTTTCGCGTTGAATAGCAGCAAGCCGTTGATTTTTCTGGCGATCAAATTCGTCTTTCGGAAATGCCGGATTCAACACAACATCAGCATATAAATCAAGACTAGCGTCAAGCGTGGGCTTTAGTGTGTTCATAGTGACATAAGAAGCATCCAAGTCTGCCCCCGTGCCTAAAGAAGCGCCCAAAACCTGCAATTCCTCGTTGATTTCAAGCGCCGATTTGTTTTTTGTTCCTTCGTCCATCATGCCCATAGCCAGCGTAGCCGTGCCGGGTTTGCCATTCACATCGCTCGAAGAACCAGCATTAAACACCATATTCATAGCCATTGTAGGTACGCCTTCGCGTTGTGCAAGCACCACTTGCATCCCGTTTTTCAAAGTTGCTTTTTGCAAAGAAGGAAATTTTGCAGCCATTGGTTGTCCCAATTCCGGTAAGCCTTTGCTGCGATCAACTGTGGATGGTGTTGTCTTATAATCAGGGAAAGGTGTGCAAACCAATGTGTGCTTGCCATTGGAAAGCCATTCCTGACAAACCTTTTTCATATCCTCCGGTGTAATTTCAGACACCATTTTGAGGATTGTTTTGTAATAATCAGGGCTGCCGCCATATACTTCGTTCTCGGCCAAAATATCAGATTTGCCACCAAAGCCGCCAATTCGTTCCAATCCTTTAATAAAATTAGCAAAATAAGCAGATTTGGCGCGGTCGAGTTCTTCCTGGGTCGGTCCATTTTTGATAAAATCCGACATGATTTCGTTGATCGTTTTTTCAACAACCGCTACATCCTGTCCAGGTTTTACATTTACTTGCACATAAAGATTTCCTGCTATTTCTTTATTCGATACATAAGCATTCGCCAAACTGGCGGTCTGGTCTTCATAAATCAGTTTTTTATACAAACGCGAACTTTTACCTACGCTCAAAACATCGGTCGCAATATCAAGGATGACAGCTTCGCGCGTGCCCCATTCTGGCGTGTTCCAGGTCTGCACAATGCGGGTCTCGGGTACTCGATCCTGGTAGCTTTCGCGGGTATCTGTAGTGCGAACAGGGATATTTACATCGGGTCTTGACAAAGCCGGCCCGGATGGGATGTCACCAAAATACAGTTTTACTTTTTGATATATTTCTTCTGCATTTACATCACCAGCAATCACCAATACGGCGTTAGCTGCGCCGTAATAAGATTTGAACCATTCATGCACGTCCTCCAGCGAAGCGGCATTGAGGTCTTCCATTTCGCCAATAACCGTCCAGGAGTAAGGATGCCCCTTGGGAAACATCGCTTTCGTCGTCAAATCGCCTTGCTTGCCGTAAGGCTGGTTTTCACCTTGACGCTTTTCATTTTGCACCACACCGCGCTGCTCGTCGAGTTTTGCTTGATCGATTGCCCCCAATAAATGGCCCATGCGGTCAGACTCAAGGAACAACACTTGATCCAGGGCTGCCAGCGGTACATTCTGGAAATAATTCGTGCGGTCATTATTGGTGGTACCGTTCAGATCCGTCGCGCCAATCTTTTCGAGTACTTTGAAATAATCATCATTAAAATTCTCGCTACCGTTAAACATCAAATGCTCAAACAAATGCGCAAAACCACTTTTACCGGGCTTTTCATTCTTGGACCCCACATGGTACCACACATTCACAGCTACTATTGGCGCTTTGTGATCTTCGTGTACAATAAGTCGCAAGCCATTCTCCAGTACATACTTCTTGTAAGGGATGTCAATATCATTCGGATTAAAGGTTGGTTTGCTCTGTGCTAATAAAAATGTAGCTGCACAAAGCAATACTACTGAAGTGAATAATTGCTTCATAATATGAATCAGTTTTGATTTATTAAATATAAAACGATAGGGAAATTAAGTAAATTGTAGCTAATTACAATTTGATAAAATTATGATTTCTACCAACCAAGCTGTTTCTTCGATGAGATGAGGGAAGAAAAAGAGATATCAGAGCAAAAGCCTGCATTGCTTTGCTAAAAAAGTGGTATGTAAATAGCGAAAAATGATGATGTTACTTTTCATTGACCAATTGCCTCACAATGGCATTAATATTGACAATACGCCGATAATTGATGCGGTATTTGCTACCATAAATATTAGCATCGGCATATACCACCCCGGTTTGGATTAATGATTCGAGTTGTTCTTCGATAAAAGAAACGTCAGAACGGGTATCAATCGCCAGGTCAAGTAAAGTAGCTTCCTCGTGCTCGGTGAGGTACTGGAGAATGGGAATATGCTCGGCATAAGCTAATGTCTCCAATACAAAAACTGCTTGTTCCAGCGCGTTGGTGCGCTTTTTCAATATAGTGTTCCAAGTGTCCATGGGCTGAAAATTTGTGTTTCATAGAAATAATCTTTCAAAGTTATGATAATTCTGGCATTTATCCAATAAAAAAGTAGTAGAATCGTTAACAATTATTTTACGCACGACATTTCTGCCAGTTTCTGCTTTTTAAATCGTGTTTTTAGCAAGTTGAAATCTCCCTCTTTCTGGACTTGGGTTTTATTCAAAAGCGTTTTTTTAAAAAGATAGCACAAAATTGTGTTGGCCAAAATGTTGATTTTTACCTAATTTGAGCCATCGTTAGGACCAACAAAAAACAATTGAGATATGCCTGTAAGAATGGAAAAAGACCCCCAACAGCAAAGTGGGGGCGGCGGCCGCTCTTCCGGTGGAGGACTCGGGCCATTGCTGAAATTCCTGCCTTTGATTCTGCTGTTTTTACTCAAACGCCCTAAATTACTCATTCCTATCCTTGTCGTCGGAGCGGTATGGTATTTTTTCCTTGGTGGCAAGGATATGCTGGGCGGCTTTTCGCAAGAAAGTATATCCGATCAGTTTTCGCTGGGCGCTTCGTTGAGTGAAGAAAAATTTGACCAGGCACAAGTCTTCGAGCCTTTGGCTTATGGTTTCAGTGGAAATGCCTTACCAGAATCAGTGTCATTATTACCCAATGCGCCGCGCCGATTGCACCAAGGCAATCAAGGCTCCTGCGTGGGTTGGGCCAGCGCCTACGCCGCTCGTACGATTCTACAATCAAAGGCTACCGGACAGTCACCTGACCAATTAGCTTTTAGCCCTGCGTATTTGTACAATCAAATTGCGCTCGACGGTTGCCAGGGCGCTTATATGGTGGATGCCATGAAAGCAATGTCGGAAAATGGTGCGGTGCCGTTTCAACAATTTCGCTACGATGACCGTGATTGTTCCCGTTCTCCCAATGGCCAATTGGTAGATTTGGGGCGACAGTTTCGCATCAAAGGTTACAATCGCCTTACGCTGGGCGCAGATGAGTATGCGCCTGATATACTGGCAATTAAGCAAAATTTGGCGCAAGGCGCGCCGGTAGTGATTGGTATAATGGTTGGTGGCTCTTTTATGAGTCGAATGCTGGGGCAGAAAATGTGGTATCCTACGCAAAGCGATTATTCGATGCGCGGATTCGGTGGTCATGCCATGTGTGTAATCGGCTATAATGATAATTTGGATGGCGGGGCTTTTCAAATTATGAATAGCTGGGGCGAGGATTGGGGTGATCGGGGTATTGGCTGGGTACGCTACCGCGATTTTGAGCATTTTACAAAAGAGGCTTATGGTCTGTCACCTTTGGGAAGCGCTAATGCAGCAGATGCAGATAAAATGCAAGTAGAATTTGGCTTGTATAATGTTGATAAACAAAGTGTTATCGCTTTAGCAAAAAAAGATGATATGACCTTCCGCACGGTGAAGCCAATGCAAAAAGGTAGCAAATTCAAAGTACTAATCGCCAATTCGATTGAATGTTATACATATGTGTTTGGGCAAGAGACCGATGGCTCAAGCTATGTGCTATTCCCTTATACCGAGAAGCATTCGCCGTATTGCGGCATCACGGGTACGCGCTTATTCCCGAAAGATTATTCGATGACGCCGGACGAGATTGGAAATAAAGATTTTATTGCGATTGTGGTCTCAAAAAAAGAATTGGATTATAATGCTTTGAATCGCGCGATGACCGCCAGTCGCCAAAGTACTTATGCCGGAAAATTGAGAGACGCCCTTGCAAATCAGCGTATTACACAAATACAATTTCAAGCAAGTAATACGGTGTCTTTTAGCGCCGATGCAAAAGATAAAACAGCGGTAGGAATGGTGATGGAGATTGATAAGAATTAAATGGGGAGGGGTTATAGGATAAATAGGATGAATTTATGATCATACTCAAAAAATCACCCTATTCTCTTATCACCCCATCCTCCAGCTTAAAACTTAATTCCAGCGCTCAGGGTCAGCATATTATTTTTGCCTTCTGCGCCTTCAAAATAGTCGGACAAACCGATTTCGTAATTCAAATCGACGGTAAGGAACAGCACATCTACGCCCAAACCAACATTTGCACCGAAAGTCCAATCCTTCAAACTATCTTTATCAAAAGCAAAACCTGCTTTTTCTTTCACGCTTAGCACATAGCTCGGTGTGACACCGCCCTTGGCATGAAGTTGCAGCAAGCCACCTTCGCCAGTGAGGCGCAAGCCAATATTGACGGGTGCTTTCAGATTTTGGATCGTCGTTTCATCTTTGAATTCTACATCATCCGGGTCATTCACATCCTTGATGAGGCGAGCCGTGTAATTGAAATAATGTACACCAGGATTGAAGTAAAGCGCACCTTCGCCAAAGCGAAGGTCAAGGCCAGCGTTCCAACCGACGCGCGCTTCCGCAGTGATGTCTTTCAGCTTCGCATCTACCGCCGATACGTTTACCCCAACTTTCGGGTTGATGCGTACTTGCGCCGTCAGGCTTACGCTTACAAACAAGAGAGCTAACAAGGTGATTGTGAAAAAACGTAGTTGTTTCATGGTTTTTGTTTTTTGTCTTTTTTAATCAGATTTCTCGCTTTAAAGATGGAGCTATAACGAACCCTCCCTGTGAAAAAATGCTTAAAATTGGTGGAAAAACGTTAATAGGAGGTTAAATGTGGTGGCATGGGTTGATAAAAGTCACTCAGGAGGGTGATAATAGTCAGCATTTTGGAAATGAAGCAGCCATAAATTTACACGCGAAGAATTGATATTATCTGATAATATCATGGTCAATTGGGTGTTCAATCATTAAAGTCGGCGAAGACCGACAGTGCTGTCGTTTCGGATTCATCGGGGCGACAGTTTTTATTAACCCTCATCTAAAAACGCAGGAAAAGAAGGATGGAAAAACAGTGGGGTTTTCTCATAGCACGATGGAACGAAACAGCAACAGAAAACGCCAGACGAAGTGCTTCTGACGTTCTCAAGTTGCCTAGAAGTTATTCCAGTTTGTAGAATGTTAGTTCTTCCTCTTTATTCTAAAAAGTAGTTGCACGAAAACATAAAACCTTAACAGGAAAATGAAACTTTTTTCAAAAAAATAAAATTTTGAAGGGAAATAATTGATTTTTAGATATTTGCCACCCTTAAAATGAAGACTTGTAGGAATCAAATTCTATCGTACCAGCGTTACATCGCCCTTTACAATTTCAACACGTCCATCGGAGAGTTCTACTTCAGCAAAGAAGCCAAAAACTGCAGGATCCATTGCTTGCCCATTGTGTGAGCCATCCCAGCCAAAGTTGAGGTCATTCGGTTGAAATGGTCCGGCCATATAAACGCGGTCGCCCCAGCGATCAAAAACCATAAACATTTTAATGGTTTTAATATTCTGACCGGCAAAAGGCATAAAAACATCATTAATCCCATCCCCATTGGGTGAAAAGACATTCGGGACAAATAAATTAATCGTTTCATTTACAAAAACGGTTACTTTTGCAATGGCCACGCAACCATTGGTGCCTGTGACTTCTACAAAGTAAGTGGTAGAACGCAAAGGAGTCACGATTTTTTGCTGCAAATTAGACGTATCGGCTTCGCCTGCGCTTTTCCAAATAATGGAGATAAAATCAGATGGAATGATGGTTGCCACCAGTTCGGTTGAGTCGCCGAGGTCAATTTCTACATCTTCACTCAAATCCACTTGAATCGTATCCGGTGCAGGAATGGTCACTTGCGATTCCCATTCGCAACCATTGCGATCCTGAATAGCCAAATTATATGTGCCAGTAGCAAGGTTTTCAAACACATTCCGAGTGGTAAAAGGAGAGTCAAAAACCGAATATAAATAAGGCGCCGCGCCGCCGCGTACCGAATCAATTGTCACCGTAGCGCTTCCACGCTCAAAACAATTGGGTTTGAGAATGGTATAAAATACTTGTTCAATCGCGGTTTCGATAGCTTTCACCTCAATACTTGTTTGACCCCTACAGCCGTTGTCGGCCCTCGTTACTGCAATGATATAATTTCCACTTTTACCAACGGTAGCGGTAGCGCTATTCTGACCGGTAAGAATTTCACCGTTTTGAGTCGTCCAAGCATACGTATAACCACTACCTCCTGAGGCGCTGGCCACTAATTGAGTTTCCGTTACTTCACAATCAAGCGAAGTAGGCGGCGCAATCATAATGGTAGGTGGCATGGTGTCAATCGGCACATTCACTTGAATAGAATCGCTACAACCATTGACAAGGCTGGTGATGCGTAATTCGTAATTGCCTGCTTGATTGGCGTTTAGCATCAAATCTGTATCCGGCAAAACCGCGCCGTTGGGTCCAGTCCAACGTACGATAAAATCGCCACCCGCCGAGGAAATACTCGCATCAACAATAGTTTCCTTGCGCACACAAGTAAGCGGTATCACTGCGCGCGTACCCACTTCTGGTTTTTTATAATCCGCACCAACAATTGCAGAGGCCATGCCTGTGCAACCGTTTTGGGTATCGGTCACGATAAGCTCAAATGTGCCGCCGGTGCTGGTTTGTACGATGGTTTGATTTGGATTTCCAATAATTGTAGCATCGTTAGAACGCCAGGAATAGGTAAGCGCTGCGCCGCTTTGCGAAGTAGAACCGTTTCCATCCAAAGTGACGATATTGTTGGTACAGTTGAGTGCCAAGTTATTGGCATTTGCAATCCTGGCAGTTGGTTTGTCAACATTTTGGCGCACCTGCACAGAGTCCCTTTGGCTACAACCGCTCACTATATTGGTTACATTTAAAATATAAAGCCCTGGGGAAGAAACAGTTGGATTGATAGAATCTATTACACTACCGCTGGGAGTTGTCCATTGGTATTGCAAATTATTACCGATGACCTGCGGGTTCAATCGAATGCTGGTAGTCGTACAACTCAAAGTGGTATCAAATCCAGCAAAAACGACCGGCGCTTCTGTATTCGCCAAAATTTCGACGCTATCCTTACCAACACAACCATTATCAAGGTTGGTTACCACTAATGTATAAGTATCTGGTAAAGAAATAATTGGCTTGAGAGTTGTCGGATTTTGTATCGGACTGCCGTTTCGAGCTGTCCATTGGTAGGTGTAATTTCCATTTGAAGTTCCATTCAACACTAAATCGGGCTGATTACAACCCAAAGTATCGCTCGTCCCGGCATCCACTATTGGTAAAATGCGGTTGTCTTGAACGCTCACCACCCTGGAAGCGCTGCAGCCATTATCATTATTGGTCACTTCAAAGCGGTAACGACCTGGTGTTGAAACTGTTATACTTAAGCTATCTTTACAATTAATTAAATTGTCATTATTGTCCAATTCGCACCAGCGAGCCGAGAAGTTGCCATTATTTGGAAGCGCACCATTTAAACCAACCCTTTCGATGTTACAATTCAACGCTGTATCAAGAATTGCTGGAATCACAGGCAAGTCATCAGAAGTGACGATAACGCTATCCATTGCCGAACAGCCATTCAGCGTATCTGTTACAATCAGAAAATATGTACCAGCAGCATTAACGGTTGGCATCAAAGTATTTACGCCTGAAATCGTGCTTCCTTGCGAAGTCGTCCAAGTATAAGTAAAGTTTATCCCCATCGAAGACCCAGTGCCATCAAGCGTTGCGAGTGAAGCATTGCAAGTTAAAGCTGCAGTAGGGCCAGCCTCGGCAGTCGGCGGAAAAGTATCAATTCGTACAATGACCGAGTCTATTACGCGACAGCCGGTAAGTGTATTTATAACTTCAATATAATATATATCAGATTGAGTAACAGTGGTTTTAGCTACATTATTAGGCATTACAATACTACCATTCGCGCTCGTCCAATTGTATATAAATTGCGAACCGGCCGAAGTATTGTTTCCGCCTATCCCAACCGAAGTTTGAACGCAAGTGATCGTCGTATCATTGCCAGGATCAACATCTGGTAAAACTCGATCTTCCAACACCACAAAAGAAGCAGAGACAGAAAAATTGGAGCTATTAGTCAGGGTAATCGTATAAGTTCCAGGCGCATCTACAATTGGCGTCAAGCTATCCGTACCAGAAACAAAATTACCATCGAGCGTCGTCCAGGCAATGGTACAATCGGTACAGATCGGGTTGCAAAGTGTAGCTTGCAGCGTCACCGATGTGTTTTGGCAATCCAGCGTATCAGGAGCTTTTGCTTGCACACAAATATCGCAGCTTTGAGCAGTGACAACAACCGTATCCGTTATAATGCAATCATTTTGTAAATTCCTGACTGTCAGAATATAATCTCCTGCGATATTCACGCGCACGGTCGGCTGATTGGGCGATGATTGAATGCCCGGCCCGCTCCAGGCGTAAGCATAGGTTCCATTTATAGGATTGACAAAAGCTTGCAAATTCAAAAAATTGGAATCGCAAGTGATCTGGCTTTCGCCAAATGTGATGGTTGGTACGCCCAATTCTATTGCAATATCCACTGAGTCGCGGCCGGAACAACCATTGGTTACATTTACAACTTGTAGCACATATTTTCCAGATTGGGTAACCGTTTCGGTAATATCATTGCCAATAAGCGCACCAGCTACCGTCGTCCAGGTATAGCGAAAATTTTGCCCGGTCGAAGAATTGTTTCCGTTTAACAAAGCATCGGGGCGGCCGCAAGTGATAGTATCTGGGGCTCCAGCATCGGCAATCGGCGCAATCGTATCTCGAATCACTGTCGTTACTGCATTTGCAAAACAACCAGAATTGTTGTCGGTTACAATCAAAGTATAATCACCAGGTGCATTGACGACAACGGTGCGTGTATTGGTCGGACCAACAAAGCTGCCGCCGTTGGTTTGCCATTGATATCGGATATTCGGGCCACTGGAAGTATTGCCTCCGCCCAATGTAACGCTTGACTTCGTACAATTCAGTGTATCGCCGTTCCCTGCAAATGCGACCGGCGTGTTTACATCTCGATTCACAGCGACTACAGCTGTATCCGCGCATAAACCATTAGTACTTGCCACGATCAATTGGTATGTTCCAGCTTGATTCACTATCGGCATCAGCGTATTTCCGCCGCTCACAATGCCCGGCCCGCTCCAGGTATAAATGATACCCGCACCTTGCGTAGAACCATTGCCATTCAATGTTATTTCAGCATTGGTGCAGCTTAAAGAATTTGGATTAGCAATAGCGGCAACTATTGTATTTTGCGTATTTTGAGTAACGATTACAGAATTTTGACTTCTACAAATTGTGCCATCAGAAGATTGAGAGATTTCCAAAAAATAAGTACCCGGTGACGTCACATTAACGGTCGGGGTATTGCCAATTTCAACTCCATTAGCGTTGAGCCATCGAAATGCAACTCCTGCAGGGGTTGAGCCACTTCCATCCAAAGTGACGGAGGAATTAAAACAATCCAAAGCGCCAAAACTGGAAATGTTAACGATTGGATTTAATACGTTTAATCGCAAATTGACAATGCTATCACAACCCAGTGCAGATGTGAGGGGAATGGTGTAGCTGCCTGCAACTGTAAAGTTTTGATTCCCGACAGTATAAGTTCCACCTCTACAAATGCTGGCATTAATATTGGTGATAATGCTATCCAACACCGTCAAATTCAAATTGATAATACTATCGCAACCATCGATATTAGTAAGCGTATCTCTATAAATTCCACTGGTTGTATAAATCGAATCGCCAATTCTAATCGAATCGCCCATACAAAGGGTTTCGTTCAAATTCATTATATCCGACGCAAGTACGGTCAGACTCAGATGTGTCGTACTGCTACACCCATCCGCGCTGGTGATGGTTATATCGTATTCGCCTGTTGTCGTAAAAGTTTGATTTCCAATTGTGTAAGATTCTCCTTGACAAATAGTTTGCGTCACAAAAGTCGTATCGCCCTGCGGCGTGATGGTGACATTTATACAATCATTTGTGATTTTTCCGCAATATAACAGGAGGTTTCCATTCAATTGCTGCCGTAGCTGGCTCAGGGTTTGTGCACCATTGGGTAAAGGGAAGCTATCAATATCTGTTTTTTTATAAGATAAACCGCAAACCTGATACGTTCCAGCCACCAATCCGCGCAAATCCGGCACGGAATCGTAAGCTAAAAGAATGTCGTTTTGGCTAATCAAGTAAGTATAAGCGTACTCGGTAGTGTCCGGCGGCAAGCCATTATAAATAGGTGGAATATTTAATTCTAAGGTATCATTACCTTCGCAACTTGTCACATCTGGATAGGATGCTAAACTTCCTGCGTCCGCGAAACAACACAAAAAGCCGCGCTCATCACAAAGCCGCAGCCGAAAACCTACCACCGCACCTTGATACACCGAAGGGTTGTTCCGAATCGTAATTGTCCATTGTCCGTTGACCGGGCCGGTATCAAAATTTTCCAAACATCCATCAAAAGGATAATAAGAACCTGTATAGCGCCCTCCGCTAATAAAATTGCGAGGTTGATTGTTGTCCCATTTTGCCACGTAACCACTGTCAGGAATCGCCGTAGCCGAGCAAGGCACAAAAGTAATATCCCATCGAGCTGCAAACGTAAAGGCCAAAGCATCAGAAGTGTTGGAGCCAATTAGTTGCACCATCTGCCCGGAGGGTGAAGTGATCCACAACTCCATATTCTCAGAAAACTGGTGCAAAAATTCTATTTCAATACCACATATACCTTGATTAGGATCGGCGAGATCATTATTCACAACGTCCGTCACCTCAAAATTGTAAGTCACCGTTCGATTGGTACCAATCAGAATGGTATCCACAATTCCGCAGTTCTGGGCGTGTGCCAGCCAGGGAAGGATGAAGATATGCCATAGGATTAAAAATCGTCTCATAACAATGGGATGCAGAAAACTCTTTTTTGAGGCGTTAGATATTTGACTTTAGAATCGAATCCGTCTAAAATCTATTGTCTAAAGTCTAAAAGAAAAATTTCGATGCATCATTTTGGGATTAAACAGTTTCCTCATTCTGAAGCCTTTTTGTATCTCCAGGAATAGGCAAATCACTCGAACGTTCGTAGGGCAGAATTCGGCTTTAGGCTACAACGTAAATTGTGTCTGTTTTGATACTTTGAAGCTCAAAATTAGCATAAAATTCTGGGATGCGTTGTTAAAAATTAAACCAAGCCTATGGCTTTTGCAAAATGAAAGCACGAGATACAGTGCCTTCTAAGCCAATGATTTCGAGCCAATACGCACCTATTGCCAATTTTGAACAATCAACTATTTCTTTGTAATCGCCTGATGAAAAGTCAACTTGCCAATGCCTCAATTTCTGACCTAATGCATTGACCAATCGAGCTTGCAAATGTTTCTGCGGACGACCTTGTAAAATCAACTCCACTTGATAGGATGCCGGATTCGGCGAAAGCCGGAAAACGTTCAAAAAATCGGGCAAGGTCGTAGATGTTGTTACAATCATAAGCGTTTTGCTGCTCATAGCTGCCCCGCAATTGTTGGTGACACGCAGTTCTACTCTATATTCGCCAGGATGTGCAAAAAAATGGCTTGGCTTCATTTCATTAGAAATCGCGCCATCTCCGAATCGCCACTCGTACTGCCAATCTGGATAAGCATAAACCGATTGGAAAATCACTTCCTGACCATCCACCGTATACTCAAAGCTTGCATCGGGTTGCGCAAAAACTTCAATATAATCAGACAAAGTAAGCGTGTCCTTTCCCCAGAAATTTTCTACAATCAAAGTCACGGAATAGCGACCTGGTTCCTCATAATTTACCAAAGGATTGACATTCTGTGAAGTATTTGGATTTCCACTTGGAAAATACCAGTTTCGCTTGCTCGCATTTCCACTTGTGAGATCAGAAAACTGCACCGAAAAAGGCGCACAGCCTTCTTGAATATTGCTGTTAAAGTTGGCCAAAGGCGCTGTACCGCTGAGTGCTATAGTTTGTTGTAAAGTATCGCTGCCACATTCGTTCATAGCGATTAATTGTACGTTGTACGTTCCAGGGTTTGCATAGGTATGAATTGGATGCTGCAACGTACTACTATTATTATCTCCAAATTGCCAAAGATAAGTTTGCGTATTTATAGATTGATTCGAAAATGTGACCATATTCTCTACTTGATCAAAGCTGAAAGCCGCATCGGGCTTGCCTTTTACCGAAATAAAAATTACGCTGGTATCAAATCCTTCTGCATTAGCGGCCACCAATTGTACTTTATACGAGCCGGGCACGGTGAAAGTCGCCACCGGATTTTTATCAAATGAAGTCAGTCCTTCCGGAAACAACCATTGCCAACTACTCGCATTCGTCGAGGATTGGTTGAAAAACTGCACCGTACTGGGGGCGCAAACGGTATTTGCAATAGCATAAAAAGCGGACTGAGGCGCAATTGCATTTTCACAAGTCGAGACACAATTCTGCGCATTGACAACGCTATTAAAATAAGTATTGATGGTATTTTTAGAAACAGAAGACCATTCGTGCACATCCTGAATCCTGGGTGCCATAATATAAGGCGAACCATCAGCATCATGTCGGGCATTGAGATTATGCCCCAATTCATGCGTTTGTAGCGCTCGCATCAAAGCGGCGTTTGCTGAATAGCGCCGTAATAACTGATAGCGTTGATTACTGCAAAGCCCCCCAAAATAGCCACCACCACCGATATTATTGTCGAGTACTCGTCCTGTCCACAAAGTTGCAAGATCATAAATCATTTCAAAGCCGCCGCCGTTGCTCCAATCCCTGAAATTCGCCAGTAATTGCAGGTAATCTGTCAATGGCGCCCAGGGATCGCAAGTCGCACAAGTAGAAACATACAATGTCACCGCTTTGAAGCGAATGGTATGCTCAAATTCCTCGTCATAATTGGTATGCACATTGTTTAGAATACCAAGGACATAGTTTTCAAGCATTTCCACATTGCCAAATAATTGCAGCATCTGATAGTCCGCTGCCAAAGCGATCTCAATTGCATAACACTCCCCTGCTGATTTTTGCTGATCGGTTTTAATTGGAATCGTTTCCATTTCTATCGCCGCGCAATGCCCATCGGGATTGGGCAATACATCTTCCATTTTATACAAAAGATAAGCATCGAATCCGGCATCCTGATCAAATCGCTTCGCAGGTTCGATGAACCAAGTCTCTTCGCCGATCTCAAAGACGCCATATACAAATCCTGCTGCCAAAGTCAATCTGCAAGCACCCTTTTCAGGCGATAGCACTTGCCCGGCGAAGGTTTTTGCTCGATTGCCTGCTATTTTTTGCACCCCTTTTTCACTCTGCGTTTGCACCTGATAATTCTGTGCGCGAATATCTTCTTCCTGCAATCGTATATGCCAGTTTTGATTATCATTAAATAAGAATATTAGTTCTGCATCATTTGAAGTTTTTTGCACTAAGTCCAATATTGCCCAACTATCCAAATGAATTACTCGGTAATCTGATAATTCTTCTTGAAGGGCAGGAAAATGCACATTTTCAACCGTATATGCTTTAAACATTACCTGTGCCTTCATTGATACAAGCAATTGCAATAGCAACAGCATCGATAAAAAAAGACGAAACGTCATATAAAATACATTCATGGTTGCATATTTAAACAAACCAAGCCACCAAAACGATAGTCTGTTCGTTTACAACTTTTATATGGAATGCTGGAATATTGGAATGTTGGAATACAGTATATTTCAATACGCCAATATTTCATCACTCCAATATTCCAATAATCTACCTTATTTTTACAAAAAAATATCAATCGAATGAAAAAAGCAATTAAGATTAGCCTTTTGCTACTGATAGTCATTTCTCTGATTCAAAGCGTGGGACAAGCACAAAGCCGTAGCCGAGAAAACGACCGCAGGCAAAGTGAATTCGCCAGCCGCTTGTGGTATGGTGGTGGTTTGGCGCTTGGGTTCTCTTCCAGCGGCAATGAATCCTTATTCCAGCTTGGGCTTTCGCCAATGGTGGGTTATAAAATATTTGAGCCTTTCTCTATAGGGCCGCGCGTCAATCTTTTGTACTCGCATTACCGTATTAATTTCTCTGGTGATGTAGAGAAAGCAGATGCGGTGTCTTGGTCAGCAGGTGTATTCTCGCGTTATAAAATCATCCGCAATATTTTTGCACATATCGAATACGAATTTGACAATGCGGCGGTATTTTCTTATGGCTTGGATGGCTTGGAAACCTTGCGCCGTGAGCGTAGCAACTTCTATGTAGGCGGTGGTTACAATAGTGGCGGCACTTGGGGCTATGAAATCCTGTTATTGTACAATACCCTCCAACCTGAAAATGATATCAATCCACCGTTTAGCTTCCGCATCGGCTTTACGCATAATTTCTAAGGGAACAATACGAGGTACGAAATGATCATAAAATCATATTTCGTACCTCGTACTTCCGATTTCGTACTTCTACCTGCTTCATTTTCTTTTCTGTAGTATCTATTTGTAGTATTATATGCACGGGCATCTGCATTATATGCACGGGCGTCTGTATTACATTCATCTCCATCTGTATTATATACACAGGCGTCTGCATTATATCGTTGCCCATCTGTATTATGTTGTTATGCGTCTGCATTATATCATTGCCCATCTGTATTACATTGTCATGCGTCTGTATTATATTGTTGCCCGTCTGTATTATATCGTCGTCCATCTGCATTATATTATCGTATCATTGCATGATATGATTGGGCAATTTTATGAATCAATCGTGTAAATACAGGGCTTTTTTGTAAGGGTGGGTGGATAAATTGTTCCATAAGAACAAGATGCCAACAACAAGGCGCAATAACTGTAACATCTATCTCATAAAATTTTATCCCGAAGGATTCACATCAATCTTATTCTTTAATAATTATTCTATCCAATCAAATAAATAGGCTTCTCAACGTGGCGATACAGCATACATAAAACTTAGTATTTATTTCTGGTTACTCAACTCCTTCAAAAATACAGTGTTTGGGGCTATGTAGTTCTACCTTGAAGTTAAAATGCTTTTGTATTTAGCAGCAAACTTGTGGTTTGCTTATGTTAACTGTATGTTAATTCATTGATTTTCTCTAACTTTGTGTATTTGTTCATAAAACGGTGAAGCATGAAGAAAATATTGCGCGTCCTATGGGGCTGGATGAAAGGGCTTTTTTCTTTTTCCGACCCGGAAACGCCGGTGAATGACAAGGATGAAACGACTGATTCGGAGGGCGATCTCGAAGGATTTGACCCTAACTTTCTGCCGGTGAGCCTTGAATTGCCTATATTGGCAGATACTGAAGCGCCGCTGTTGAATTATCGACATTTTAGCGTAGCGGTGAATCCGGCACGCCGAATGCCTTATTATACGGCGGTAAATATTGATGCGGAGCGATATAATAAATTAAAAGATCAGATTCCAACCCGCAAGGAAATAGGTGATGATAATTGGGTATTGGACAAAAGAATTCCTAAGAGCATTCAGTTGCCGGAGTCTTTTTACAAAGATAATGATTTCGACCTGGGGCATATGGTGCGACGGGAGGATGTGCTATGGGGAGAGAATGTGGAACAGGCACTGGCGGCTAATGATGATACTTTTTACTTGACCAATGCGACGCCACAACACAAGGATTTTAATCGCAATGCCGAGCGCTGGAAAGGCTTGGAAGACTATGCCTTAAAAAATGCGCGCAAGAATAATCTGCGGGTGTCGGTGTTTTCGGGTTGTGTATTTGATGAGAAGGATCGGAAGTTTAAAGAAGTGCAGATACCTGGTAAGTTTTGGAAAATACTGATTATTGTGAAACCCGATGGCGAATTGTCGGCTACGGGTTATATCGTGCAGCAGGATGATTTGATCGAAGATATCACCGAACGAGGGGGCTTTAGTTATGAGCAATTCAAAACATATCAAGTGCCGATTTCCAGGATAGAGGCAGCAACTGGCTTGCAGTTTCAGTTGAATGATTATGATCCGCTCCAGAAAATGGGTATTCGGGGCAGTGAAATGCAGCCCTCAGCGATTGATGATTATGCTGATATTGTTTTTTAATAAAGACGAAGTACGAGGTCTGCGTTTATTGATTCCATCGTACTTCGTCCTTCTGACTTGAATTAAAATCCTACGCTCAATCCCAATAAAAAATTAGTGCCTGCCTGCGGATAGAAGCCTTGATCTATTGAAGTAGCGCCATCATATATGTAGCGATACGACCAGGCGTTGGTTTCATATTCAGCATTGAAAATATTTTGTATCAATAACGTGAACGCTATTTCTTTTGCAAATGCTGACTTCCAGGTATACCCAAGGCGCGCATTGGTGAAGGTATAGGCATCTATGATATTAATTTCATCAGAAGTATTATCAATATATTGCTTGCCAACGTATTTGTTGGAAAGCGTCAAACTCAAGCCCTGCAGGGGGCTCCAACTCAGTTCCAACCCTGCGATGATATTAGGAGAAAAGGATATATCTGTATCTTCTCGCGCAATTGCTTGTTGTTCCAACCAATTAAAATCAGCATCATAGACATCCACAAATTCAGTGAATGCCTTCACTTTATTGCGACTTAAAGTAGCATTGCCACCCAATTGTAAAGTAGGTAAAATTTGCAAACTACCCATCAATTCTACGCCCAAGCGATAGCTTCGATCAATATTGATGCGCGTGAATGCGCCAACGTCATTGATTTGGCCATTGAGCGCCAGTTGATCGCGGTAGTACATATTATAAAAGTTAATACCCAGCGATGCTTTATCCCAATTCTGGCGGTAGCCGATTTCGGTATTGTACAAGCGTTCTGGCTTCGGGCGACTGTCAGGGGTAGATTCTGTATAATCGTTGCGGTTGGGCTCTCGATTCGCCACCGCAAAAGAAGCGTAGAAGTCAATATTATTAGTGGGTTTGAAAAAAATACCCGCCTTGGGATTAAAGAAATGTAAATCTGCCGACTGCTCCACATTTTCTAAATCATTATTAAAACCTAAAAAAGTATAATGAACCTGGCGATATTGCAAATCCAAATACGCATTCCATTTAGTTGTAAATGCGTAATTAAATTTTGTGTAAATATTAAAATCACTTTTTCGGGCATCATTATTATAATATTGATCGCCTAATTCATTGGGTGCAAATTGTGCCCAGATAACTTTTCCATAATGTTCGCCTTCGTAGATATGATACCCCCCGCCAATCGTGGCGTCCAATCGATTATTATTATAATTCAAAGCATATACCGCGCCGTAGAAATGATTGTCGAGCCAGAGCTGTCGAATCAAATTCGTGGATGTAATAGAATCATTACTTATTATAATCGGATTAAAATTATAATCTGTAAAACTTTCCTCGGCTTTATACTGCTCAAAATAGCCCAAACCGCGTGTGTAGTGCAATGCTGTGTTTAGATTCCAGTTATTTGTAATTTGATTATTGTATAATAACTGATAATGCGTCTGGCGATAATTATCGACTTCATTATCATAGGGTTCGCCTTCTTTTTCTGTTCCGGCGGAGTTGTAATTTCTTAATTCCTCATTTTCTAAATAAGCAGCAGGCACACCGTTCCAGGCTTGATAAGTGGTTTCATGTCCTGAAAAAACATTTAGTCGCAGCAGGCTTTTATTATTAATCATTGCACCCGAAATATAATAAGAATTCAAATCGGAAGCAGCCCGCTGAATCCAGCCGTCAGATTTGATTTGCGATAAGCGCCCATCGATTGTAAATTTATTATTTAATAATCCTGTGCCGAATTGCATATTGCCTTTCCAGGTATTAAAAGAGCCATAAGAGCCATTCATATTGGCATAAGCGTCAGGTTGTAATTTGGACGTATTCAGATTAATCGTTGCGCCGAAAGCGCCCGCGCCATTGGTGGAAGTGCCCACGCCGCGCTGGATTTGAATATCGTTTGTAGAAGTAGCAAAATCGGGCAGGTTCACCCAAAACGTGCCTTGTGATTCGGCATCATTGTAAGGAATGCCGTTGATCGTGACGTTGATCCTGGTCGGGTCGCTCCCGCGAATCCAAATGCCCGTGTAGCCTATGCCCGCGCCCGCGTCGCTCGTGACGACCGTAGAGGGTGTCCATTGTAATAAAAAAGGAACATCTTGCCCCAAATTAATTTTTTCTAATTTTTCTTTATTCAAATTAATAAATGTCATGGGCGTTTTAGCGTCTGCGCGAGTAGATTTTACAATGAGTTCATCTAATTGAATGCTAATTTCTTTTAATGTAAAATTAAATTCATTTACACCATCTTGAAGATCAACTACTTGCGTTATTACTTGATACCCGGTGTAAAATACCGTAATATTTACAGTTTCTGACGACAAATGGAATTCATATTTACCATCTTTATCTGTAACGGTCTGTGGATCACCTTTAATCATTACATTCGCGCCTATCAAAGGCTCGTTTTTGTCGTTCGTCACTTTTCCGGTAAGCACCGCCTGTGCTTGAATAATGAATGTAAATAATAGCGCAACTGCCATCGCAATTGTCTTTTTCATGATACTTTGTTATTTAAGCATGAATAAATCCACTGTTCAAGGGGTTTGAACGGTGTTTTACTCCACTAAATAACCATTGAAAAAATTGATGATTGTTGATTGATTATTGATAATTGCAAGGATAAACAATTAAGAATCAACAATTAGCAACCAATTTCCCTTCCTGGCATTACCCGGGCAGGTTCAATGGGTATGATCTCAGCCTGTGATTCATTTACCATTTTACATTTATCATTTACCTATTTATAATTATTGGTCAATGAAAAATAATCAATGGTCAATAAAAAAGTAAGGCACCCCGAATGAGAAAGTACAAATGTAGAATGTAAAATGCGATTTCGCTTATTTTTGTTCCTGGATTTTTGGCATTAGCCATGCCCTTGGCGATTCTTCCATTCCTCAATGGGATAGAATTTCATCGAAATAGAGTTCACACAATGGCGGGTATTCTTTGCTGTAAAGCGTTCACCCATAAAAACGTGTCCCAAATGCCCACCGCAGGTATTGCACAATATCTCCGTGCGACGGCCATCGGCATCGCGCTCGTGCCGCACCGCGCCAGGGATTTCGTCATCAAAACTCGGCCAGCCGCAGAAAGACTCAAATTTATCTTCAGAGCGATACAGCGGGGAGTCGCATTGGCGGCATACGTACACGCCTTCTGCTTTATTGTCTAATAATTCGCCGGTGAAAGGGCGCTCCGTGCCTTTGTGCAGAATGACGCGCGCCTCTTCGGGTGTCAGTTGGTTGAGTTTCATATCTCCTCCTTTTGTAATGTTCATTACATTAACAACCAAATCGGACGGAGGTTGTACACTTTTTGGAATAGCATCAAATGCCTAATGCAAAATGTCGCCGCAGCGTCGCTTATTCCTCTTCGTCCAATAAATTATTGGCACGAAGCACTTCCAATGCGCGTTCGGCATTCTCAGCGGGGGTGTACAATTCTACCTCGCCGATAGTTGGGAACATCGAATCGGGTTTGTTCACAATGAGGCTTTCAATGCCGTTTTGCTTCAAAACGTCGTCAGCGATTCTTGCCTGATATTCTGCGGGTGCGGAAAAAATTAAAACCCAGCCTTCGTTCATAATAAATTGGTTTATCAGTTAACGGTATATTGATTTTGCGGTGTAATTTATTAAATTTTCCAGGCTTATCCAATCAGATATAATAAAAGGATATCTATTAAGTATAAAGATATTCGAGCAGACGCAACCTTGACTAAAAACACTTATCTTTCCTGACAAAAAATACAAATCGAAAAACTAAACTGCTTACTAAGTTTATGATTACGCTAAAAATTACCTGGAGGTATTGTCTTGCGTTTTATTGCATCATTATGTTATATGCTTCTCTTCATGAGTTAGTACATCATTTTTCAGCTTATTTTATTTGCGGCGACTGGGGTTATAAATCTTTTAATTATTTTGAAACTGCTTGCGAAGGCACCCCGAAATCCTGGTATGCGACTTATTCAGGGCCTTTATTTACTTTTATTATGATGTATATTGGCGCTTATTTATTGCAAAAAGAAGCATCTAATTATCAAAAGCATTTAGGTTTTGCCATGATATTTGCGCAATTACCATTGCAAAGAATGATATCGCCCATTTTCAGGATG
This sequence comes from Saprospiraceae bacterium, assembly GCA_033761835.1. Taxonomy (GTDB): domain Bacteria; phylum Bacteroidota; class Bacteroidia; order Chitinophagales; family Saprospiraceae; genus JADJNW01. The sequence continues at coordinate 29,800 of JANRME010000139.1, forward strand.
AACGATGAGTATATTGCAACAGTATCCTTGTTTGGGAACACGGATTTAAACTATTGGCTCGTTATTATAATCATTTGGTTGATTTGCTTGCCACCATTAATAAAGGCATACCGCGCAATTCAGAATCGATACCGATGGCTTTGGTTTGCATTCTACTTTATTCTTTTTCCTTATATTATATGGGGGCCAATTTTTGGTACGCTTGAATATTTAATGGTAAATAAAGGCTTTCTGGATCAAACATTGATTGGCATTGGTTTACTTTTTATTATAAACGAAATCATAACTATCATCGCTTATTATGTAACAAAAAAATATATTAACCCTTTTTATAAAATCTGATTAAATAATTTCAAAAGAAAAATCCGCCACTCAACGCAAATCGCCACACTTCATCGTCGCTGCGGAACAAACCTAATTGCAAAGTCGCAATATCAAAGGGTGAAAAGAATAAGCCGCCGCCATACGCGTAGTGCCAGGTGTCAGAATCCTCATTGTCAAGCCATACGCGCCCGTGATCAAAACCTCCGTAAAGCCCCAGCGAAAATGGGAGTGTTCGATTTTCGGAAGCGAGCATATTCCAGCGCAGGTCGATATTATTGTAAAATGCGGATTTGCCGGTAAATCGCTCGCGCCGGAAGCCGCGGAAATTGGCGTTTTCGGTCGTGCCGCCGCCCAAAGTTGCGCCTTGATAAAATTCAAAATCGTTATTAAAATTATGCCAGACGCCAACGCGTGTTGCAAAAACAAGATTACCTTTGGTATTAAGCTGTTTATAAATTGAAAAAGAAGATTTTATATATGGAAAACTTTTATCCCGATCATCTAATTGATGCTTCCAACCTACATCCAATTTTGCGCCGATGCCTCGGGTCGGAAACGCCGGATTGTCCACATTATGCAGGTTCATATTGAAATGAAGCCCTAAAAATTCAAGGCCGTCAAAAAGTTCCGGGTCAAATTGATCCGTGAATTCTTTAATCAAGCGCCCCTCGGTACTATCGATACGGATCGACTCAAATGAAGGCCCAAATGACCAGGAAAATGCACTGTTGATGCGGCGCATCAGTGCAGGCTCTAAGCGCACCAGCCTTTGCCGAACGCGTACATAATCGTCTTCGTCAATATCATCATTATCATCCAAAAGTGCTTCATAATCAGGCGTATCGTTGCCAAAACAATAAAAGTTCACCGCGTACAAAGGTGTATTCACTTGCGCATCCAGCAGCGCGTCCCATTTGCCTAATACATTGATATACTCTCCATTATACTTGAAACTTATTCCTGATGTAGCCAATGCGTAATTCAATGAAAATAAATGTTTGGAAGCATACGGCGATTTTTTAAAACCGTAAGTAATATATTGCGCAACACCACCGAGTAAAAGTCCATCGTCAGGATTCGCAGCGATAATTGGCAATTTGAAACCATAATTATATTCGTAATCATTGGAACGGCGATTATAACTATTCAATTCAGGATTGTTTGTAATATGTTTGCTCGTCTCGGAGCCAGCATTTACGGTCGTTTTTTCATTTTTCGCATCGTAAATTTTGTTTTTCTTACCCCACGAATACACCCTCGATTCGTCTATAAAAGTATCTTCATCCAAGCCGCCAATAGCGCGTACCAAGATGCCATCGCTCACTTTGCCAGTGATTTTGAAAATATCCTCGCCTTCCAAGCCGTAGAGCCGGACTTCCTTGGTCTCATTCGTCAATAAAATTCTTTCATAGAGCAACTGCTCTTGCTCTCCATCTTTATTCGTGTCAAAAACACGGACTAGCGTGCTATCCTCATTCAATCGCTCCACTTCAAAAAGCTCGCGCCCATCGGTACCTGTCACGTCCACTTTGCGAGAAACAAATTCGTATAATCTTCGAGCAATATTGACCAAATCATCGCGTCGAGCCTTGAGGCGCGTCATAATCCACGCAGCATCTTGTTCGTACACGGGTGGTGGAAAAGCTTCGCGGAAAGCGCGTTCGATCACTTCATCGGTCAGTTGATTTTGCAAAAAGCGGGCTTCTTGCTCCCAGGCGCGCCATTCCAGGCGATTCAGAAAAGTCGGATCAAAATTTCGAGCGTTATAATTGCTCCATTTGATTTTTTTGATCTCTTTATCGTAAGATCGGAATTGCTTACTAATGCCTGTAAATTGTCGTAAAAATGCAACCAAAACCCCATCGTATTTAGAAAAAGCCTGATCGCGGTCGCGTGGAATGGGGGAATAAATTTTCTGATCGCCGTCTTTCAATTCTGCCCAGCGCCATTGGTCATCGTGCCGATCCCAATCGCCAATCAAATTATCAAAAATACGCGCTCGTACTACGGCTCGGTGATTGATGAAAACATCTTTATCCTGAAGCATTTCTTCTATCACATCCAAAGTACCTTTAATATCGTCGGCATAACCAAAGTTTTTTGCCGTACGCCAATCCCCGGAAGGGCGCTTTTCCAATTGATATATCGCACCGCCAAATAAATCGTTAAACTCTTGTAAACCAGGCTGTTTCGGTACATAAAAAAGCTTTGGATCCGTATGATAAATATTGACAGAATCGGCTAAGCGAGCTACCGCCATTGCTGCCATTGGGTGCGCTGCACTAAAATTATCTTTTACGATCGTTTTAATGAAAGATTCATTGAAAGGATAGGGAAGCGTGCGCGTGGCATCTTTATCGATCGAGCGGATGGCGTATTCGCGTTCGTTCTTGTCTTCCAGTCGTAAGGAATTTGTTTGGTAGCCCCCGCCTATTTTTGTTGGCTTTAAGCCACCTTCATATTTAGAAACATCCAAAACCGGCGCTTCGATTGTCGTATTATAAGTATTTCGATAGTGATCGCCAAAAAGAAAGCGCCAGAAAGCGCCGCGCTGGAAATTGTAAGTGGTGATCGGCGTTTGAATACTTGTTTTATTAGGTTCGTATTCCGGGAAGCTTTGTTGCCTTTCAAAATTTGCGCTGGGCAGCGCCTTTTTGATTTCTTTTTGAAAAACGATGCGTCCTTCGGGGTCGTCAATCGTCCAAAAAGTAACCCAAACCGAGCCATCTTTGTAAAAATCGAGTTGTGAAAAACCATTTTGTCCATAGGTAAATTCTGCGCCATCACCTGGCGTAGTGGGTGATTTTTTAGAACCCGATCCACTCACGATAAAATGCTGATCATCTTGTTCGATATATTGCAATGTATGCTCATGACCAGCCGCAAAGATAAAACTTCCGTTTTTGCGAGCAGAACCGATTAAAGTTGATTTTAATGCCTGATAATCAGGATGTGCCACATCTTGCTTAGAGCCCAAAACGGAGCGGTACAAAGGAAAAATGGAGCCTATGATCGGCATCGGGATCCAAAGTTTTTCATTTACACTGGTTAGTGGAAAGATATGATGTTTTAGCGTGTATCTACCCCCGTGCGGGCCGTAGGTGTACATGGGATGGTGCAATGCGACTACTATATTTTTATCGCGATTACCTTTGATCGCTTCTTCAAAAAAACGCTGAAAATCTTTGCGGCTTTTTACTTCGCAGCCTTGATTTATCTCGGTTTCGCCGTTCCAATTTTCCAACCACCACTGAGAATCCAATAAAACCAATACCAAATTCTCTTCCAAGTCAATTTCTACGGGATCGCCGCAGCCGGGCTTTGGCAAAAACACATCTTCTCTATCCAAATATTGTTCAATAAACTTCTTTTGCCGCTTCACACCCTCCAATCCATGGCCGTACCAATCGTGATTGCCTGCCACAAAAAAAACATTTCCTGGAAAATCTTTGAGAATGTCAAGCTGCGCCCTCAGCTTATACTCATCTTCTGCGCGTTCTTTCGCCAAGTTTTTTGGCGCTAAGCCATTTGGGTAGATATTATCGCCCAAATAAACAACCGTGGTATTTTTGGAAGCATCCTCCAACTTTTGTCCTAATAATTTGACTGCTGGCGACACATCACCTTCGGGTGAGCCGCCTGCATCGCCGATAAGATAAATGGTGTGAACAATTTCGCCGGAAGGTGCAAGCACTCGACTCGCCTGGAAATCTTGATTAGGGGAATATTGTAACTGAAAACTCGCGCAGGATTGTAAAATCGTAGCGCATAACAGCCCTATAAATGCTTGGAAGCCAGTGTTTCGCATGGAGGTTCTTTATTTTAAAGATAAAAAACATCCAGCAAATCTAAAGGGTTTAACCAACTAAATTAAATGGGAGATTTGTCAATTGACCATTTTCGTCTTCCTCTGTAATACAGGGGATTTCGGTAGGATGCAAGCCCAAATGCAAAATACGACTGCCGGTTTGGTTCACTGGATTCACACTTTTGCCAATGACGATGCCATCTTCCGGTGCGAAATATTCTCGTACCAATTTCCCAAAAATAGTGCGCACTTCAGCGATCTTATCTCCTTTTTTAATCTTAGCCATCACTTTTGGAAAAACTTCCAGAATGCCGCCCTCATCGGTGTAAATCCAATAAGATCGGTCGCAAAGAATCGTGTTTTTGACTGGACAAACAATCGAGCCTTCCAGCATTTTGAAATCGTACATCACATTGCGAATGCCTACCAGCGCATCTTCAATTACGCTAAACTGAAATACGTGCGGATCGCGCAATTCCAGTGTAATCGAGCGAATATCCAGGCTGCTGGCCGTCCCTCTGAAAGTGCCGTCGTTAGCGGGATTGTGCAATATAATCTCAGGATTTTGTAGTCGAGCCATGCGCGAAGTAACCGTCTTGGTCATGTTGGCGCGGATGTACCAGGAATTGACCCGCCCGAAGCTCGCGGTATGCAAATCAATCAAATAAGTAAATTTTTTCAGAATCCGCTCCACCACACGGTTGATGTATAATTCACTCACATTGCCATTGGGTTTACCTGGTGAAATACGGTTCAAATCTATGCCATCATTGAATTGTCGTTGCCCCAAAAGCAAGCCAGGAACGTTGGTAACCAAAACACCCACAACCGTGCCATGCAATCGATCTACATCTAATTCGTGAAACAAACGCTGAATCACTGGAATCCCATTCAATTCGTTCCCATGAATCGCTGCAGTAAGCCCCAGTATTGGGCCATCGTAAGCGCCTCGTGCAACCATGATTGGGATGCTCACGGGCTCGCCGAGGCCATTATTAATGATATGCAGCCATTGTTCACTAATCGTGCCTTTTGGGGTATCTTCGATATCAAGGTGATGAACGTGGTACTGGTCGGTCTCTTGTAAAAATTCCATACGGTAGCAGATTTTATGGCATGGCCATCCCTTTAGGACTGCAATTTACAGATAATGTTAGAAGATAATTTGTCTTGCAAAGAGCATTTTCAAAAAAAGACAGCCTCCCCTTTTCGGAAAGGCTGTTACTTTACACTCACTAGTTTATGAAACTTAAGCCGACGTTCTTTAGAATAGAACCTCAATATTTTTAACAATGGTTAGACGAAATTTATTGCAGTCAATTTAAAAGTTCAATGTTAATTATTTGCTAAATATATAAACTAACCATCGACTATTTTAAAATATCTATTAATTAATACGCAGTTTTTTGAAAAAGTTACAATTGAAAGAGCCAAAAAATTCCCAAAAAGTTGGTTGAAAAGGAAAAAAATAAAAAAATACGCCAACTTTGTCAGGTTGCTTACAATCAGACTAAAATTTGCAAACGGTATTTCTAACAAAATCAACATATAAGCTATGAAAAAGTACTTTCTTCACATCCTGGCTTTGCTGCTGGGAGTTTCCGGGTTTTATGGTTTTTATCACCAGCATAGCACTCCCGAAAAAACGTTCGAAGCCTTTGATATTGCAGCATTGGAACAGCAACGAGTTGCTTCTGGTAGAGCCTATTTACCTTTTTTAAATCGGGAAACGCTTCTGGCAGGACTTTACGTCTTGCAAGCTGGAGCGCCTGACCCACAGCCGGTGCATGACTTGGACGAAGTTTATTACATCTTGGGCGGCAAGGCGCAGTTCCTGGCAGGAAAAGACACGGTGCAAGTACAAGAAGGCAGCGTTTTATTCGTGGCGGCCCACGAAACCCATCGGTTTTTTAATATCGAAGAGGAACTGAAGGTCTTAGTATTTTTTTCCGCCAAGAAACCTTGATTACAAAGTAATGGAGCCTTGTTTGTAATTTCCAATTTCCGCGTTGGTATTAGGTTTACCAGTCTTTACTGGTGCGATACACAGTGCCTTTAAACAATGCCACTATCTGATCGTGTTGATTTTTGACAATCACGCGATAGACTGCAATTTTATTACGCAAGCTTTCTTCCTCGGCGTAAGCTGTGATAATGTCGCCTTCGCGCAAGGACTCGATATGCGAAATGGAAGTTTCGATGGAAACTGCTTTGCGGCCATGCGAATTGGAAGCAAAAGCAAGCGCACTATCGGCAAAGGAATACGTAATACCGCCATGCACGATACCGAAGCCATTCAGCATTTCTCGGCGAATTGTCATACGCAAGATGCTTTTTCCAGCGTTATCTTCCAAGCGTTCGATGCCCAGCCATTGGCTAAAATAATCATATTCAAACATCTGATTTATAACTTGGATGGCGCGATCTTTAGTAGTCATAATTCCAGATTTTTCTGTGCAAGATTAAAAGAAAAAGCTTAAATTGTGTTGCAAATCGAACTATAACTGATATTTATTCGTATTTTATTAGATTAGGTGAGTCACGGGTTATGCGACGCTTTGTTTTAGTGGCTTCCGTGACAGATTTATTAATTTTTTGAAATTCGTCAAATCTTTAAGCACTGTTTATCAATCTTTTGTAAAAGATAATCCTTGATTCGCATTAGATATTAAATAGAATCTATAATACGATAGCTGAAAGGCAATTTGAAAAGGAAAATTGAGTTTTATTGCAGTAGCAAACACTATACACGTGAGTGAGCAAGACCTGATAAGGGGATGCCTGCGCGAAAATCAGCAATGCCAGGCGGAGGTCTTTCAGCGGTATGCAGGAAAGATGCTCACGGTATGCTTACGCTACGCCCGCCACCGCATGGAGGCAGAGGATATGCTCCAGGATGCTTTTATCAAAGTATTTGATAATATTAATCAATTTCAATTTGTAGGTTCTTTCGAAGGCTGGGTGCGGCGCATTGTAGTCAACACCGCGCTTAAAAAGTTCCAACAAAAAAGTTTCAAAGATGAAGCCATCGGTATTGATGAAGGCTACGACATTATTTTAGAACCTTCGGTGTACGCCGATTTACATGAAGAGGAATTGCTCAACCTCATCGCCCAATTGCCCGACGGGTATCGCGTAGTGTTCAACCTTTATGCTATTGAAGGCTACAGCCACTCAGAAATAGCCGAAATGCTGGGTATTGAAGAATCTACTTCACGAACGCAATTGCTCAAGGCACGTAGAATTTTACAGGATCGAATTGTAAAAATGCAAAAAATCGCGGTATGAACCGACGACATCCCATAGATGCTGTCTTTAACAAAAAATTAGCGCACTACGAATCCGAAACGCCCCAATATCTTTGGGAGCAAATTGAACACCAACGAAAAGCTGCGCTACAGATGCAACAACGCAATCGCCAACGGCTTTTGATTATGGCATTGTTGTTGATTGGTTTCCTCGCAGGTATGATGTCTTGGTATAATAGTTCAGATACCTCACCTGAGTTGAGTAGCTTTCCATTAGCTCCCGAAAATAATATTGAAAAAGCTTTTGCTCAAAGTGATATTCCGAATAATATTCTTATAAATCCAACCTTATCTTTGTTGGACGCAAATTCAGTTCCAAGGGAAAATATTCGACCAGCATCAAATCAAGTCAAACTCAATACGATACCTATTGAAACCATCGCTACACCTGTTGAAAGTTTAACCGAAACCTTCGATAAAGCTTTTGCTACTGAAAATCTAGCCGCCTCTGCTGCCTTGCAGGTTTCTGCCTTGCAATTAGCGACTTTGCCACTCGCTTTTCGCAAAGTGCATACCACTCAAAGCTTGCAGATGCCAGCGTCCGGTTGTGCTACTTTTACCGATGGAAAAACCAATTTTTATTTCGATATTTTGGCTGCACCAGGTTTTGCTGTACGTAGCTTGAATCCTAAGGAAGGTGATTACGCCAGATACGCTAATACGCGCGAACAGACGGAGTTACCGCGTTACACTTACAGCGCTGCCTTACGGCTTTCGATGGTCACGAAACCAGGAGTTGCTGTTCGCACAGGCGTGAATTATTCTGAAATTAACGAGCGTTTCAAGCATACTATTGAAAATGAGGTTCGTACGATTATTACCAATATTTATGGGCAAAATGGTGAAATTATTGGCACAGATACCACCATTGAAACCAGCAGTCGTCAAGTGGTGGCGAACAATCGCTATCGCACTTTAGATATTCCAATTTTATTGGGTTACGAAGTCAGCGCCAAAAACATGACACTTACTGTCAACGGCGGGGCTTATATCAATGTGATGTTTAATCCCAATGGCGAGTTTATTTCTCCTGAAGATAATCGTCCTATCAGCTTTTCCAATGATAACAATGCTGAGGCCTACCCCGCTTTCCGCGAAAATCTTGGCATCGGCTGGTATGGCAGCTTGGGTGTGCAGTATCGCATCAGCCCGCGTTTGCACCTACTTGTGGAGCCACACGTGAAAGCCTATCCGCGTTCCTTCACACGTGAAGATTTTATGATTGATCAAAAATATTTGACTGCGGGCGTATTTATTGGGATACGGCATCAATTTCAATTATAAAAGGGTGATAAGAGGATATGGGAGTATCAGATTTGTTTTTCTATTGAAATATCTTAGGGCTAAAAATCTTCCCAAAATAGCTTTTCTCTTCAAATGAATAAGAGCATCGCCCTTCTGGAATTAGCTGATATTGAACTTTTGCAGCTTTTGCAACCGGCAGAGTGGAATGATGTTCGTCCGGTATTTCGCAGCCATTTGGGACAGCCTTATTTTCATGCGATCAAAGTTATGCTGGATGCTGAATTGGCAGGAGTTGCAGAGTTATTTTTAAATGGAGATAGCGCCTGGTTGGGCAATATCATCGTCAGAAGCGATTTGCAAAGAAAAGGAATCGGCAAATATATGACCGAATACCTTATTCAAATCGCGCAAAATCAAGATAAAAAATTGCAATTCCTGCTGGCAACGCAAGAAGGTAAAGGTTTGTACGCCAAACTTGGTTTTGAGTGCGAAAGCGAATACCATTTCCTTAGAAAAGCACCAAATATTGTTTCGATGGGTTTTGCTGATGAACGAATTGTCCTCAACAATCATCAATGCAACCAACAAATACTGGCATTAGACGCCTTAGCTACTGGAGAGGATCGAAGCGCAATTCTACAGCGATTTTTATTTGAAGCTTGGGTTTTTAAAATAGCAGATGAGGCAGAAGGATTTTACATTCCTCGCTTGGGCGATGGTGTTATCATTGCTAAAAACGAAGTCGCAGGGCTTTCTTTACTGCAATTCCGAGCGCAGCACGATCACAATATGGTGGTTATTCCACAGGAAAACTTTCCCGCATATAATTTTCTTCAACAGCAAGGCTACGAAATGTACCGCCGAGCCGCCTTAATGCGCCTTGGGCCAATGAAAGCATGGAATCCTCACATGATTTACAGTCGGATCGGAGGGTATCTCGGATAAAAATAATTACCGATTTGAACCTACCAAATTAAAGGATAAGCCTGTAAAGAAGCCCATTTCATATACGTCCTTTGTTGGCACTACATTGGCATCAGAGATAAAGGTATCGCCGACTTTGTAGCCTTGCGCCAGGCGCTCCACACGTGCGCCCATGAGCCCCGTATTCAATACCAAGCGCTCGCCGCGGCCGATAATTAAACTCGGGCCGAGGAAAAACGATGCTGATTGACCAGCGTTGTCACCTGTGACCGGTAAACCGATGCCAAACGCGCCACCGAACGAGATATTGCCTTTGCTTTGCCCATAAAAGTGGAAAAAGGAAGAAATAACTGGGAAAAAGCTGTCTTTATCTTCGGAACGAATAATATCGTTGCGAACAAAATAAGATTGTGGTTGCTCAAAAAATTGTCCAAAAGCCACGCCAATACTGGCATTTACTTTAAAACCGCCCGCCACCGGAATTTGAATTGGGGAAAGTTGCAAAGCCGGCAAAGCGGCCGCTCCTTCCTGGGCATTATTAGGTGAAAAACGAATATTGAACACCATGTCGTCGCCGTCGGCGGCCACGCGATGATTTTTCGTAAAGGTATTCGCTTGCAACGCCTCATATTCGCGCCAAAGCGCCGCTAATTTGGTGATATCCGCATCGGGCATCTCACTAATGAGGTTCACCAGTTTATTTTCAAAATCAGAATATTCATTCTCTTGCGATTCGGCATTTTCGTAAGAAGCCGCAACAGGCTGCACGAACAGCGAGTTCACGACTGGTTTTGCAGAGAAAGCGTTGAGTGATTCCTGGATAGTGTTCATTCTGGCGATTACCTGGCGATACTGATCATGTTGTTCGCGCACTTCACTCAATTTATTACTTAATTGTCGGCGCGTATTGCCTTTTTGCAACAAAAAATTCAAATCCACATCAGACGCATCGGTGTTTACCCCCAGCACTTTATTCATATAGTCGCGGGTCATTTTTTTGATTTGCGCAGGCGGCAACCCCGGATGATGCTTGATTTGCTCGATTTCTTCCATCACAAAAGCATTGATTTGATGGGCTTCTACGATGGATTGCACCTCCTGGCGAGTGGAATCAATGGCAACATCAATCTGTTCAATTTCAGCCATAGACTTGCTGAATGACTCGGTTAATTTTACTAATTGTTCATACTCCTGCCGCCCGACTCCGAGAGAAGCATCAAACTCTCGTGGTGCTGTACCCTTATCATCTTCTTTGCCAATAAGCCCAAGCGAATTGCCGCCTCGACTACCGGAAGTCAAAGACAAAAAATTGATCGAATTTTCTCCCAATGTAGGGAATAGCTGCGTCAAGGAGTTAGGCGAAGCACTGGAAGGAAGCCGGATTTCGCGGTTTTCCGATTCAATGACGACATCGTATAAGTAATTATTATAATTTTCAATATGCATCACAACGCTACTACCCTTACGCACGTACGGGCGCGTTACTTCCTGGCTGTCAATAAAATAACGTGCCGTTTGAGTTTGTAGATCATAGTAAATGTGAAGGTCTTGCGCACTAAGCATAGCGCCAAAACATAGCAGCATGAGTACGATAAAAATTGGTTTCATGGACATTAAATTTTGTTCAAATGTATGGATTGCTTGTCATGAAGGCAAGGGAGATAAGTGAATTATTGCAAATGTAATACGAAAAGTGATTATTTACAATCAAATTGATTATCAATTCTTTTGAGGGCAAAAATAAGAGGGGCGAAAATTCGCTGTAAATATTGTATTTTGGCCGGCATGAGCACAAAAGCACAGAATTACAGAATTGTTTTTGGATTGAAAGTCAAGCAGTTGCGACAAGCCAAAGGTTTATCTTTTGCCGAATTAGCAGAGCAAACGGGGATGTCGGTATCGTACCTCAATGAAATCGAAAAAGGTAAAAAATATCCGAAGGATGATAAGGTACAAGTGTTGGCTACCGCGCTGGGTGCGTCGGTAGCAGAATTAACTTCCGGCGAATTGGACAAATCCTTGGAACCAGTCACCGAGTTGTTGCAATCCAATTTTTTAAATGAGTTACCACTTGATCTTTTTGGAATTGAATTGTCGAAAGTGGTCGAAATCATTGCCAATGCGCCCGCTCGCGTCGGCGCTTTTATCTCAACACTATTGGAGATTTCTCGCAATTACGCACTCAAAGAAGAGAATTTTTATTTTGCGGCACTGTGCAGTTATTTAGAATTACATAACAATTATTTCGAAGATATCGAAATCGCTGTTGCTGAATGCATTAAGAAGTTTGGAATTTCAGTTGAGCGACCACTTTCCATAGATTTTTTGCGGAAGCTGCTGGAAACGCAGTTTAATTATAAAATTGTGGACGGTGGTTTGGACGATTACAGCGAGTTGCAAAATCTGCGTTCGGTATTTATTCCACAAAGCAAAGAATTGCTGTTGAATAGCAAATTATCGCCCACCCAAAAAGTTTTTCAGCTTGGTAAAGAATTGGGATTCAATATTCTAAATTTAAAAGAAAGAGCTTATACTTCTTCTCTGCTGCGCTCCAAAACATTTGAAGAAGTACTCAATCATTCCAAAGCGACTTATTTCTCGGTGGCATTGCTTTTACCTCAAGCAACTTTTATCGCGGATTTGCAAGGCTTTTTTCAAAAAGAAAACTGGGAGGGCGAATCCTTTATCAATATTATGAAAAAATATGATGCAACGCCGGAGATGTTTTATCACCGTTTGACCAATATTATTCCGCAGTTTTTTGGGCTGGATAAGTTGTTTTTCCTGCGTTTTACACATGAGCCTTCGACTGAATATTTTGAAATTGATAAAGAATTGCACCTGAGCCGCCGACACCATCCGCATAGCAATGGCTTGCTGGAGCATTACTGCCGCCGCTGGGTTGCGGTGTCTTTACTGAATGATTTGAATGCAATGCAACAAGAGGGTAAATTTGTGGACACCATCGTGCGGGCGCAGCGTTCCCGTTACATCGGCACCGACGACGAGTATCTTTGCCTCACGCTGGCGCGCCCGGCTTATCCTTCGCCCAATCGCAACGTGAGTGTAACGTTGGGCTTATTGGTGAATGAAGATTTGCAGAGCAAAGTTAAATTTCTGAGTGACCCCGCGATTCAAGTTCGGGATGTCAATCAAACCTGTGAACGCTGTCCTTTAAGCGACTGCAAAGAACGCGCTGCAGCGCCTATCGTTGTTGAAAAACGCGAACGAATGCGCCTGGTGCAAAATCGTTTGAAATCGCTTGTTTTGCCACATGATGAATGAAAAATGAACTATGCCGAGGCAGCATCTTGGAGTATCGTCACCCGCAAAAGGATTTGCAAAGTGGCAATTACACTTTATTACAGACCCTACGGTACAAGCATCAGGGAATTCTTTAAATTAAAATATATTTATATATGATTATCACTAGTACAGATTTTATCCCCGGCAAGGAAATCGTTGAAATAATTGATGTTGTCAGGGGTAGCACGGTGCGCGCCAGGCATATCGGGCGAGATATTGTAGCCGGATTGAAGCAAATTGTCGGCGGCGAAATCAGCGAATACACGAAGCTTATGGCGCAAGCCCGCGAGCAGGCCATCGATCGGATGATTGCGGATGCGGAGCGCATCGATGCAGATGCCATTATCAATGTGCGTTTTACAACCTCGGCGGTGATGCAAAGTGCTTCGGAAATTCTGGCTTATGGCACGGCGGTGAAGTTGAAATGAGTTTTCAGGAAACTTTTGCTCCAAAAGTAGGGTTCACAGAAAAGAGCAAAGCTTAAAAAATAAGTATTGGGACAGTTTAATAGTCAATATTCGAAAGTCGTATTTGATTAAAAATCAAATATTTAGCATAATAACGGCAGAAAAAAATGGCAGAGAAGAAACAGAAGAAGATTGAAATTGTCAATCGGCGTGCGGAATTCGAGTATTTTCTAACCGATAAATACGAGGCAGGCATTGTTTTGCAAGGGACGGAGATCAAATCCATCCGCCAGGGGCAAGTAAATTTATCCGACTCTTATTGCACTTTCCGAAATGGAGAATTATACGTACACAGTATGTTTATATCTGAATATGAACACGGTACGTATGCCAATCATTTGGCACGTCGTACACGGAAGTTGTTGCTCAGAAAAACGGAATTGCGCAAACTCGAAAAAAAAGTAAAAGAACGCGGCTATACGATTGTGCCTTATCGCTTGTACCTTACGGATCGCGGCTTTGCCAAATTAGAAATAGCTTTGGCACAGGGTAAAAAATCTTTCGACAAGCGTGAAACCATTAAAGAAAAGGATAGCAGGCGAGAGTTGGATCGAATGAAGAAGATTAAGTTATAATAAGTGTTTTGGTGTAATAATGCTTTTGTATTATGATTCAATAACAACTTATTATTAATGCGAATCAAGAGTTAAGGAAATCGTTTATTTTCAGCATATTTAGTTTAAGATTTACCAAATATCAAAGGCTTAGCAAATTCTTTTCCTTTGATTATCAATGCTTTTGGAATTTAAACCTTTGATTCACATTATTACACATTTGAAATGCTTTTCTGCATCTAAATACGAAAACATTATCGCATTATAATCATAACACTCAAACACCAAAATGCTACTTCGCTTCATTTAGCCCCCAATTATATTCTAAATACTCAATTTTCGTATTCCTATTAATTTTTGTATCAGAATATTTATTTACGAAATCCCGCACCGAATCAAAATCCATGCTATACCAGTTAAAAATTTTGGACAGCTGCGCTTTTTTGGGTGTAATCATGTTTTTATTCGTATCATTTAAAAACTCCCAAGCCGCTTCATCCAATTGTTTGTTGAGTTTTTGAGCACTGAAGGCTTGATCTTGTAATTTTGGACATGAAATTGAAGCACAATTAATCGCCGCATGGATGCGAGGGTCTTTAAATCTGGAACGCAAAATGCCATGCTCGATATTATTTAAATCATAAGTCGCATTTTCTATTTTAATAAACTTAATATCCCAAACCGTATTTACAAATGGAATACCATTTTTAATATTCTTGATACTTTGAGTGGGATAATGATCTACAATTAGTTTGACAGTAAAAGCATTATAAGCATTGATCCAATAAGCCATTTGCTCTTCGCTGCTCCAATTTTTTTCATTTGGATGACTTTTGCTTAATAAGTCTAAATATTTATTTAATTTCAAACTATCTCGAATAAAACCTTTATAATTGACCAAGCCCTGATCGTTGATATACGCTTGCAACAAGCTATCCCAGTCTTCATGGCTGATTGGTTTTGAATCGGAATTATAGTTATAATTTTTTACTTTACAGCTTTCAATGTTTACGATGAGTATAATGCATAAAATGATTTGTAACCGTCGCATACATTTTTATTACAAAATACGACAGAAAAAGCTATATTGATTGAAGCAATGCCGACATTCTATCCGATTTTTTAACTATTTTTGAAAAAGTGGATCAATATTTTATTCAAATAGAACGGGGTGTACTGCACTATCGTAAGTGGGGGTACGGCAATCGCGTGCTAATCGCCTTGCATGGCTATGGCGCCGATGGCAATATATTTGAAACTTTGGCAAAGCAACTCAAAGATTCATTTACATTGTATGCAATTGATTTGCCGTTCCATGGGCTTACGCGATGGGAATCCGAGCGATATGATGCAGAAGACATTGCACAGGCATTTAATTTGATATTAAAAAAAGAAAATGTGAATAACTGCTCATTGCTGGGGCATAGTTTTGGTGCAAAAATAGCTATGAAATTATTGGAATATGAAGGCGAACGAGTCAGCGTATTATACCTACTATCGCCCGATGGCATTGGCACACGATGGCTGAATTGGAGTCGCCTGACACCCCGTTCGATGAGGCGTATTGTAATTACAAATGCAGATTTATTATTGCGATTTTCAAAATGGTTCAGGGATCGAAATTTGATTCCTTTTTTTGTAGAATGGTTTTTGCGAAAAAATCTAACCACAGAAAAAGATAAAAGCAGATTATTACATACCTGGCTTTCTTTTGAATCTTTTATTATAAAGAAGAGGCGCTTGCAAAAATTGATACAATTACACTTTGTAAAAGTAATTGTAATTATAGGTCAGCGCGATAAACTATTAAAAACAGGGCGAATCGAGCAATTTGCAAAAGAATTGCCGAATGCAGAATTTTATGATATTGCCTCAAATCATTCACTTGATTTTGATAAAGTTGCTGCTATTTTATTAAAAAATATTACAACTTCACCCGAACGCCTGTAAATATAGACATTGTATTGATGCGATCTTGATCTGGTCCAAAGCCTTTGGTGAAATAATCAAGCGACTGGTGGTAAGTGGGCTGTGTAAATAAACCCAAACGTTCGGTAATAAAATATTCCAAGCCAAAGCCGACATTGCCAGTGATATAGCCATTATCGAGCAGAGAGCCGCCTTCAAACCATCCTTTGGAAAGCACTTTTTTCTTGGCATCGCCTTGTGTGACAAAGCCTCCGCCTGGGCTCGGCTTCGGCGGGCGCTGCGCTGCCGGTAGTTTCTCTTCTTCTAAGTAATAATTCGCCTGTAATGCCACTTGCAAAGACAAACCGCCTGTGACAAAAGCGCGCCATTTATTCTTTTTGATAAAATTATACCGCACCTGCAAAGGTAATTGAACCATATCCAATTCCGCTAATTTGAAGCTTTCACCATAATAACCTTCAGCAAGGCTACCGCCGAGATATACCAAAGGTCTTGGCACATATTCTTTAGCTGTATAAATAGCGCCCGTTCCAATTTCCCAGCGATTTTTTTCCCAACTCACCATGAAACCTCCACTGTAGCCAAGCTCATAGCGCTCAAAACTCTCATCCACCAAATCACCGGCTTCGTCAAGCGCAGCGGGTGTAAGAATATGATTATAATCCACACTACCAAACATACTCACGAACACCCCGCCTCTGGAATGCACAGGACTAACAAGCCTCGGATAATCCTCTTCTTCATCCACCGACAGTTCTGCTAACATAATCCGATCGATTGCTGCCAATAAATCTTCGCGCTCGGCTGGAATTGGAATTCCTTCATAAGGCTTGGGTTGGGCAGGATTTTCAATAATCGTAACCGTTTCTGTGCGTTGGGCTTTAGCAGGCATCACGGGAAGTGAAGGACTCAAGCCTAATTTCTGAGCGGCTTTTTTGGACAAAGCGATTGAATTGTCAGCATGTTGAGCAGCTATGGCCAAATCCGAAAGAATGAAATCTGTTGGTTTTGAATTATTTGTATTATGATGATTATTATTTGATGTTAAAGTTGATATTTCAGAAATAATAGGATTCTTATCCTGTCCTTTCAAAGATGGAATCAACGCAGCAATGCCATCCCGGAACAATCGAACGGGCGTCTGCTGCCCAAAATATTGTACAAAAGTGAAAAGTATGAGAAAAATCAAGGCTGTTCCCATCAATCGAGTACGCAATAAGTGACGTCTTTCGCGGCTTTCTTCGTCCAACCTCGCAGCAAGCAATTCCCATTTGGAAGGGCGATTACCTGCCTCCATTTTGTGGAGTTTTTCAAAAACAACCTCGTCCACCCAGCGGTCTTCCGTTTGGGGTAGGCCCGCTCCTTTTGCATCTAGCTTTTGCTCGAATGCATCCCAAGAAGTCGGGTCATAATCTACACGAAATTCCTCGAGCTTGTCTTTAATAAGTTGGTCTAAGTGGTCACTCTTCTTCATATCCGTAAAATCTCGATGTCAGTATTTCTTTCAGTTTCAGTCTCGCCTTCACCAAATTGGAGCGCGAGGTACTCTCCGTTATTTCCAGAGCATCTGCAATATCTTTATGCGAATAACCTTCGATAACATACAAGTTGAATACCGCGCGATAAGCCGGAGATAATTGTTGGACAGCCTCCAAAATCTCTTGCTCGCTGCATTGGCTGATGGCATCGGCGTCTTGTGTGCTGAGGTCAAACGCATGCTCAATATCTTCAGTGCGGCGGCGGATATTTTTGCGATAAAAATCAATAGCCGTGTTTACCATAATCCGCCGAATCCAGGACGTGAGCGAGGTGCCGGGTTGGTATTTTGCAATATTATTGAAGATTTTGATAAAACCTTCATGTAGAATATCCAACGCATCGTCCTCATTATTCGCATAACGCAGGCATACGCCCATCATTTTGCTGTAATACTCTTCGTATAACACACGCTGCGCCCATCGTTCTTGGCGAACGCAGGCTTTGATCAGATCCCTCTCTTCGTAGTGTTGCAGGTGTAGGGCAATGTCCATGTTTTCAGACCTTTTATCAAAGGTAACCTTTATCTGCTAATTTTCCAACCTGCCCCGGCGAATCTATTCCTTTTTGTACAACGCAATACCCATCGCAATAGCTGCTTATTTGCTATAAAAAAGTTAGGATTG
>JANRME010000140.1:0-5820 GCA_033761835.1 Saprospiraceae bacterium
ACTCAATTTTCAAAATTTATGCGCTGCGTAATATCAGTTATTAAAAAATAAGCAGCCCGTCCTAAGCGTCCTACGGCTTTAGAGCCGTAGGACGCTTAGGACAGTTTAAAGATTAAAACAAAACGCTTGTCCATATTAATAATAAGTCGTATTGTTGCAAATCTTTTATGAGATGAACCCAGATTTAAATAAACAGGAGAAGAACTACACGCTCCTACCCTTTTTATTACAAACCTTACACAATAAGAGACTTTGATTAAAGTCAGCATGTAAAATATCCCATAGGGATAGCTATGCCATAACGCCAGAAAATTGGTGCGGTATGCTTTTATATTTTGCTGTTAATCAATGGATGGTGCGATGCCTTGCGGAAAAAAATGCCGCGGTGAATATTATATTTTATTTACACGACACCCTCTAAGGTCTAAAGTCTAATATCTAAAATCTAATAATAAAAATTAACTAACATAGCAACTACGCTACAAAAACCGATAAGGTTATGAAAAAAAAATATATTTACCCAAGCATTATATTTTACTTTTTCGTTTTTCTCTTGAATGCGCAGGCTCCCTCTGTTAGTTTTCCTATCTTTAATTTTGGTTTTGTGAACGAGCCATACCCTAATCCTACAAATTATGCAATAAATGTAACACTATCAGGGTATACAGGGGCTAACGTTACTGTTGACATTTTAATTGATGGTGGTTCAGCTGAATCGAGTGATTATAATTTAGTTACAACTTCTCTAATTTTTGATAGTAATGAAAGTTTACCTGTCGTTATTTCTATTCTTCCTGATGAAGCAAGTGACGAGGACAGCGATGAAACTATTAGGTTGAGGCTATCAGTAGCTGATGGCAGCTCGGCCGATTTGGGAACATCCACATTCACGATTACGATTACAGAAAATACTACCCTCCCTATCGAACTCACCGCCTTCAGCGGCAAGCGCATCGGCAGTGCCATCGAGCTACACTGGCGTACCGCTTCCGAGCGCGATAATGCTTATATGGAAGTGCAGCGCAGCAAGGATGGCAAGCGTTTTGAAGCTTTGCAACAGGTATTGAGTAAAACGGGCGGCAATTCTTATACCCCGCAAGGTTATACTTTTACAGATGAAAAGCCTTTGCCGGGTGTGAACTACTATCGCCTGCGTCAGGTGGACTTTGATGGCAAAGAAGAATATCATAATATCATCGCGGTGTTATTCCAGGATAAAGATTTTGATAAAAATATCACGATTTTCCCCACCATCGTCAAAGATCAGGTCAATATTGCTTTAGCACAGGAAGCCGATAGCGAAGGTGAATTATATATCAGCGATTTGAATGGCCAAGTGTTGCTACGTCAGCCTTTTGAGCGAGGTATGCAACAATATACCTTGGAACTACCACAGTTAGCGCAAGGGGCGTATATCCTTAGCGTAAAAACCGGAAGGGAATTGCTCAGTACACGGTTTGTGAAAAACTAAGTTTTATAAAAATTATTACAAGCAAGTCATTGAAGCCCTGTGATGGTACCATCATGGGGCTTTTTTATATAATAAAATAAAAAATTAATTCCGAGGAATTTGATATATTTTGAAATCCAATAAAACGATGTATATTTGTTGTTAAGCAACTATCCATCAATACTTTCAATAATATTGCATCTGCACCCTGTTGTTTTTCCCTCTTACAAACCACATTGCTTATGCACCTTGTGTAAGGTGTAAATTCATTTATTTAAGTAACACGATTTTTACTTGTAGTTCGAATATTACAAGGGCAGACATACTATTACATCAACTTTAATTACACACACTATGAGAAAACTATTACTATGCGCCGTCATAGGCGTTTGCCTGCTGTTACAATTTCATTTAGTAGGGCAGACCTGTACATCTGTAAGAAACGGCAGCGCCAGCAATGCTATGACTTGGGGTGGCACTACCCCCGGCACTTGCGATCACTTTGTAATTAATCATTTAGTTACATTTACAGGCACCACCACGATCACCAATGGTAGCATTACAGTCAATGGCCCCAATGGCGTTATTGTATTTGGCGGTGGCGCTAATATTGAATTAATCAACTCTCAAATTATTATTAACTCTGGCGCCACTATTGTTTTGAATGGCGATATTGAACTTGACAATACGCCGCTTATAGTTAATAGCGGTGGAAGTTTGAGCGGCTCAGGGTCTGTTGCATCTGGTGGTTTCACTTATCCAGGAGATGGTACTTTTCAAGATATTGTGAATGCTGGCGGTCTACAAGTTGGTGGAGCGCTACCCATCGAACTGGTTTCTTTTCTTGGCAAACGCGTAGACAATGGCATCCAGCTGACGTGGCGTACTATAACAGAATATAATAATCAGTTCATGGAAGTGCAACGCAGCCAAGATGGCAAAATCTTTGAATCGCTTAAGCAAGTACCCGGCAAAACTGGTGGGTTTTCATCTGCGCCATTGGATTATCATGTAATAGATGAGCAGCCACTGCCTGGAGTAAATTATTATCGCTTGCGCCAAGTGGATTTTGATGGCAAAGCGCATTATCATCAAATCATTGCGGTGCTATTCAATGACAAAGACAAACAACAAGCCATTACCGTATTTCCTACGATCGTTTCCGATCAGGTAAATATAGCGCTTTCAGAAGAAGCGGATAGCGATGGGGTGTTGTATATCAGTGACTTAAATGGTAAACTTTTCCAAAATATGACATTTGAGCGAGGTGCGCAGCAATGGAGCTTAGATGTAAAAAGCTTACCCGAAGGGCAATATATCATTCTCATTAAAAACGGCCGAGAGGTTCAAGTAGTGCGATTTGTTAAAATATAACATTATAAATACAAAATAATCATAAAAATTTAATCAAAAAATGTTTACTTTAATCAAAAAAGTGATGTTTTTATTTACAATTTTTTAATATAAAATAGTTGCTATTTTATATTTTATTCTATATATTTGCATCGCATTAATAGCTCCTCAATAATTGAGTAGCCGTTTTGCTTTTGTTCCCTAATTATCTTCTCGTGAATAATATTCACGCTACTCACTATAGGCATCATTTACAACACTATTGAAGCTACACTAAAGGAGGATTAGACCTAAACAAATCATAAACGCAAAAACGTGTTCTCATGAGAAGGCTCTGTTGGGCAGTGTTCATAGTTATTATTTATTGGAATTATGTACCTGGTCAAGTATCGCTTACGAGCATAGGTAGCGCTTATACTCAGGATTTCAATACTTTTGATCTGGGTACTACTGCGGATTTACCTGGAAATTGGGCTGCCAGTGGTGATTTAGACTACACTCCAGGTGGCGTATATTCTAATACAGGTAGCTATTCTAATTTGAACTCTGCATACGCCCTTAGGGATGGATCGACTTCAGATTATGCTTGGGGTGCCAAAGTATCTGCAAGTTCTGGTATTGAAACAATTACTCTCACGGTTGAAAATAATACTGGCTTAACTATAACTTCCTTTGATATAAGTTGGATTGGCGAACAATATTCCAGAGATGAAAGAGCAACTATTTTAAGATTCAGTTATAGTATCAATGGGGGATCATTTACTGATCTTTCAGCACAAGATGTAATTGCCACCACAGATGCCGGCTCGGCTATCAATCTCAATCCAATTAATAGCACTTCGAGAAGCATAACAATTTCTGGCATCTCGCTTACAAATGGTCAGCAAGCTCAATTTAGATTCTCTATTTTAAATGGTGTTGGTTCTGACTCAAACGGGCATCTTGGTGTAGATGATTTTTCACTCACCCCATATTGCCTCACTGCCAGTATCCCCTCAGGAGGAAGTATTGACTGTTCAAGCGCTACTGGAAGTCTTAATATTGGAAGTCCCACAGTAACACCAACTCCAACATCACCGACATATCAATGGCAGCGATCAACCGACGGTGGTACAAATTGGGATAATATAACTTCAAGTACTCAAGATCAAACGATTTATTTTATCACATATAGCAACTATACTGGAAGCTCTCTCTCTATTACACAAACATCTCAGTTTAGTGATGCAAACGGCTTGCGGTACCGTGTCATTGTTACAGATGGTACTTGTTCGGGTACTTCTAATTCTTTTCTGCTTTCAGTGACCGGATGCACCACCCCTATCGAACTTATTTACTTCCAAGGAAAAATTACTAAGAATAATATCTTATTGAACTGGCAAACCGCTACCGAACTCGATAACGACTATATAGAAGTGCAACGCAGCAAGGATGGCAAACGCTTTGAGACGATCGGCACCGTAGAAGGATTCGGTACGACGAATATGCCACGCAATTACACTTTCTTAGACGAAAACCCGCTACCAGGTGTAAATTATTATCGCCTTAAGCAAGTTGATTTTGACGGTATGTTTGAATACCACCCAATAATCGCTGTCCTTTTTAAAGAAGAAAAAACGCAAGACCTTTTGGTTTATCCAACTATTGTCCATGATAGAATAAACCTCGTGCTTAATGAGGAAACAGATACCAGTAGTGAATTCATGATCCTTGATCAAATCGGAAGAATATTGTTGCGAACGCCATTGCCCCCAGGCTTACAACAACATACGATAGACCTACAGCATCTACCGGCAGGGCAATACTTTATTTCTGTTCGCACAGGAAGAATTACCAGCTATGGTAAGTTTGTGAAGTAGTATAATAGTCCTTAGTGGATTAAGGGAATACCGACATATGTATCGGTATTCCTTTTTTATTTTATATGATGCGCTTTTTAAGCTCGCTATTAATTCGTCTTTTTTAATTTATCGCCAAACATTTTCTTCAATTTTTGCACTTTCGGGGTAATAATGTAAGTGCAGTAAGGGTTGCGATCGCCAACATTTTTGTAATAATCCTGATGATAATCTTCTGCTTCATAAAAAGCTTCGAATTTCGTGATTTCCGTCACGATGGGCTTATTCCAAACTTGTGTAGCCACTTCTTTTTTGGATTGTTCCGCAATTTGCTTTTGTTCTTTGCTGTGGTAAAATATTGCTGATCGATACTGCGGCCCCACATCATTGCCCTGGCGATTGAGGGTGGTGGGATCGTGCGTATTCCAGAATATTTCTAAAATATCGGCGTAGGAAATTACTTTTGGATTAAATTTAATCTGAGCTACCTCCGCGTGATCGGTTGTACCTTTAGAGACTATTTTATAATCCGCAGTTTCTTTCGTACCGCCAGAATAGCCTGATACAACAGAATATACACCTTCCAAATTTTGATATACGGCTTCCACGCACCAAAAACAGCCGCCGCCCAGCGTCGCTACTTCTATTTGGTCAGAAGGAATGGTATCCTGTTGGTTATCAGCAATTTTTAATTTTTCAGCACTCATGTTAGAATCGTTTTGATTGGTAGAAAAATGGATAGATAAAACAAGCATCGCGATTAGGTTCAACATATTCGATATATTTTTTATGGTGATCTAATTCATGCAGGAATGAAACACTCGGATTGTCAAGGGGTTGCTTATCAATTCGTTAAAATTATTCAGCCATTATCAGTTGAAGCTTAGGGCTTATTTTAGACAAAAATAAAGATAAAGCGCGGCGTTTTTCGTCGTCCAAGCGATAGCTGATATGTTTGGTAAAATAGGTTTCCAGGTCAAAGCCAGATTGGGCAGGAATTAAAAATGTTAACTCTGGAATAGCAGCAATGCCTTGCTCTAAAGCCTGGTTGAATTGTGATAAAAAAGTAGCATCCAAAGGTTGATTGCTCACCCAAACCGCAAAAACAAAAGGCAAGCCAGTGTGTTGCATCCAAATTTCGCCCAAATCATATACGTAAGGATAACGTGCATCCAAGCC
>JANRME010000141.1:0-14856 GCA_033761835.1 Saprospiraceae bacterium
CGGGAGCAATTGGTCATCCCTTTGGCAAAAGCACTCAATAGTTATGATACAACCGACCAACTTTCGGTGCAGGTAGATTTATCTGAAAAACAATTACAAATAAAGATCGAGGATGATCCCCTGGCGCTGGATTTGATGCTAGAAGAATTGGAGAAAATGACCCAAGCAAACCATGCTTCTAACCTTAGGCGAAATATTACTGCACTTCAAGATGGGCATTTTTACAACCAGTTTCTGAGCGAATTGGATCACCTGTCAATGGAGAAAAAACATAATAAAAAATTTTGGGGCAATCTAGCTCGCGCCAATCAATATTCCGATTTTTTGCAAATTAAAGAGCAGTTCGAAGAATTGCGCAAAGAGATTGAAGAAATTGAGCTTTCTCTTGGGCTGGGCAGCATTGGCGTTGTGGCCTCGCAGCCACAATTGTACGAAAAAATGGAGCAATGGTCGGAGCATCTAAAAGCGATCAAACTTCGACTTATCAGTGGGGTCTTGCCAGAAAATAGTATTTGCTTTTTGGCTATTTTCGGTACGCATCTTGAGCAGATTGTACGTTTTTATATGGACCTTTTTCAAGAAAAAGGATTTCGATATGCTGCCCAAAGTATTTGGTTCAGAGAAGCTTTTTATAACGAACAAATAGAATATAGCAGCTACGATGAACAGGGCAACCTCACCAGCACTATCGAGCCTCGTAAGGAATATATCAAATTAGAATGCAACCCAGATGAACCAAACTGGCAAACATCAAGTGAAAAACCGGGCGACAAACTCTATGGAATAGAATTTACGCTATTTGGTTCCGGGGTTCATTTGTTTTTTGAAGACGAAGGCGGCACCCAAAGATGGAAACTATCCGATCAATTCGACCATTTGTATGTCGTTCAAGTAGAAAAACATGATTTATTCATACCCGAAGGCATCCATCGTAAAGAATTTTACAACGCGCAGCCTCCTCGCCGAATCTACGAACCAGCTCTGATTCGAGATGTCGAATTCAAAATCAATCGTGAACTTGGCCGGCAGTCGCTTTCCAGTTTTTTACGCGAAATCCTACAAGAACGCTTTGAAGCGAATATAGATCGAATGTTATATTAAAGCAAAGTTTCCAACAAAATCAGTCTCTTTAGTCATTTAACGAATAGTTTGCAAAAATTCCGCCCTTGTGTTCTCATTCAGAAATCT
Organism: Saprospiraceae bacterium; assembly: GCA_033761835.1. Taxonomy (GTDB): domain Bacteria; phylum Bacteroidota; class Bacteroidia; order Chitinophagales; family Saprospiraceae; genus JADJNW01. The sequence continues at coordinate 1,189 of JANRME010000141.1, forward strand.
ACCACTATAATCACTTGTGATTGTTGAGCTATGATCGTGTTCCACGCCGCGCATTTTTACACACTGATGATCCGCTTCGATGTAAACCGCCACATCTTCTGTTTGGAGTACACGCTTAAGTTCTTGCGCGATTTGCACCGTGAGGCGTTCCTGTACCTGCGGCCTGCGCGCGTAATAATCTACAATACGATTGAGTTTAGACAAGCCGATTACTTTTCCTGTGGAAACGTAAGCAATATGGGCTTTGCCGACAATTGGTAGAAAATGGTGCTCGCAAAAGGATTTTACCGTAATGTTTTTTTCCACCAGCATCTGGCGGTACTGGTATTTATTGTCAAAAAGCGAGATATTAGGCTTATTCTCAGGATTTAAGCCACAGAAAATTTCTTTTACAAACATTTTTGCCACACGCCGAGGTGTGCCTTTCAAAGAATCATCTGTCAAATCCAGCCCCAGAATATCCATAATTTCATAAAAATGGTCTTCGATCAAAGCAATTTTTTCTTCATCCGAAAATTCGAAGGCATCCGGTTTTAAAGGCGTTTCATAGTCAGGTTCAGGAAGATGCTTCACAAAGCCATTCAACAGTTTGGCAGCGCCATTTCCATTCGATTTCCCATTGGAAGCATAATTTGATGAAATCATACAATAATTTTTGATTATTTTAAATTTTAGAGCATCATCAATGCCCAAGAACTAACCAAAACGAGTCGGTGTTTGTTCAGGTTTTGAAAAACAAGTCAAATTATAAAACACTACAGAACAATGCGTTATAAAATTACCATGTCGGTTTTTATTGTTTTCTTAACGTTCGCTTGTCGCCGGGCGGATAATTCCATCCAAACAGAAAATTGCAAATACGGCAAACCCGAGGCCATTTTCAAGGCTGAGCAAAGCGGCATAAGCGCTCATGCTTTTAAACTCCAAAATAATGAAGGCGTTGAGCAAGTGAAGTTCGCAAACGGCATAGAGTTAACCTTGATACAAAGCGGTTGCGATCATATCCGTCAGGAGTTTCAATTTCTGTTGCCGGGCGCACCTCCAATTGATGAGCCTGCATACTGGATCGCCCAAACGATCAATTCCATGCGAATGCTGGGTAGTTTTGGGCCCGACTTCCAGGTTTTTTCCGTTTGGTCACAAGAGATTGAAAATCAGGTAGAAAACATTAAATTAGCCGAAAGCATAGAGCTTCAGCAAGGTTTTTTTGTGCGCATTGACCGCATCTTAGGCAGTAATAATGCCACCCTTGTGCTTATACTTTCGGATGTACCTTAAATTTTTTTAGCTATATTATTTTTTTCCCTAAGTACCATATTTCCAAGCAGAACAATCAAATTACCAATATTAGTTTAAATAATATCTTTATTTGTAAAGTATTGAAATTTAATTTTTTAATCAAAAAAATGATAATCAATTTTGCATTTCCCTCCGTCGAATTTTTATCAAAATTGCTTGCTCGGTTAGTTCAGAATTTATACCTTTACATTCGCCTAAGCGATAAAATAGATGAGAATAGGGTACAACATAACGGCTGGTTTTTTAAATGATGCTTTTCCTGCCAGATCGCTTGGGCAATCCAAACAGGCTTGGCTATAAATAAGGCGCTAATTCCGCCTTCGTGTGGAATAAAGTGTATGCTTTATAAAGATAAATTAGTATCAGTAAGTTAGGCAAGCTCTGCTACAGAAATTTGTAGCGGAGTTTTTTTATTTTGGAAGAAGCCCTTCATTCGCTATATTTGCGCCGTTTGTAAAACCAGGATTGTGCAGAAAGTGTTCGAGGAGTAGGATTCAATCAACTTAAAATTGCTTCAACATTATGAATTATGATTTGATTGTAATAGGTAGCGGCCCCGGCGGATACGTAGCAGCCATTCGGGCCTCGCAGTTGGGTTTAAAAACTGCCATTGTAGAACGCGAATCTCTCGGCGGTATTTGTCTTAACTGGGGTTGCATCCCAACCAAAGCCTTGCTAAAAAGTGCGCAGGTATTTGAATATATTAGCCATGCGGAAGACTACGGCATCAAAGTAGGGAGCGCCAAAGTTGATTTTGAAGGGATGATCGCGCGCAGTCGTGGCGTAGCGGACGGCATGAGTAAAGGGGTAAACTTCCTGATGCGAAAAAATAAAATTGATGTGATCTACGGGTCAGGAAAGTTGGTTCGGGGCAAAAAAGTAGAAGTGATCGACGCAGAAGGCAATAAAAAAGAATATACTGCTTCGCATATTATCATCGCAACGGGTGGCCGAGCAAAAGAATTGCCGAATTTGAAAATTGATGGTAAAAAAATTATCGAATACCGTAAAGCGATGTCTTTGGAAAAGCAACCTAAATCAATGGTGGTGGTGGGCGCAGGCGCTATCGGGGTTGAGTTTGCTTATTTCTATCACTCGATTGGTACCGAAGTGACAATTGTGGAGTTTTTGGAACAAGGGCTTGTACCTCGTGAGGACGAAGAAATTTCCAAAGAATTAACGAAAATTTATACCAAAAGCGGAATCAAAGTACTTGCCAATACCTCGGTCGAATCGGTAGATACAAGCGGGCGAGAGTGTAAAGTATTCGTAAAAAACCGCAAAGATGGTAAAACCGAAGAGATCAAATGCGAAATAGTGCTTTCAGCGGCCGGTGTAACGCCAAATACTGAAAATATTGGGCTGGAAGAACTGGGCATCACTACCGACCGAGGCATTATCAAAGTGGATGAATTTTACCGCACCAATGTGCCAGGTATTTATGCCATCGGTGATGTAGTGCCAGGGCCTGCGCTTGCGCACGTAGCCAGTGCCGAGGGCATTACTTGTGTTGAAAAAATCGCAGGGTTAAATCCTGAACCGATTGATTATAATAATCTTCCCTCTTGCACCTATTGCAGTCCCGAAATTGCTTCGGTGGGCTTCACTGAAAAAGCAGCAAAAGAAGCCGGCTATGAAGTGAAAGTTGGAAAATTTCCTTATTCCGCATCGGGTAAAGCCAGTGCTGCCGGGGCAAAGGTTGGTTTTGTGAAACTCATTTTCGATGCGAAATACGGTGAATTTTTAGGCGCACACATGATTGGTTTAAATGTAACGGAATTAATAGCAGAAGTCGTTGCAACTCGTAAATTAGAAACAACAGGTCACGAAATCATAAAGTCGGTCCATCCGCATCCCACGATGAGCGAAGCAATTATGGAAGCTGCGGCTGCTGCTTATGGAGAAGTAATTCATATATAAAGGACTTTAGGTTGAAGGCTTTAGATCGAATAAATCCGAAGCCTTCAATTGGCGATCCGGCGTATATTTTCAAATATTTTTTCGATCAAACGCTTTTCGGAAGTAACGATTTCGGCGTCGCCGATCATTTCCTGGGCAGGCTCTATTTGTTTGTTTTGGGTTGTCTTTAAACCATTGGGAAAAGCAATTTGAACTTGTATTTTATCGTCTTCGGTTGGTATTTTCCCTTTCCATTTTACCTTTCCAATTACAGCACCATATTCGTAAAAAGGGTAGCTTTTAAAACGCACAATTACTTTTCGGGTCGTATCCACTTTACCCGATCCATCTAAACTCAAAAGCATGGTGCCAATCGTTTCGGTCGCCTCGGTGGGTACCACTGACATCAACTCCACGTCTTTTAAAACAAATTGTTGCTCACTAATATTCAACTTAGGATTGGTAAAAGCCACCATCCCTTTGATTGGTGCTACCACCAAAAATTGTTTTTTCCAGGCTTGTACTGCCTCTTGCATTTTAATAAATTGCTCTTTTAAGGCCTCTGATGCCACATTGCTATTTGAACGCGAGCTTGCCCGATCGCCTTTGATTTGACTGCGAAGCATTTGAATATCAAATTGTTTGCTCTTCGTATCTGAAACAACGCCCTGTCGGGTTCGCTCCAGATTGCGTAAGGCATCCTGCGTTTCGCGCCACTGTTTTAAGGTGATTTTCCGTTCTTGATATTGTTGCTGCTGTTTGGTTGCTTGAATGCTTAAGGATTCAATTTGATCCTGAAGGCGTTGCTGTTGTTGATTATTCACTTTAATTTCGCGTTCCAAGCTTGCGATTTCGCGTTCTTTATCGCGGGTATTGACTCTACTTGAACGACTGGAAGTAGCTTGCCGATATTCCTCTTGTTTTTCAAGAAAATCATAAATCTGGTTTTGGATATCGCCCAACAATAAATTTGTCGGCGGCTGAAACGCCAACAGCGCTGAATCGCTGAGTTCTTTTACTTGATCCAAAACCGTTTCAAAAGACATCACATCATCCACATTGGCGGTACTTCTAAATGACAGAAGTGCTTCACCGCTATCCACCATTTGCTCATTTCTCACCAGCACTCGCGCTATCGTTGCCGGATTCTCTGTAAATAATTTCCTGGGGGGCTCAGTGGATGTCACTTTAATCGTACCGCTGACTACTTCAGGATACTTGATCCAATAAGAAACCCAGACCAACACGACAAAAGTAATCAATGCAACCGTCGTACCCCAACGCACCAGCCAACTCGGCGGTGTACCCAGTATTTCTTGCACCTCTTCGCTTCTGATTTCTATATCGTCAATATGTTGTTGCATTTAAAAGCAAAATTTAAAGATAATAGGTTCAAAAAGCTTCAATATCTTATTATCACAATTCCTCAATCTCTTAACTTATGCTCCTAATTCCAACTGATTCCGAATCAATTGATAATAAGCACCCCGAATATATGTCAATTCTTCATGCGTCCCTTGTTCTACAATCTCTCCGCCTTCCAATACAACGATATTATCTGCATTTACGACCGTACTCAATCGATGTGCAACGATTATCACCGTGCGATGCCGGAAAAATTCTTCCAAGTTCTCCATAATCAACATCTCGTTATACGCGTCCAGAGAGGTAGTTGCCTCATCAAAAAAGATGTATTCAGGATTTTTGTAAACCGCCCGCGCGATCAGCAGCCGTTGCTTTTGTCCCTGACTTACACCGACACCGTCTTGCCCGATTTTTGTATTATAACCAAGCGGTAAAGACTCGATAAAGTTCTGAATATTAGCAACTTTTACTGCTTTTAGTAATTTTTGCTTGTCAATGATTTCATCGCCAAGCGCAATATTATGCGCAATGGTATCACTAAAAATATAGCCGTCCTGCATCACCACGCCGCATTGGCTGCGCCACATTCGGGTTTCAATATTAGATAAATTAACATCTCCAACGCGAATCACTCCTTCCGTAGGTTGGTAAAAATTGAGCAACAACTTCAGCAAAGTCGTTTTTCCACTTCCGCTACTTCCTACGATTGCCGTGGTGCGCCCACGCGGGATGTACAAATTGATGTCGCGCAGAGTCATCGGCGAGTGCGGCCCTTCGTATTGGAACGAAACATTTTCAACAATAAGGTCGCCATATTCGGGCAACAAAGTAATTTTTCCAGGATGGCTATCCTCGTCTTCTTTAATATGGATTTCGTTCATGCGTTCCAGGCTAATTCTGGCCTCTTGCAAAGAGCGCACAAACTCCACCAATTGATTCAAGGGCGAGTTCAATTGTCCTACAATGTACTGAATTGCGACCAACATCCCCAGCGTCATTTCGGTGTTGATCACCGCGGTTGCCACGATAAAAGTAATAAACACATTCTTGGCTTCATTGATAAAAACGGCGCCTGAGCGTTGCACTTGTTCAATCCGCAAAGAGCTCAACCCGGTTCGGAATAATTTCGCTTGCACTCGTTCCCAGGCCCAACGCTTTTGCTTCTCGGCATTATGCAGTTTGATTTCCTGCATCCCATTGATGAGCTCGATCAAAGCGCCTTGGTTCTCAGCCGATTGATCAAAACGCTTGTAATCCAAATCGCGCCTTCTACGCATGAAAAAAAGTATCCAGGCGATATTGAGGGCGGTTCCTATAAAAAATACAATAAAGATCAGCGGATTCCACATCAACAATACCGCCGAAAAGGCAATAAAATTGAAGAATGAAAAAACAGAAATGAGGGTAGTAGAAGAGAAAAATCGCTGTACGCGCTCGTGATCGGCGATGCGTTGCATCAAGTCACCAGTCATACGGCTATCAAAAAATCGCAATGGTAGTTTGGTCAGTTTAATCAAAAAATCAGAAATTAGACTTATATTGACCCTTACCCCTACGTGCAATAATATCCAACTCCGAAAAAACTCAACCGCCACTTGTGTAGCAAAAAGAACCAATTGGGCTATCAGCACCAAAGTAATAAAAGAATCATCTAAGGTGGTGATCCCAACATCTACAATGGCTTTTATTAAAAATGGAAAGATAAGTTGTAAAACACTACCGAGCAATAATCCTAATACCAATTGCCCGATCAAATTCTGGTACTTGCGAAAGTACGAAAGGATGTAACCAAATCCGGCTTTATTGACTTGCTCCCCATCGTGCTCATAAAACTCAGGCGTAGGCTCTAATAATAGCAATACACCTAATTTTTCGCCATCATCCTCTTCATCAATCCAATTTTCTATGAATTCTTCCTTGTTGAGTTTGAACTTCCCGACCGCCGGATCTGCAATCCAAACACTATTCTTATTCACTTTATAAACAACCACAAAATGATCCTCGTTCCAATGTGCAATACAAGGCAGAGGAATATCGCGAATCAGGCGATCATAAGTAGTTTTAAGCGCCAAAGATTGCAGGCCGATGTACTCTGCGGCGTCGCTAATTCCCAGCAAAGTAACCCCCTGCTTGCCCATATAGGTCATCTCGCGCAGCTGCTCCAAAGAGTAGTACCTGCCGTAGTGCCGGGCAATCATCCGAAGGCATGTAGCGCCACAATCCATGGCGTCTAATTGCTGATAAAATGGGAATTCTTTTGGCATAACAACCTGCTGTCCGCTCGTTTAGTGTTTGTGTCTATGGGTATGGTGTTATGATCTGCTGTTTTTGATTATTCACCTCAAGAATGCGCAAAATCAGTTCGTTCTCTGTAATTTAGATGTAATTGCAATTTATTAACAAAACAACTACAAATACAAAGTTTTACGAAAGTTTTTTTGATTTAGATGTTAAAAAGTGCAATAAGTCACATTTTCAGCCTAATTTTTCTGCCCAAATTCCTCAGAAACCAGAAACCAATAACAAATAACCAATGTATAATAGCTTTCTCTCAGTCGTCATTGTTATACACGAGCCACACGAAGTCAAGTTCTTGACCGAAGGATTGGATAAACTCTACCCTATCCTGAAGTCATATTTTGCAGATTATGAAATTATTTTGGTAAACAACCATACGCAAGCCGATTTCGATAAGCAAATTGCGCCTTTAGAATCAGATTTAAAACAAAACATTTTTTTGCTTAATCTCTCTGCCACAACTCTTCGCAACCACGCCATCGTTGCTGGGCTCGACCGCGCCAATGGTGATTATACGATTATTTTTGAACTCGCTTTTTATCAAGAACCTCAAATTTTGCTCGATTTATTTCAACAAGCTCAAAAAGGATATGATATCGTTTATCTTCGCGCACGCGCAAGAAAAATGTCATTGCGTTATCGATTATTACATCGTTTATTTTATATTATTATGCGGCGTTATTCTGCCTTGCAAGTCGATGAAAAAGCATTGGATACACGCCTGATCTCGCGGCGGGCGCTCAATTCATTACTGCGCTTACGCGAAAATCTTCGCTACATGAAAGCCATTTATTCGCTGGTGGGTTATAGTACTTCTTATATCGAAATTAATACTTCTGAAAATGCCAATGAAGAACGATTTTCCGAGCGTTTCCGCACCTCACTTGTAGCAATTACATCTTACACTTCCTTCTTACGCACTTTATTATTATGGATTTTTATTTTTTCATTTATTTTTTTAATCGGCGTTATTATAAACGCATTAAAGGTTAAACTCACCGGCATTGACTTGTTCGGGAATTTCGGCGAACCCTCTACAGGCTGGACTTTCCTAGTGGTATTGATTTCTGTTTTTTTTGCAGTGACTTGTTTAAATCTTTATATCATGTCCATTTATTTATCCAATATTTATAGTGAAATAAAACAGCGTCCATTGTATATCATAGAATCGGTAAAGCGCTTTTAATGAGGCGTAAAGGAATAAAGGCATAGAGACGTATTGGTGTAGAAAGAGGGACGAGCATATATCTGTCTTACTTTGCTTCATCAAATCTCAAACTTCCAAACCTCCAAATTATATAATTTCTAAAGCTTGTTCCAAATCTTCGATCAACCAATCGGGGTCTTCCAGTCCGATATAAAAACGCAATAAATTCCAGGGAGTGGTAGAATCGGGCCGCCCGGGAATATTATAAAATCCGGCAGAAGGCAACACTAATGACTCGTGCCCGCCCCAGGAAACCGCCAGCAAAAATCTTTGCAACCGATGAAAAAACGCTTCCACTTTTTCAATGGAATCGGCTTTTAAATAAATCGACAATAAGCCGCCTGCCCCCAGCATTTGTTTCTTTGCCAATTCATGCTGCGGAAAGGAAGGAAGCCAAGGATACAGTACTTTCTCTACCTTCGGGTGGCTTTCTAAATATTGCGCAATTTTATAAGCGCTTTCAAAACTACGCTTCACGCGCAATTCCAAGGTACGCAGCCCACGCATCACGAGCCAGGCATCGTGCGGCGAGATAATACCGCCCAATGTCATAAATTCCGTATCAAAAATCTTCTGAATCATTTCTTTGCTGCTACAAATAACGCCCACGACTACATCGCTATGGCCATTGAGGTACTTGGTACCCGAATGCACTACAATATCAATCCCATGTTTGATGGGCTGCTGAAAAATAGGCGAGCAATAACTATTGTCGATGCAAGTAATAATGCCTTTTGATTTTGCCAAATTGGCGCAATCTTCCAAGTCTTGCAACTCAAACGTCAACGAATTTGGGCTTTCCAGATAGAGAAGCTTTGTATTGGATTGAATCGCATTTTCGATATATTGAATAGCCCTTCCATCCACAAAAGTGCACGTCACGCCAAAACGCGGTAGCAATTTGGTCAATAAAATTTTCGTCCAGGAATAAGGCGCATCCACACACACGACATGATCGCCCGCGCTTACGTTGGCGATCACGGCATTTGCCACTGCGCCAGCACCGCTCGCCAGTACCAGTGCATCCTCTGCAGCTTCCAAAGCAGCAAGTTTTTGGCGCAGAATAGCCACCGTCGGATTATTGCCACGCGTATAAATATGATTTTCCAATTCGTTCGTAAAAGCCTGCCGAAATTCATCGAGCGTTTTGAAAGCAAAATTGCTGGACTGCATTATTGGCGGTGCTACGGCGTTGAAATATTGCTCCCGATCTTCGCCCAGATGTGTCAGAATATCGCTGAGATGCATATTTTTTTTGCCGCAATGTAAAAAGTTTCCAAATAAAAAACGGCTCGATGCGCTACTTTTAGCCATAGAGCCGATTCGAAAAGTGTTTACCCAAAAAAATCTTTATGGTTTATTAGGTGTAAAGGCGTAAAGGTTTACAGACTTAAAGGGGGCTAAGGCTGTCTTATACGTCTCTAAGCCTATACGCCTTACACCCATACATCTTTACGCCTATATGCCTTTACACCTTCACGCCTTTATTCATTTCCATTCCACGGGAAAGTGCCGCAATCTACATTCTGAATATTGACTAGTACGGTATCGCTCACGGCATCGCAAGCATCATTCGGATTATCGACTATCAAACGCAAGGTCACAAAGCCACGCGCAATCGCATCCGCGCCCGGCGTGTAGGTTCCCACTTTTGGGTCGGTAGGATTCGTACCCGTGAGGGTTCCATTATTGCCCGCCTCGACGATGCTCCAACTGTATTGCAAATCGGCAAGATTGCCGCCGGTATAAGTAACGCTTAGGTCTAAACCAGCGAGTGACAAAGTCTTAGTCCTGCAAATCGTTTGCGTGCTACCCGCATCCACGGTCACTTGAGGGTCTATACGCACTTGCTGGCTCACGGTTTGAATACAACCCGGGTCATTGAGACCAAATTCCTTCGCTTTGCCACCGTCAACGGTATATTCAATCGTGTGGTTGCCAACGGTCAATGCTGTAGGGTCAAACATAGTAGCGGTATTACCGTCTATTTTAAAGCTTTCGCTTAGAATATTCGCATCGCCTGGTGTACCCGTGAGCAGAACCGCCGGTTCATCTTTACAATAAGCAGGGTCTAAAGTGATAGCCGGATTGGGATAGACACAGGCATTGCCGAGGTTGAAAGTAATGCCTCGCCCGTTGCTGACGGAAATGGTATAGCCCTGTGCATCCACGTGTACGCCCGGCAAAATATAAGTGCCACTTCCGGCAGGAGATTCGGTCAATAACGTTCCTACCGTGATGGGCGTCGGTGCAGCAGGCGGTGCAGCGCTATTGATATCGTACAAACCAGTTATAGCAGTTACCTTCCAAGTCTGACCCGTGGGGGCATTCGTCACTTGAATCGTCTCATCGAACTGACCGTTGGCAAGGGTCGTAGGGTTGTTTTTGCAAGTGCAAGGATATAAGGCAGTTGCTTGACAATTGGTAACGGTGACGGAAATGGCTTGCGATAGATTCGCGGCAATGCAGCCATTGTTATCGGTGATTTGCGTCAGCGTATAGTTGGTGTTGCTGTTTGGACTGAGCGTCGCAAAAACACTTCCACTTACCACATCATTATAAGCTGTACCGTTCACCACGATATCAAATGGACCCACACCCACGGTAGCGGTAAAGCGAAGTTCGATGGATTCGCCTGCACAAATGGCGCTGAAGTTGCTGCTGATCGTGCCTGCCGGAATTGGGTTCACCGTCACACAAAACTCATCCCAATCTACACATACGCCCTTATCCAGTTGATCCTGCAAACAAGCTCTGAAAGCGTTCAACGGCGCAAAATAAAAGGCGATAAGATCCTCATTGATACCACAGGCGCCCGTTTCAAAATCGCCAAGTTTTGTAAATTGAGCAAAAGCAATGATGCAGTATTCTCCGGGACCAGCGGCTTCAATCGCTTGTTCGATCGCGCTATTGGGTCCGTCAATGGAACCTGCCCCGATGAAGCTTCCATCGCTCTTCCTGAAAGCTAGGGTTCCAAAATTATTTACACCCGAGAAACCCGTATGCGTAAGCCCCAAATCGCCACCTTCGCAGATGACCGGATTGGTAGCGCCGAGCGTACCGGCTTGTGGGTCAAGAACCGTGAGGATTACTTCTTCACTGGTAGTGCTGCAATCATCACTGGCATCGCCGGGCGTGCCATTGTCATTGGTGACAATGACTTTATATTTTTTGCCATTCAAACCTGTGACATCGCTAATGTTCAAGGTAGCGGTATTGACACCACTGTACACGCCGCCGTTGCTCAGATTTGCATTATCTTCCATCCATTGGTAGGAAAGTGTGCCAGAGGCAGTCGCTGCTACCGTGAAAGAAGCAGATCCACCTGTGCATTGGGCCACGGCATCGGGTTCGTCGTTGATGGTAGGAGGTGTGCAACTACCTGGGCAGGCATAATTAATCGTCACCGAGCCATCGGCAGGATTAAGCGCACCGCCAATGCCGCCACCAAACGAAACACCGGTAGCTCCTGCTGCTACAAAGCTGGTACCGCCACCACTTGATTCATCGCCACCTTCAGCACTTCCGCCCGAATAGCCGCCGCCGCCGCCACCTACACCATTATTGCCACTACCGCCGCCACCAAAGCCAAAGCCACCTGAGCCGCCGCTACCGCCGATGCCGCCTGCTGAAATATTTGTATTAGATGCTTGTCCACCGCCATTATTAGGAGTCCCATCATCGCCACCGGCACTATTAATACCGCCACCGCCGCCACCGCCATCACCTGCACCGCCATTGCCAGTTCCTGCTGTACTGCTGGCATTACCGCCCGCAGCGCCAAAGCTACCGCCGCCGCCACCGCCTGCTACGACTAAAATATCACCGTTTGCACAATCTGCCGGATTACCACAATTGATAACCGCTGTGCCACCACCGCCGCCGCCGCCGTCTTCACCACTGCCAGCAGCGCCACCTACGATTACTCGAATGAGGTCTCCAGGATTGACAGCGAGGGTCGCATTTACCGTGCCACCTATAGCACCAGTTATATTATTTGCCCCACTATTGGTTGTAAAAATACCGCCGTCGCCACCAACAGCAGCGATGGTAATCGAAGTCACGCCATCAGGCACCGTCCAGTCTTGTATATCACCTGTGAAGCTAAATGTAGCAGGAGGATCGGGGCAATTCGGTTCATTGTAGAAGGTACAATCTACATCGGTCTCCGCAGGGCGTGTATCAAAAGTGATACTGTTATCGGTAATCATCATTTCCTGACCATTACAAACCACACTTACCAGCTTCATACCTGTAGGCACCAATTCTGTAATGGTGAATAAGTTGGGGCCGCCAGAGATCACCGTCCCATTAGGATCGTCCGAGATGACCGTCAAGTCCCCTGGGTCTGCACCATTGAGATCCTGTAATGTCCAGTCGAAATAGACCGGTGCATTCGTGGCGGGTGTGCTGACTTTGCGGAAGGTATAAGTACGTTCTTCAAAGTTGGCAAAGATCGTTTCTGTCGTGCCTGCACCCACCGTCACTTCACGGCAGATTGTTCCAGTGGTAATTGACCAATGGCTGCGTTCTTCTTCACAGACGAGATATGTTCCTTGCGGAATATCTTCAAAAATGATGTTGCCTGTGCCTGTAGCAGTGAATCCACTATAGAGCGGTGTAGCTGTTTTAGGATCAGCACCTTGAGCAAACACTTTGATTTCCCAACCGCCCAACCAGCTTTCGCCACCAGCGATATTAGGCATACCATTCCTGTTAATATCGTGGAGTTTGAAAACGCTGAGGTCGCCGATAGCTATATTCTCGATGGTACAAGTGATGGTTTCGCCAGCTGCTATATCAAATGCAATCCCTGTGCCATTGTTGTTGGGATCCGCCGACAAGCCAGGGAACTGGCGGTTTACATCTGTGGAAGTGCAGACAATATTATTCAATTTCCAGTTAGCAAGCCCAGCTTCTGATACACCATATTTGCCAGGGGATACTTCCATCATCCACATATTGCTCAGGGTGTTATCGGCATCATCATCTAATTGGAACTGTGCCAGTAATCCAAATTGTGGCTGATATTCGTAAGCATTAAAGCTGAAATCCTGAGGATCGCTACCAGTCGTCACATCTTTAATGACCACAATCTTGCCAGTTGAGACGCAAGCCGGGCAATCCGGTCCGCCACAATCTACACCTGTTTCATCGCCATTTTGGATGCCGTCGGAGCAGGTTACACAAGTGTTCTCATACCAGGCGATTTTGTCGTCATTTCCAGAAGCGGACAAGACATCCACATCCCCATCCCCATCTACATCCAGCGCATACACCGAATGAGCTCCATCAGCCGAAGTCGTGATGGGATGCGCCGTAAAATTCTCACTCCCGTCATTTTCATACCAGGCAATTTTGTCGTCACCAAAAGAAGCGGACAAGACATCCACATCCCCATCCCCATCTACATCCAGCGCATACACCGAAAGAGCTTGATCAGCCGAAGTCGTGATGGGATGCGCCGTAAAACTCTCATTCCCGTCATTTTCATACCAGGCGATTTTGTCGTCATTTTGAGAAGCGGACAAGACATCCACATCTCCATCCCCATCTACATCCAGCGTATACACCGACCGAGCTTGATCAGCCGAAGTCGT
>JANRME010000142.1:0-2259 GCA_033761835.1 Saprospiraceae bacterium
GATGAAATAAAAGTGGAACTATTTATGCGAAAAATAACGCCGCCAGCCGATTTGGAACAAATGAGTTATGGGCAGCTGAAAAAATTGAAAAAGCAAATTTTATCAGGAAAATATAAAGCAAATTGATTTCACAAAAGAGCGTTCAGGAGGTTCTTGACACTGCAAAAGTCGAGGATATTATTGGTGACTACGTGCAGCTTCGGCGGCGCGGCGCTAATCTGATCGGTCTTTGTCCTTTTCACAATGAAAAAACGCCTTCTTTTTCGGTTTCTCCGACCAAAAATATTTACAAATGCTTTGGCTGTGGGCGCGGCGGCAACGCGGTGCAGTTTTTGATGGAGCAGGAAAATATTACTTTCCCAGAGGCGATTCGCAATCTGGCACAAAGATATAATATTGAATTGGAAGAAACAGAAACCTCCCAAGAAGCTATTCAAGAGCGACAATACGCTGATAGTCTTTATATTATAAATGAATACGCTCAATCATTTTATCAGGATCAATTATTGAATACCGACCGAGGGAAAAGTGTAGGCTTGAGTTATTTCAAACAGCGTGGTTTCCGGGAAGAAACGATCAAAAAATTTGGCTTGGGCTATGCTTCGGAGCGGCGGGATGCCTTTACTTTGAAGGCGATTAATGATGGTTATAATATCGAATTGCTGCGCAAATTGGGTTTGGTGACGCAGTATGATAATGATTTCTTTCGAGATCGAGTCATGTTTACCATTCACAATGTTTCTGGAAAACCAGTAGCTTTTGCCGGACGTATTTTGCAAAAAGATGCCAAAGCGCCTAAGTATATCAATTCTCCTGAGACCGATATTTACAATAAAAGCAAGACACTCTACGGTTTATACTTTGCGAAAAAAGCAATACGACAAGAAGACGAGTGCATTCTGGTAGAAGGTTATACCGATGTCATTTCATTGCATCAGTCAGGCATTGAGAATGTAGTCGCTTCGTCGGGTACTTCGCTTACCGAAGGACAAATTCAACTGATTAAGCGACATACGCCTAATGTAAAAATATTATATGATGGCGATTTTGCAGGCGTTAAAGCTGCATTGCGAGGCTTGGATATGGTATTGGAGCAGGATTTGAATGTCAAGATAGTACTCTTGCCGGAAGGCGAAGACCCCGATTCTTATCTGGAAAAAGTAGGCGAAACTGCGTTCCGAACTTATATCGCCGAGCAAGCACAAGATTTTATTACCTTCAAAACCAGTCTGTTATTGAAAGATGCCGGAAATGATCCGGTGAAAAAAGCTGCTCTGGTAAAAGACATTGTAGCTACGATTGGGAAAATTCCTGATCCGGTCAAGCGCGCTTTTTACATTCAGGAATGTGCTAAAATGATGAATATTGGCGAGCAAATTCTGGTCGGTGAAACAAATAAAGTTTTGGTACAAACCCTTAAAAAACAGCAACAAAGACGCGAAGCTGCGCCCGTTGCTCGTGAGGATAAAGAGGAATGGATAAGCGAGGGTGGGGTAGAAGTGCTTGTGCCACAGCCCAAACCTCAAGAAAATCAATATATTGGAGATGAATTTCAGGAAAAAGATATTGTACGTATTTTGATTGCCGGGGGCGATACGATTTTTGATGAAGAAGACCAGGAAACCGTGGCGGAGTATATTATTAGAAATATTGAAGATGTGTTAGAAGAATTTGATAATAAATTATATCAAAAAATAGCCAAAATTACATTGAATCAATTATTAGATAAATTGCCCGTTAATCCTCAATTTTTTATTCAACATCCTGATTCAGAGATAAGTAAACTTGCAATTGATTTATTATCTTTCCCGTATGAATTCAGTGAAAATTGGGAGAAGCGCTGGGAAATTTTTTTATTACAAAACAAGCCCGAAGAAAACTTTTCGGAAGATAGCGTCCAATCCTTACGCCGATTTAAATTGCGCAAAATCATGCGGATGTGCGATAGAAATTTGCAGAAAATACAATCGCTTACCCAACCTGAGGAAGTCGAACAATTGATGGCGCACATGAAAGTGCAACAAAAATTGACGACCATGCGCAATGAATTAGCGGAACAACTGGGGACGGTGGTGTTGAAGTAAGCTTCTATGATTATTTATCCCGCTCAAAATATAAATAAAAATAAACCGCAGCGCCAAAATCCGTAGCATCGGTCGAAACCAAACGCCAGCCTTCATTGGCATATTCATCCAGTTTCGCCTGTATATCAGCCCCGGAAGATTTTATGATATGCTCTTTATCTAATGTAAGTTTTGT
>JANRME010000143.1:0-3154 GCA_033761835.1 Saprospiraceae bacterium
TCAAGAGCGCCCCTGGCTCAATCAAAAAGGCAAGTTATTTGTGATCAACGGTCCGCGCACCTTTTCAGCTGCTGCTGTCACCACCATTTTTTTGAAACGGGATGCCAATGCCATTGTGGTTGGAGAGCCTTCGCGCAGTAAGCCGAACGGTGCGGATAACATGGAAAATGAGGTTCTGCCAAATTCTAAACTTTCGTTTTCCTATACCGATACTATAAGAAATCATTGGGCAGAACTGGGCGATGCGCCTTACATTCCGGTGGATGTGCTATTGGAAAATACAATCGAGGATTTTTTGCAAGGGAAGGATCGGGTTTTAGAGTATATCATTCGGCTATAGATCTTGACAGTGATCTGATGACTTAGAGTCACCAGATCACTAGCCCTATTTTAAACAGGTTGTGCTTCAGAAATCGCTTGAACAATTTCATTTAATACATTTCTTGCTTGTTTCAGGCTGCGTACGTTGTCTTTCACTACGATCAAATTTCTTGCAGATTGCTTGATGCTCAAGTTTTGCTTATGCCCTTCTTTTGCAATATAATCCATTACATTCTTAAACGTTTCACTTTCGTAAAAACGCGATTGCGGATTCTCCACAAAATAGCAGCGTAGCTTATCATTTTTCAGAATGACTCTTTCAAAACCTAAATTCCGACACGTCCAGCGCACGCGCAAGCCATCAAACAATTCGCGCACTTCTCCAGGCACTTTGCCAAAACGGTCGCGCAGTTTTTCTTCAAATTTTGTCAAATTTTCTTCGGTTTCGATGCCATCCAATTCGGTGTACAACGCCAAACGCTCGGAAATGCTGCTCACATAAGCATCAGGAATTAGCATTTCTACATCCGTATCAATTTGTACATCCCGAACAAAATTTTGTTCTTTTTCCAACTCTTCTTTGAAAACGTCCTTGAATTCGTTCTCTTTCAGTTCCTGAATAGCTTCTTCCAGGATTTTTTGATAAGTCTCATAGCCAATATCCGCAATAAAACCGCTTTGTTCTGCGCCGAGCAAGTTTCCTGCACCGCGAATGTCCAAATCACGCATGGCGATGTACAAGCCACTGCCCAAATCGGAGAATTCTTCGATGGTTTTCAGGCGTTTGCGCGCATCGGTGGTCAGGGTGGAAAGCGGCGGTGTAAACAAGTAGCAAAACGCTTTTTTATTAGAACGCCCCACGCGCCCGCGCAACTGATGCAAATCGCTCAAGCCAAACATCTCTGCATGGTCAATGATAATCGTATTCGCATTGGCAATATCCAAGCCTGTTTCGATGATATTGGTAGAAACCAGCACATCGTGTTTTTTATCAATAAATTCAACCAGCACTTTCTCCAAAGAATCCGCTTCCATTTGACCATGCGCCATCGCGAAGTCCACATCGGGGCAGAGTTTACGGAGCATGATAACCATATCTGGTAAGGTTTTCACGCGATTATGCACAAAAAATACTTGCCCACCTCGATTCACTTCGTACATAATTGCTTCTCGAATCACCTCTTCACTGAAAATGCGCACTTCGGTTTGAATCGGTTGACGATTGGGCGGAGCGGTTCTGAGGATAGACAAATCCCGCGCAGCCATCAGCGAGAATTGCAAAGTCCTTGGAATGGGCGTAGCGGTGAGCGTCAGAGTATCCACATTCACCTTGAGATTCCGAAGTTTCTCTTTTGCAGAAACGCCAAATTTCTGCTCTTCATCAATCACCAGCAAGCCTAAATCCTTGAATTTCACCTCTTTCCCGAGTAAAGCGTGGGTGCCAATGATGACGTCCAGTTTTCCTTCTTGCAGTTTCTCAAAAATCTCCTTTTTCTCCTTCGCACTGCGGAAACGATTGACATAATCCACATCTACACCAAATTCTTTGAGGCGATCCCCAAATGTCTTAAAATGCTGCAACGCCAGAATCGTTGTCGGCACGAGTACCGCCACTTGCTTGCCATCTGCCACCGCTTTGAATGCTGCCCGGATTGCAATCTCTGTTTTGCCAAAACCCACATCCCCACAGATCAAGCGATCCATTGGATACAGTTTCATCATATCCTCCTTCACGTCCTGCGTAGCCGTGTATTGATCGGGGGTATCTTCGTAAATAAAAGATGCTTCGAGCTCATTTTGCAAATAGCCATCCGGCGGGAAAGCGTGTCCTTGCGAGGCTTTGCGCTTGGCATAGAGTTTGATCAATTCGCCTGCAATATCCTTGACTTTCTTTTTGGTCTTGGCTTTGAGGTTTTTCCAGGTATCTGAACCCAGCTTGCTTAATTGTGGATCCGATCCATCTTTACCAACGTATTTAGCAATCTTATGCAGCGAATTGATTCCAACATAAAGCAAATCATTATTTTTATAAACCAAGCGAACTGCTTCTTGGGTATGCCCATTCACCGTGAGTTTTTCCAAACCAGAATATTTCCCAACACCATAATCAATATGCGTCACATAATCGCCAGGCTGCAATTCGCGCAATAGACGAACACTCAATGCTTGTTCTTTGCCATAGCCTTGTCGCAATTTGTAGCGATGAAAACGGTCAAATATTTGATGGTCGGTGTAACAGGCGATTTTTAAATCCAAATCCACAAAACCCTGATAGATCGCTTGCGGAATCGGATGGAAATTCATCCCGACACCTGTCGGGACTTTTAAATCTTCAAAAATAGCGTAGAAACGCTCGATTTGCTTGGTATTATCGGTAAACAAAAAGTTTTCGATACGATTCTTGGAATTTTCCTGCAAATGCTCGATCAGCATCGGGAAATTCTTGTTGAAGCTGGGCTGGGGCTTGCTGTTGTAAATGATCTTGTGACTTGGAGACTGTGAGAAAGAGAGATCGGAATCGAGCATAGTGTTAGAGAGCTCAATAATTG
Organism: Saprospiraceae bacterium; assembly: GCA_033761835.1. GTDB lineage: Bacteria > Bacteroidota > Bacteroidia > Chitinophagales > Saprospiraceae > JADJNW01. The sequence goes on from JANRME010000143.1 coordinate 2,871, forward strand.
CGTGCTCTTGTACATCTTCAATGACTTGCCGTGGAAAAATGAAGGCGCGGTCGCGGAAAATTTCGGCTAATTCATTGTTATCCAGAACGGTAAGTCGTCTGGCAAAATCTTCTGCTTTTTCAAAGCACTGCTGTAATTTGTCTAATAAAATCTGAAAATCCTTTATCCAAAGGACCGTATCTTTTGGCAATACCTGGAACAAGGACACTTTTTGCTCGCGCGAAAACTTGGTATTGATATTTGGTACAATCGAAACGCTGGCAATATTTTTCTCAGACAACTGC
>JANRME010000144.1:0-11013 GCA_033761835.1 Saprospiraceae bacterium
CAAAATTCCAGCGGTCTTTAAATCCAAGTGGAATCACTGCTTCATTGGTCAAAGGCATTCCCAAGCGAGACACCTGAACCCAATCCCCCATATCATCAGGAGCGGTGCCATCGGTATTCAAGGTGCGAATCGCGCGGCGGCTGGCAGATGCCCATACGCCGATTACAAAATCGCCATCCAGAATATTCGCTGCTTGGTCAACGCTCTTGCCATCCTTTTGCAAAATGCTAATGGGAATTTGAATCGCAATGGAATGAACGTTGTACTTTGCCAAACCATCCCTGATTTTGCTGGTTTGTCGAGGCGAATCGCCCAAGTCAAAAATACCGCCCAAATCAACATAGAATGGGTCGTCCACTGGACCACAGAAAACTTTTTCACCATTACTTGTAGTTGCAATCGCTGCCTGAATCAAGCTTTCATAATTCGCAGCGCCCAAACCAGCACCACCTTCGATAGAGCGCGGCCCAATATTATTTGGCGGCACGACGCCATTGGAAATGAGCGTTTGAAAACTCATCCCGCCATTAATGCTGCGTTCCATCGTGAAAGTCGTCTTCAGATTTTGTTTTCCAAGTCGAATATTGAAAAACGTCGTCGGGTCTTCATTCACCTGCTGAAAAGTAAAGCGGTAAATAATGTCATCGCCGGGTGTATTCACATTGTTATCAATATGAATTTCGTAGCGAATATTTTCACCAAAAGTGAAATAATTCGGCCCACCAAAAGGCAATTCACCGGGAATGTAATTCGCAATAATCGTGATCGTGTTCGGATTGTCTGGGCTACGGAAAGCGTAGAGATCAGTGTTGTCAGCCAAAGGGTCATTGGCGATGAGCGGCGCCTCGCGGTGGCTGGAAGCTTGCAGCGCAAAGCTCGCGCTTAGCACAAGCAAAAAAATCAGCATCACTCTCTGCGACGGCAGAAAGCGCCATAGTAATACGTTCTTCATGTACTTCTATTTTGGGTTTTAAAAAATGAGTATTAAAAGATGTTAAACCTTGTTTTCAATAAAGACTTACACTTCACTACGGGTGTAATAATTAGAATGGTTTTATCAATGGAAAAAAAATATCAATTTTGGGTAACCTCTCACAAGACCTAGAGTTTTAATCCACAACCATGCACGAAAAACCGTTAACGTTGAATGCGATATCCGACAACTTTTTGATGCTCAAGGTGAAAGATGGTGATCTGGATCAATTGAGTTTGCTATTCGAACGATACCATCGCTCATTGTTTAGCTATTTTTATCAATTGACATCCAGCACCGCTGAATGTGAAGACTTGGTGCAAAATGTTTTTTATCGCATTTTAAAATATCGGCATCAGTTTCGAGGTGATGGCGAATTCAAAGCCTGGGTTTTTCATATTGCTAAAAACGTTGGACTGGATCGCTTCAAGAAAAAACGCCCGCAGACGCTGGAAACCATCGAAAATTGGCAGGAGCGCCTCGAAGACGAAACGCCTAACCAAATTCAAAAACTGATGGAGCAAGATGATCTGGATTTGCTCAAACGTGCGCTTCAATTATTGGAAGCAGACAAACGTGAAGTACTGGTAATGAGCAAGTTACAAGGAATGAAATACAAAGAAATTGGAGATATCCTCGGTTGTGAGGAAAATGCAGTGAAAGTGCGCGTTTTTCGAGCATTAAAAGCTTTACGCGAAGTTTTTTTTAGTTTAAAACAATGATTATCATGAACATACCACAGGAAACCATCGATCAATTAATCGAACGCTTCAATCAAGGCATCGCCACGCCTGAAGAGGAAACATTGATAGAGCAATGTATTGAGGAAGGCTTGATAGAGCTGGAAGTATTGCAAGATTTGAGCAATCTGAGCAAGCATTTGGAAGCAATGAGTTATTTACAATCAGAAAATGTGCTCCGTGAGAATTTCAAGCAATTATTGATACAAGAAAGCGCAAAAGCAGAAAAATCGCCAGAAGCCTTTGTTGTTAAGCTTTTCCAGAAACGTTGGGTCTTCTCGCCGATTTTACAGGCAGCGATTGTCGTGCTGGCTTTACTGGCAGGTTTTGGTGGCGGTTATTGGCTTCGACCATCTGCAAATGAGCAACGAGAAGATATTGCACAAGTCAAGGATGAACTCAAATCCATGAAGGAAATGATGATGCTGACTTTGTTGGAAAAACCATCCATTCACGACCGCTTGAAAGCAGTAAAAATAAGCGAAGAATTAGATGACGCCAGCGAGGAAGTTACCGAAGCTTTGCTCAAAACGCTGAATAATGACAAAAATGTAAACGTCCGCCTCGCGGCGCTGGAAGCCTTGTACCAATACGCCGAGCATCCGCAGGTGCGGGAGGGCTTGATTCGCTCTATTCAAAACCAGAATTCACCATTGGTGCAGCTTGCATTGGCAGAGATAATGGCAGCATTGCAAGAAAAACGCTCGGTGAAAGAATTTGAACAATTGCTCGAGAGTGATCGCGCTCCAGAGGAAGTGAAACAGCAAATCAAGAGCAGTATTCAGATTTTGATGTAAAGGAGATGTGAAGGTGCAAAGGTATAAAGGTTTATAGTTGTAAAGGTTTACAGGCATATGGCCTAAAGATTATATAATACTCAATCATTCATTCATTAATAAAACTCATCCGACTATGAAAAATTGGCTACTTGTAATTAGTTTGGCAATATTGACCACTTGTGGTTTGCCAGGGCAATCGTCCAAAACAGAACGCAGTGAAACTATTAAAAAAGAATTTACAGTTAATAATTCTGAGTCCAGCAAGCTTTACATCCGCAATATCAGCGGAGGGTTTGATATTCAAGGGTATGAGGGCAATCAAATTATTTTGGAAATAAAAAAGACCGTCAAAGTAAGAAGAGAAACCGAGATGGAAAAAGCCTGGGCAGAAAATGAATTGGGCATTGTACAAAGAGGCGACGCGATATTATTATATCATAAAACACCTTGCAGCAATGAGAACATTTCAACAGTAAATCCCGATGACTGGAGCGAGTGGAATCAATTATACAAAAATAATTGTCGTTGGGATTCCGATTATGAAGATACGAAGTTTGATTATGTAATAAAAGTGCCGAATCAAATTCTATTAAACGTGTCAACCGTAAATGATGGGGATATTATTGTCAAAAATACTAAAGGTGAGTTAAATGCGAATAATGTAAATGGCGCCATTACACTCGAAAATATAGGCAATGCCAGAAAAGTACATACCATCAATGGCGATGTGAAGCTTATTTTTAGCCAGAACCCCAGTATTGATGCTCATTATTATACATTAAATGGCGACATCAATGCATATTTAAAAAAAGGGTTATCGTCTAATTTATATTTTGAAAGTTTTAATGGGGATTTTTATACCGATATAGAAGATTCAGTGATAGAGCCACTTCCGCTAAAAGTTGAAAAAGCCAAAGAAAGTAAGGGCGTAGCTTTTAAAGTTGGCGGCAAAACAGGCATCAAAGTGCGTAACGGTGGCCCAAAATTGGAATTCGAAACCTTTAATGGCAATGTCTATATCAAAGAACAATAAAAAATTTATTACTCACAATTTATTGATTACCAGAATTAAAACAATTCAACAATTTTAAAATATTAACAACATGAAATACAAATGTAATATTTCATTAGCAATACTGTTGCTCTCCTTCACCTGGGTGATGGCGCAGCAGAGCCAGGATATCAGCGTCCCGCTCAGCGATCCTGGCAAAAGAGGCACTTTGTATGTGGAAATTCATAAAGGTCCGATCACGGTAAAAGGCGTCAATCGACAGGATGTACTGGTCAAATATCAAAGCCTGTCGGGTGGCGAAACCAAAATTACCGAAGCTAAAAATGGCATGAAAAAGATCAGCGGCGGCTCTCCAAGTTTGGAAGTGATAGAACAAGACAACAAAGTGTATGTAGAATCGGAAGATTGGAACAAAGGCTTGATTCTCGATATCGAAGTACCACGTAATTTTGATTTGCAGTTGCAAAGTTATAATGACGCCGACATTGCGGTGGAAAATATTGCTGGAAAAATTGCGATTGAAACATATAACGGCGACATCACTGCGAAAGAAATCGAAGGCTCGGTGGTTGCCAATACTTATAACGGTCCGATTGTAGTGACTTTTAATAAGATCAGCCCTGACGAACCCATGACATTCGCGACTTATAATGGAAAAGTAGATATTACTTTACCCAGCGCTGCGAAGACCAATCTCAAAATGAAAACCCAGCAAGGTGATATTTATACCGATTTTGATATGGAATTAACCAAATCACCCAATCCGATCAAAAAAGAAGGCGATAAATGGAAAAAGACGATCATTGACAATTGGGTCAGCGGCTCTATTAATGGCGGCGGGCCGGAGTTTTCTTTACAGACCTGGAATGGCGATATTTATATCAGAAAAAGATAAACTTCACCCCCATTTGAATCATCTGGTGACTCCAAAGTCATCAGATGACTCATCGGGGTGACATCTCCCCTCTCCTACCCAATTCTATTACTTCCAAGTCCTTGATATTTCCAGTCTCTAAAGTAAATCGCACAATTGTTTTTATTTTATGAAATCCTTCATTTCCGCAAGCGCCAGGATTGATATGCAATAAACCGAATTCTTTATCAGATATTACTTTCAAAATATGCGAATGCCCGCAGATATAGAGTTTGGGCGCATTTATTTTTATGATATTCTTTACACGAGCATTATATTTACTAGGATAGCCGCCGATATGTGTCATAAAAATATTCACTTCTTCACAAGTAAATTGTAAATCAAGTGGGTATCGCTGTCGGGTTTCGCCTCCATCAATATTGCCATACACAGCACGGAAGGGCTTAAACGCTTCGAGTCGATTCGCAATTTCTATGCCTCCAATATCACCAGCATGCCAGATTTCATTACATTCAGCAAAATAGTCGAATATTTTTTCATCTAAAAAGCCATGTGTATCAGAGAGTAAGCCGATTCTTTTCATCATAACGACTTGTGCCGCATCTTTAAGATGTGGCACAACTCCCTATCGAAGTCCACCACACTTTATAAGTGCGGCAGATTAATTTATGTTAATAACGATTTTCCCAAATTGATCGCTTTGTGCTAATTTTTCAAAAGCGGCATTGCCATGTTTTAAATCAAAAACCGAATCTACTACTGGCAAAATTTTATATTCATTTACAAAATGTATCATGTCTTTAAATTCTGCATCCGTAGCCATTGTAGTACCCAGAATGGAAAGTTGTCGCCAGAAAATAATCTGAGGACTTATTTCAGGAATTTTACCTAAAGTGCCGCCATATATTACAATTCTTCCACCAGGATTGCATAATTTTGGTAGCGGTACAAAGCTTTCACCACCAGCGCTATCCAGAATAATATCAAAGCTTCCGGCTTGTTCTACTAATTGCTGATTCCAGTTTTTGTCGTTATAATTTACGCCCCCCGCAGCGCCCATTTCCATTGCTTTTGTAATTTTTTCAACAGTGCCGGAAGTAACAAAAACCTTTGCGCCCGCTGCAATAGCAAATTGCATCGCAAACAAAGCCACGCCGCCGCCGATGCCCGTTATTAATACTCTATCACCAGCTTTTACTTGACCTTTCGTGAATAAAGCTCGATACGCGGTCATACCTGCCAGAGGCAATGCTGCCGCCTGTTCCCAAGTAAGATGTACGGGTTTATCCACCAAGCGATCCTCGCCAATTGCAATGTATTTCGCCAAAGTTCCTTGCTTTGGCAAACCTAAAATATGATATTCCTTGGATTGAAAATGCGTATTATCACCCCAATTATTATTAGGATTTATGATAATTTCTCGGTTATTATATAATCCCGCACCATCCGAGCCAAGAATGCAAGGAAATATGATATTTGGATATAGTCCTTGTGTAATAAAATAATCTCGGCGATTAAGTGCTGCAGATTTTAACTGCACAATCACTTGCCCTTCACTTGGTTGGGGGTCAGGAACGTCTTTATATTGAATCGCTTGATTTTTACTTTCCAGAACTAAAGCCTTCATAAAATTTTATATTCAAATATCATTATACTAAAAATTCGATGGAATAAGCTCGGCTTCTTGCTTTTTCCATTTTATACCATCTTGCAATCCATAATTTTCCAAACGATTGTGATAAAAATAAAGAATTTTAAAACTTTCACTCACAATTTGTCCATTTTTATTATAACGCAAAGGTTTTTGTAAATGATAATTCCCTAATCGTTTAATTCCATCTGCAAGCAATTGATCTACATCCCAATAAATTTGCTCAGAAAGTTTAATGTCACCGGCTTTTTCCATTTTTAAAAGCCGATTCTTTAGCTGTGCAACAAGCTCTTTCAAAGATACGTCCGAAAAAACGAAATCGTCGGTTGGAAGCCGCAGAATTCCATACAAATCGAGCTTGGCGTTTTCATGCTTCAATAATTGAAACGCAGCAAAGGAAACTAAATGGCTACTCAATACAATATTATCTTTACGATATCGCTCTACAATCTTGTCTGCTAAAATTTTAGTGTATTCGCCCTCGCGCTGCTCATCCCCTTGTATTTCGCCGTCTGATAAAAAATATTCTTTTACATTAATTTGATTGCCATATTTATCATAACTATTGCCCTCCGCATCTACATGATTACCAAGCACATCAAGCGGCTGTCCGAAGGAGACCGTAATGGTATTACTTTCTGCAAAAAATTTCCAAGCGAATTGTAATACTTTCCAAACATTATAAAAATCATCTTTTGATTTGATATACTTTTCTTTACCGATACTACGCAAATGCTGCTCAATCAGGAAAGGCGCTTCCAATACAAAATGGTAACTCAACACCAAAGGAATGACAAAAACCTTGCTGTCCTTGCCCTTTGCAAATAACTCCCGTTGCGCCTCTATCACCGTGCCCAGCAAGCCCATTTTAAGCTTGGATTCTAATTCACCTGAACGAGAGCGCGTTCCACCAGGAAAAAACAAGCTGTTCACACCACGCTGGATGGAAAGATTTGACATGGTTTTGAGCGTTTCCAAATAAATAGGGTTTTTCTTGCGTCGATCTACTCTATAAGCCCCCAAGCGATTCATAAAATAAGCCGCGAACCCAGCATTGTACAAATTTAACCCCGCGCCGTAAGAAAAGGAAGGCAAGCCGGCGAAGGTGTCCAACGCATATCCGATCAGAATCGAATCTAGATTACTAAAATGAGTCGGTACAACTACGATATTGCCTTTTTCAAACAAACGCCGTACTGTTTCCACATGCCCTTTTACGAGCATCCGATCGTACAAACGGAATTTACTGCCCCAGATGCTCCGACCCGCAGCCGTATTGAGCAAACGTGTGAAAAACATGGTCAAGAATTTCCGAGCAAATAAAAAAGTACGGATATTAAAAGTGCCAACAATCTCTTCGCTATAACGATTTATAATTTGTTGTAAAATCTCTTCATTGGCTTTAGCCGCTTGTCCTTCATTTTTATCCAATGAGTAGCTTACCAACTGTCGTTGCATTTTTTTCCAAAACTGCCATTCATTAGGCGGATCCACTTTCCAGGGTTCCTCTTTGACGCGAATCCGCTCCATGTAAATCGTTCTGGAAATATTGTCTCGCAGCGCGGCAGGTGAAAGCCTGATAAAATGTTGTAAAGTGTATAATGATATTTCCCGAACAAAATTACGTCGGTCTTCGCTCAATTTGTAAATCGGCCAATCCTCGATTTCTGGTAATATATGTTGATAAATTTTATTTTGTCCTTTCATTTTACTTGGTAGTTTGTGTATTCACCTGCTTAATAAATTTCAATATTTCATTTCTTCCCCAGCCCCGCTCGGCAGAGGTTTCAAATTCTTGGGGCAATTCATTCCAATACTCTAACAATGCTTGTTGAATCAATCCAATATTTTTCCTGCATCCTTCCTCATCTTTGAAACGATCCAATTTAGTGTAAGCAATTACAAACGGAACGCGCATTTCACCAAGGTTATTAATAAATTCAACATCGCTGGGTTGAGGCGGTACATTGGCATCAATCAATACGAAAGCACATTGCAGCGTTAGTCGATGCATCAAATAATTTTTTATCATACGTTCCCATTCCTGGCGCTTTTTCTTAGAAATTTTGGCATAGCCGTATCCTGGTAAATCCACGATATACCATTCATTATCAATGCGATAATAATTCAGCATTTGGGTTTTTCCGGGTTTGCTGGAAATATGTGCCAAATTTTTCCGCCCACATAACATATTGATAAGCGAAGACTTTCCAACATTGGATCTTCCAATAAAAGCAAATTCAGGCAGCCCATCTTTGGGGCACTGATGTTCGCTCGGAAAACTCCCTACAAAAATCGTTTCTTTGATGTCCATGTTCGCAAAAATAAGGATATTGACTTCGTTTTCTGTATTTTTCTTTTTTAGACGCGCCGATTACACTTCTGTTCATTATAAGATTTTTTGAGTTTATCCTTTAATTTGCAGCACACTTTGAAGATAATCCCAACGTTCTTAGCTAAAATTGAAAATTGAATGAAATCAATTGTACAAAAGGTAGCGCCAAATGGCATTCGGCGTAATAAATTCATAAAAGCAAAGATTTTTCTTTCTGTTATTTGTATTTTAATTGCAAACTGGAGCTTTGCACAAAAATATAGCAACGAATTCCTCTCCATTGGCGTAGGCGCACGCGCACAAGGCATGGGCAACGCGGTGGTCGCTACGGTGCAGGATGTTACTTCCGCTGCCTGGAACCCGGCGGGCTTATCTTCGATTGAATTGCAAGGCTTGCAAATCGGTGCAATGCACGCGGAATGGTTTGGCGGGGTGGGCAAATTTGATTATCTCGGCATCACGCTCCCCATGTCGCAACCTGGGCGCAGACTCGGCGTCTCGCTTATCCGCTTTGGTATAGATGAAATTCCGAATACCTTGAGTTTGTATGAAAGCGACGGCACCGTCAATTTTGATAATGTGACCGAGTTTTCGGCGGCGGATTATGCTTTTTTAATCAGCTACGCTCAACCGATTCGCACCAAAGCCGGAAAGTTACAAGTGGGTGGAAATGTAAAGGTGATCCATCGGCGCATTGGCCCATTTGCGACTGCTTGGGGCTTCGGTTTGGATGTCGGCGCGCAATATTCGACTGGCAATTGGCGATTTGGCGCAGTAGCAAGGGATTTGACAAGTACTTTCAATGCCTGGTCGTTTGATTTTACAGAAGAAGAAAAAGAAGTGCTGGAACTCACCAATAATGAAATTCCCATCAGCAGTGTGGAGGTGACCAAACCGCAAGTATTGCTGGGCATTGCAAGGCGTTTTGCATTTAATAAGCTCGGGATCACCCCAGAATTGGATTTCAACATCACGACCGATGGGCAGCGCAATACCTTGATTTCTTCCGATCCTTTCAGCATTGATCCGGCGTTCGGCATCGAAGCGGATTACAGTTTTCTGTTCTTGCGCGCCGGTGTGAGCCAGTTTCAAAAAGAAAAACAATTCGACGGCAAAGAGATTCTCGCCGTGCGCCCCAGCATTGGCCTGGGTTTGAAGATTTCCGTTTTAAAATTGGATTACGCTTTTACCGACATCGGCGACCAGGATAACACGTTTTCCCATGTGATTTCGCTGGTTTTGGATATGAAGGCACGGCGGAAGGAGGAAAATTGATTTTGTAATAATTGTGCATGGATGCTTTAACCGTGGCAACATTCTACAAATTTTTAACATTTACTGGCATTGCAATTTCTCCAAAACCTTCGTAAATTGCCTCAATATAATAGCAACAGTGCTGTTATCACACAACCACGCAAGTGTCGCACTTGTTTTTGCCTCAACATTTTAGACATAAAAGGTCGGACGTAACGTAACTATGGCGGGCTTCACTCCTTCGACTTGTCAGGATTCTTCCTTCGGGAGGACAAGAAGATTACAGAACCACGTTGGCTGCCTTAATCCTGTCGCTTCGGGGGTCAAAAACTCCCAATGATGCTTGTGTGGTTTTTTTATTTTGCTCCTAAGCCTTTGATTTTGAGAAGTTTTTTGGTAAAATCATCTGGCATCTCGAAATCCGGCATCTATATTTTCGGCGGGATAATATTCTTGAAGTGCCCGTTCATCATTGCCTTTTGGCGGATTGCCTCCACTTCTCTTACCTTCGGCAAAATAGATTCTAAGTGTTCTTTTACCAATCGCTGGCGTTCGGTCTCTTTTTCCATTTTCAAAAGCTCGTATTCCTGCTCCAATGACAAACCAATGTGGTGCGCCCAATCGTGGATGTGAAAATCGGCTGCACTGTTGGGCAATTCTTTTTGGACATTTAGAATAACAAACAATTCTTGCAGAATGCTCAGAATTGCTTCAGCAAGGAGGTAATCACTTTTATCAGAACCCGCTTCAATCCGTTCTATTTCAGCGGCTGCGTAGAGTTTCCCCGGTGCGTTTTTGTAAAAAGTTTCGATCCTGAAGATGCCCATCCCTTGTGTCCGAACATCCATTTCGCCATTTGGGTAGCGTTTTTCCACTTTCAGCAATTTCACTTCCGTTCCTATCTCCATAATCTTGCCATCAATATAAGCCGGAATGCCAAAAGTAATGCCTTCTTCTTCGCATGCTTGAATCAATTGCTTGTAGCGCGGTTCGAAAATATGCAAGTTGAGCTGCTCGTCGGGGAAGACGACCAATTGCAGTGGAAATAAAGGCAACAGTGCGGGCATAAATCGTGAATTTTTATGGCTTGAACCAAAGATTTTACTAATTTCAACGTTGAATTGAAGGCTTTGTTAGTTTTTTGCAACAAAACACCAAAATAAGAGAGGTGTTGCGGAAAACGAAATTTAAAATTAAAAAACCTGATAAACCGTTCAAAACATTTATCTTTACTTTAGCTATCTACACACCCAAACAATTCGTAAATCGTCCTTCGTAAATTCTAAAATCTTACATAAATCATGTTCACCAAAATGCTTCGCCGCGCCGCTTTGTCGGCAACTGTATTGACACTGATTTCCGTAGTCATTTTCTCTTCCTGCAAGCGAGAACAAC
>JANRME010000145.1:0-9149 GCA_033761835.1 Saprospiraceae bacterium
TTAGGTGGCACCAATTGCTTGCCTTTAGGGTCATTCAAACCTTCCTCGCCATAGCCGAGATGTGAGGGTACAATGAAAAGTGCTTTTGCACCTGGGCGAAGCATTTTCAGGCCTTCATTCCAACCGTCAATCATGTTGCCAACATAGAAATCAATGGGTTTAGCGCGTTTGTAAGAAGAATCAAATTCTTCGCCATTCAAAAAATAGCCGCGATAATGCACGCGCACTTGGTCAGCCCAGCGAATGGAGTCGCCCTGCCCATGCTCAAGTATTTGATAATATAAGCCCGATGGCATGGCTTGTACATCAAGCAGATTATCAATAGCATAATTGATAATATCATTCCGCTCTTGTTCCCACTTTGTTTGTGGTTCGGCAACCAAATCAACAGAAAGGCGCATAACTAAGTCATCTTCATTGACCGCAGGCTTTTCAGGCGCGGATTTTTCGGATGGCTTGGATTGTTGGCAACCAACGGCTATAAAAATGACAAGAAATAGGGCAAATAAATTTTTCATGCAAAATAAATATATGAAAAAAGGAGCAACTACCGAAGCAGTTACCCCTCACACTATGAAACACTATATTTTCGCTTTATAAGTTTATGCTATATCAGAAAAAATTACTATCAGCAACGTCGTGATTTTCAATGCCTAAAATTAGAAAGTTATTTGATTTTTTACAAATAATTTTTTTCTAAATCTAAAAAATAACTATATATGACTTTTGAATGTAAATTCAACTAAATCCATTCTTCTCAATCCTTTAAAAAAATTTTGCCATTCCACCACTCGGTTTCGATTACCGCATTGTTCTTTTGGTAAAATTTTAAAGCCGGTTCGTTCCAATCGAGTACCTGCCATTTGACCAAGCGACAACCTTCCTCCCGCGCTTCTTCCAGGAATGCATCAAACAGCATTTGGCCAATACCAAAGCGCCGATAAGCTTCATAGACTACAAAATCTTCCAGGTACAACATTTTCCCTTTCCAGGTAGAATAGGCCATATAAGATAAAGTCATACCAACCACTTTTCCTCCGGCCTCTGCTACAGTAACTCGGTAAACGTTGTTAGCAAAATCTCGCTCGTATTCATCCATCGTAGCAACAAACTGATCTTCCGCTTTTTCATAAATGGCTAACTCCCGCACCAAAGCGTGAATAGCAGGAATGTCCTGTTTTTGGGCTTTTCTAATAATAATTTCCATAATTGTTTGCCAATTGCAATCAAAAAATGTGGTAGGTTTTACATTTGATCAGACGAGGAATATGCTTATTTTTTGATCTCAAAACTTTCGAAACCTTGCCAAGTTCCATCCATTACATCTACTCGTTCTACTTTGGCTAATTGTGGGCCTTCCAGACACCAATCGGCGAGCTCTTGAAGCATAGCTTCTTCGCCCTCGGCTTCAATATACACATTGCCATCTTTATCATTTTGTACAAATCCTGTAAGCCCGAGTTTTTCTGCCTTTTCTTTTGCCGAAGCCCGGTAATATACACCTTGCACCCTGCCATACACCTTGATATTCCAGTGTTCCATCGAAAGTTATTTGAGAGGGCAAAGATAGTTAAGTGCTTGTACTTTAAAGAAAAAAATAAAGTCTCATCGGCAGGCAAGCCCCATGAGACTTCAAGCAGCAATTGAATTATTTATTTTACGACCGACAATTGTTTCGTTTCAATTTTATTGCCGACTGTGAGTTTTATTAAATACATCCCCGGCACAAGCCCTTTAACTTGATATTGGTGAATGCCAGCCATCTGGAGCGTATTTGCAAGCATTTGCAGCCGCTGCCCCAGCAAATTAAATACTTCCAGCTTGACGGAAGCACTTTCTTCTAGGTTGTATTGCACTTGTGCCACTCCGTTAGTCGGATTGGGTGCGATACTCAAATTAAATTCATTTTTCACTATTTCGTAAGCGCTGGTTGTCATATTGGAAGGACGAGCAATTTTTTTCGTCGTGTAAAGTCGGTATTCTCCTGGCGCGAAAGAGAGCGATTGGCTTGGATTATTGACAAGAATACTATCTCCTGTGAAATATTCATACCACCAGCCGCCATGCTGAAAAGGATTGACGATCTGTGCATCGGCGACGCCGAAATTGCCCTGCACCGCTACATCCATCGTTGCATGATTCAAATGAATTACTTTTGGAGCATTGGCAGTATTTAAAGTAAAATCGCTGGTACTAAATGCCTCATAATTGGTTTTCAAATAAATCAAATCGCTGGTCACATCATACAAACGACGGCGGTCGGCATTGCTAAAATAATCCCAACGAATTGGCTTGGGGTCTACCCTGCAACCTTCACTGCTTGTACCATTCGGGCAATAATTGATTGGAAAATCGTAGCCTAATTCTCCGAATTGCCAGAGCATCTTAGGCCCAGGAATTGTATAGAAAAATGCATTCGCCAGTTCTGCCCGACGCAATGCAGTAGGAATATTTTTAATATTATAGCTTCCTGCGGTGTTGCCAAATTGCTTTGCTTTATATAATAAGCGCTCTTCATCGTGGCTTTCGATATAAGCTATCAGGCTTGGTTGCGACCAGCCGCGTGATTTGTAAGAGGCATCGCTGAAATTAGAAGTGTAACCCATTGCAGCTTCAAGATAGTTGTTATGGATATTAAAACCGCCCCAGAGCATCATACCATAATTGGAGAGTTCAATCTCTTCACTATTTTCAGCAAAATGTTCCAGAATAACATAAGCGCCCGGCGCTGTTGACCATACTACATCTGCATAATGCTTGAGCGTAGCAATGCGCCCGGCATCATATAATCGGAATTGGCTATCATCATTAGTGGTCTTTTGCGTAAAGCCTTTTGACAAGTCAAAACGAAAGCCATCCACCCTAAATTCACTGAGCCAGTAGCGTAAGCAACGATCCACGTATGCCCGTGTTGCAGCACTTTCATGATTGAAATCAAAACCCACATTGAATGGGTGCTTTGCAATGGGATTAAGCCAGGGATTATTGGCAGCAGGCCTATTGTTCGCTGCATCCCAGTACAACTGCGCCAGCGGGCTTTGCCCAAAAGCATGATTAAACACAACATCAAGGATAACGGCGATACCTCGGCTATGGCATTCATCAACAAAACGCTGGAATTCATTGATTGGGCCATAGTACTTGTCCAAAGCCATGTGGTAAGAAGGATTGTAGCCCCAACTGATATTGCCTTCAAATTCATTGATCGGCATAAGTTCGATTGCATTTATGCCCAATCTCTCCAGATAATTCAAGGTATCAATCAAAGTTTGATAATCATGCCGAGCCAAAAAATCACGGAGGAGCAATTCATAAATAACCAAATTTTCTTTGGATGATCGTTGAAAATTATTTGTTTGCCATTGATAATCAGGCGCACCGGGCTGAAGCAGCGTCACGTTTCCAGTGGTTTTATCTTTGGGGTAAGCAGGCAGATTTGGGTATGTCTCAACAGGAATAAAAGGATCATCATCAGAATCAAGAATCAAGGTACTGTAAGGGTCGGCGATGCGCAATTCACCATTAATGAGATATTGATAAGTATAATTTTCACCAGGTGTAAGTCCTTCAATTTCAATCCAAAAAGTATTACCATCAACACTCTTTGTCATTTGAAAATCGGTATTCGGTTTCCAATCATTAAAATCGCCGATCACAAAAACATGGTTTTTTCCAGGCGCATATAGCGCCAACCTTAATTTGGTATCATTTTCCAAAAAAGTAAATCCTGCTTGCGTCCCAATTGGCGGATCAGCGGGAGGAATATTGGAAGGCACCGCGTAGCTGAAGGTGGCGGTTTGCATATTTTGCCCAGCAGTAGCTTGTACAGCAACCGTGTGCGTTCCAGTGCTATTCACCTGCAAGGTATAATTCAATAATGTGCCATTGACTTGCGTCAATTGATTCCCATTATCGGTCAGGGTAATGGTCGCATTTTCAGAAGTAACAAAGCGAATAGGAATCGTTTCGCCAATTGCTTTCACCAAAGCTTGATTCGTAGGATTTATCAATAACCCTGTAAATGGCAGATTATCAGCATAAATCGGATATAAAATATCTTTATTGCCTACATCTTTACCTTCTTTCGAGCCATTGGCATTTCTAAAAACAAAAGCCATATTTTGCACGATCACTCCAGTCCCTATGCCATAATATTGTCGAATCGAAGGGCTGATGGTGTAGCTGTACAAATTGGATTGCCCGCTTACTTTGGTCATTTTCCAGGCAGCATTGGCTTGCCCCCAAGTGGTAACCACATTTTTCCAATCGGATTGGCTGGTGCTGGCATTAGTAATGACGCCGGTATGCAGATAAACGTCACAATTACAATCTTTTAGTCCTCCAGAACCTTGTGTAGCGTCAAAATAAATCGTGACGGCTTGATTGAGTTTTGGGAAATAAGGATCGGTGTAAACGACCTGAGCAGATAGTGAAATATTACAAAAAACTAAAAAGAGAATAGTAATATGGAATTGCAATTTCATAAAAGATTTGATTTTGGGAATAAATAAGTACAAATGGTAATTTGACAAAGATAGAGGTGGGAGTGGGCAATTAGAAGAAAAAGGCAGGGTAAAAGTGAATTTCTCGCCAATACGACAAAATTGAGTATTTATTTAAAAACCTTGAAATTGATTTGCACGTTTACAAAGGCGGATATAACTATAAAATTATTTAAATTTGAAGAAAAATATAAATGGAGCACCTACTTATTGAACGCAATCCCGCCATTATGCTTGGCAAGCCTGTCATTAAAGGGACACGCATTACCGTAGAGTTGTTGATGCGAAAATTGGCGGGCGGCTTTACGGTGGAGGATATTTTACAAATGTACCCGCACCTCACATTAGAACAGGTGCAGGCGGCGTTTGCGTATGCTGCGGATAAAATTGCAAATGAAATCATCCTGGAAGCAGCATGAAAATATTAGCCGACGAAAATCTAAATGTGCTTTTTGTCGAGGATTTACGAAAAGAAGGTTATGATGTCCTATCTGTCCGAGAACAATTAGGCGGTATCTCCGATCCAGAAGTTGCCGCCCTTGCTTATGAAGCTGATTCTATTCTGATTACGGAAGATAAAGATTTTGGCGAACTCATTTTTGCGTACAAAACAGTAAAAATTACGGTCGTTTTTCTTCGTTATCAAAAACGAGAACTTGAAATGGTGCGCCAACAACTATTGCAGGCCATTCACTTTTATCAAGAAAAAGATGGACATTTTTTTATCACTATTGCACGAGGTAAAATAAGAGTTACTGAGTTGTAATATTTCAATATTCCATCGTTCCAAAATATTAATCCTACCGCACCAGCATCCGCTGATTAGGAATATCGATTGTCAAAGCTTTATCTTTAAACCAGCCGCTGCCAATGAGTGCCTCATAAATCAAGCCTTCTCGGAACATGATGCTGACATCTTTGCCAGCCACAGCAGGTGCAGAACAGATGGCTCCTGCGGGTAATTGTGCAAAATAATCTTTCAAATTCAGCTCTTTATTATACACTTGATCACGGCAGTCTTCTTT
The DNA here is from genome assembly GCA_033761835.1 of Saprospiraceae bacterium. Taxonomy (GTDB): domain Bacteria; phylum Bacteroidota; class Bacteroidia; order Chitinophagales; family Saprospiraceae; genus JADJNW01. The sequence continues at coordinate 5,528 of JANRME010000145.1, forward strand.
TTTTATATTCATTTGATCCATGAAAAAAGGATTGATCATCAAGGTATTGTAACCGCTACCGGTGTCAAATTCGGCTTCGACAGGTATGCCGTTTACACAAACTTTAATAAAAATGTCCAGAGCTTTATCTCGATATTGCTGCACTGTAAATGGAATGATTCCGGCACTTGCCTCCAGTTTTTTCAAACTTTCGGAGCTTTCGAGTATCAATTGCTTATTTCTAAAATCGATTGTAAAAGGCTGATTTTCAAACATTTTCAACGAAATAATACCATCCATGCCATATCCATCGAGTGGCGCATAATAACCGATATAAGGATTTTTTTGTTCGTAGCCATCAATAGCAAGGGAAGGAATCGTGTAGATTTCACTGTCCAATCGCTCACCATTATGCCGAAATCCAGTGAAATAGCCTGCGGTTTTTGCTGAAGATTTTACTTTCTCAAAATATTTGCCAGACAGTACATGCATACCACCGCCTGTGTCGAGCAGGAAATTGCCTATAATGCTGTCGTTTAGGGTTGCTTTTACAAAGATGAAGCCATTGTCGGTGATTTGTAATGGCATAGCCTTTTGTCCAAAAGCATTGAATAGTACTCCGAGTACCAGAAGCAGGGTGATTACGTAATTTGATTTCATTATTAGTTTTTTATTCGGAGACTGGCGAAGGGTCAAAATGTTACAATTTTTCATAAACTTTCATCATTTTTTATAAAATCATCCTAATACATTCATTTTAAATCTCCTATTAACTTCACGGTAAAGCCCTGTCGCTCCAAATATTTTTTGACAGGCGCTATATGCATATAGCCATAAAAAACTGCCATTTTCCGGGCTTTCGAGGCTCGAGATGCCTCGATAATTCTATTCGCAATGGATTCATTTCTTTTATACCAAACATTCACATATTCCTTATAATATTTATTATTTGTATCATGTAATATTTGGGCTTGTCCATAGTCTGATTTTTCCAGCCAATCCCTGGAATTAACAAATTCTATGGCATTACAAGTAAGAATCTGTGCGGCTTCGGTTTCATTAAATTCTTTCCAAAAGCTATTTAATTTTTCCATATAAGCCGTATTCTTTAGCTCGGCATCCCATTGCACATATGCTTCGCTTTGGGCCAGATTGTAAGCTCTTTCGTCGGTTGGATATAAATAAGGAATATCAAGTGCATCAGCAAGCGGAAATACTAAATTGAAGAACTCGCTTTCTTTTCTGGCGGCTATCAGTCTCTTATGCCTATCATTAAAAAATTTCTTGAATTCGCCAATCGTATCAATAAATGGCAGATTCGGAGGCATATTTTTATACAAAAGATAAGTTTGATAATCTCGATTGGCAAAATCAAGATTCAAATGATAAGATTTCCATAATTCAATTCGCTGGGATTCATTCTTTTTTTCTTGCCAAGCGAGCGTTAAAGAATCCCAAGTAGATCGGTAATTTTCTCCTAATGAAAAAGTCAAACTCGCTGAATCTGAGGGAATAATATATTCTACAGAGATTTGATCTGGTTTGTAACGTAAGATTTTATCATAAACCGACTGCCAATTGCAAGAAAGGCTATCTGGGATATAATGAATTACGCCTACTAATAAAACTTCTGTTTTTTTATCTTTAAATGTACCTTTTTGCGAAGTCGAACACGATAGAAATGTCCAAAATGGAGTCCCAAATAAAATCAAATATAATAAACCTTTAAAAACAAGGTTAAATACTTTGGATTTCATTTATCAAATGATTAATTTTTAATATTATTAGTCAATAATGACAATTTAATATTATATTAGTTGCTTGTGCTTATTAACTATTCTTCTATTATTTTTAATAATTGGTTTCCTTTTTGCCTCTTTGATATCTGCCTTTTCCCGCTCGGCCATTCAATAATAATTTCATCCACTTTTTTAGCCTTGCCTAAGCCGAAATGTGCCGTTAAACTATTCTGCCCGCAGTAGCCGCTTTGCGTAGAGATTTCGCGCATTTGCCAAACGGATTTGCCGTTGATTCTTGCCTTTATCTTGATTTTTGCTCCGATTGCCGAGCGATTGGACTGCGTGCCTTCCAGCTTGATTTTCAACCAGTTATTTTGATTGCCGTTATTCTGATACAACAGATTGGTCGGGAGTGGAGAAGCATCTGCATTTTTACAAGTGGCAACCGCCATATCAAGAAATCCATCGTTATCATAATCCCCAAAAGCCAAACCGAAGGAGCAGGGCGTATCAAGTGACTCACTAGCACGTTGAAAGCTGCCCTGCCCATCGTTCAAATACAAAAAAGTTTTCATAGCCCCAGTGCAGAAGCCATTAGCCACTGCCAAATCTAAATCGCCATCGTTGTCCACATCGCCGAAAGCTGAGCCATAAGAGCAGCCACCGTCGCTCATGATTGTGCCCGCAAGAACTTCCGTAAATGTGCCATTTCCATTATTTATAAAGAATTGATTGTCTTGTTCTTTGAAATAATCCGCATTGGCAATAAACACGTCAAAATCGCCGTCGTTATCGACATCGCCCCAGGAGGCACTCATAGAGCCCCGCTCGCTTTCGACTAAAGCGCCTTCGGTTATTTTTGTGAATTGTCCTTTGCCATCATTGCGATACAAATCATTCAGCTGATTACTTTCATTGGTCACGAATAAATCCTGATCGCCGTCATTATCATAATCAATCCAATTAGCACAGCGAGATGCATCCATTTCATTCAGCCATCCGTCGTTCGTAATGCGCTCGAAAACATTATTTCCTTTATTATGGTATAATAAATTGCGCTTGCTGCCTTCGCTATTGGTGATGTATAAATCCACCAGTCCATCGTTATCATAATCGCCCCAAGCAGTTGTTTCCGAGTAAGTGCCAAAATTCGCAGTCAGGGCCGTCGTGTCGTGTTCAAATGTACCATTGCCTTTGTTTCGATAGAAAAAATTGGGCTTGCCGTACCAAGTCACCACAAAAGCGTCAAGATCGCCATCATTATCAGCATCGGCGAAAGTGGCACCATCCGAAGGGCTGTTATCCTGGACGATCGGGTCATTGGTTAGGGCTGTAAAGGTGCCATTTTTGTTATTGATATACAGCAAGTTATTTTGCCCTGTTTTTGGGCCGGTAGAAATAAAAAGGTCGTCCCAGCCGTCGCCGTTCACGTCCACCCAATTGACGCTACGGCTGTCGGCGGGCGCATTCACTATGTTTCCCTGTGTGATTTTTGTAAAAATGTTTTGCGCAAAAAGCGTGTTTGCCGAAAGGCAGAAAAAGAAAAAAAGTCGGGTGTGCCTCTTCATAAATTTGGATCAAAATTTTGACAAACCTAACAAAGCAAAGGCATCTCATTTCAAAAAAAGTATCAATGCAAACCATCGACTGCCGAAAATCAATTATCGATCTATCAATGCCCAAAACTTCATTTCGTACACAGGAAACGGTCGTTCTTACACAAAAAGAAAAATGAGCTTTGATTTTCCGAACTTTGCGCGATGAACCGGCGCATTTGGTTACATTTTGGATTTTGGTTGGCATACTTACTACTCTACACTTATTTGTCGGGGCGGTACGATATGCGTTTTGATATTGCTTTTATCAGTGAATTGGCGCAGACGCCCGCTAAAATTGCCTCGACC
>JANRME010000146.1:0-2182 GCA_033761835.1 Saprospiraceae bacterium
GCGCCGCCGCAATCGCCGGATCAGCCGCCAATACTGCCGCTACGAGCGAAGAAAACTGGCTTGCACCTACCGCTGTTTCAACAATGGTCTTGCTTGGCACTTGTAACACATCCTGAATAGCATGCACCTGCAAATTGTAATTAGAACCTCTTTGATGGAAAGCTAAAAAGATTCTGGAATCGTTGATGAACAAACGGAAATTGCGTCTTTCAGTCTGCGTAATATCACCATTCAACATTTCGATGCATCCGAGTTCCGACAAAGAAACAGATCGGTCCACAACATGATAGAGCAGGATGTTCGTGAGTGTAGTAGCATTTAAAGCCTGACACACATTGTTTTCATTCAACCCTAACTTGGCAAAAGCAGCATCCGAAGGAGCGTAAACGGTTTTATCACCGGAGAACAATGCTTCATCCAGATTAGTACATTCCAGCGCTTGATTCAGCGTGTTGAAAGTGTAATAAGAAGAAGAACGTGGTTGCACTTCATCTTCAGCCAGTTCTTGCAAATCTTGGGCTAAGTCCAAATTGATTGCATTTTCAATCTCGGTCAAATCTTCCTTTTCGGTAGTAGCAAACTGATCCTTTGTACAGTTTTGTAAAAAGAGTGCGAAACATAATAATAACAGTACTTTGGGCAAAAAGAAGGATGGCTTAAACATGGTTTAAGTGGATTTTTTTGGTTAGAAAAATTGATTGTTGAAAATTCAGAGCTACAACCGAACTTTGACAAAACCGTTTAGGAAATATCCGATCAAAAATGTAATTGAGCCGACATTCTCGATTTTCAAATTATACTTGAGTGGAATATATGCCATTGAAACCTGAGCCGGGCCCGGTGGAAAGGAAATGCGTAAATGCTTTGCAAGTAAGGTAAATGAAGAGGCTGGAAGGAAATGCAGTACTTTTATTTCAAAAGCTCTACCAAAGTTTGAAGAAAAAGCTGTTCATCAAAAATGGCTTTTACAGGGATTGTAAAATTTGCTACCATTGTACTTGCAATAAATTGTTTTTTATCAAATATGCCAATAGATTCATATTCGTTGTCTTCCAATAAATATTTTTCAATGGTCTGCTTTTTGGCATCTACGATCCAGTATTCGGTGATACCGTGCGCCTGATAATCCTCAAATTTGACGCCACGATCGCGTGTTTTTGTTCCTGATGACAAAACTTCCACAACCAGGTCGGGTGCAGGAAAGAGCGTCTGATCATCTTTAAACTTTTCTGCTCTTGCTTGCTTGAAAAAACAAATATCGGGTTCGTAATCATTGCGAGTCAGCGAAATCATTACCTTTTCATGGGCGACGTAGCCGAGTTGATGCCTGGTGACAAAAGCTTTTAGTAAAATATATAAATTTCCGCTTGCATTATCATGTCGCTTTTTCACGGGCGAATGCACAATGATTTCACCGTTAATAAATTCTGCTTTTTGGTCTTCGGTCACGATGTCATAAAAATGCTTGCGCAACTCCTGCTCGGCAGCGAGCGCCTGCTGTACTTGCTGAATCACCAAAGGCGCGTTGGGCATTTCCAGTAATTGTTCGGCAATATCCTCTTTCATAAATGATTATTATTCCTTCTCAAGGTAGAAGTTTTTTACGACAAAAAAAGTTCAATATTGCGATTTTACACTAAAAGGATTTCGCTTTTTTCTTGTTGACAACGAACAATTTGTATTTTTACCGAAGGCTTTCAGAAAGAAAATCCGATTTACAATTTGAAAGTTAAAGCCTTTCAGCGTGTCAAATCCCTGATATTTATTTTTGCAAATTCTAAAAAGCGATACCTGATGAAAAAACTCTTATTCTTGTTTGGATTAATACTATTTTGTTCAATTTCAGACATTTATGCACAACCCATTTCCAATAAACATCCTTTGACTTATTACTTGCCAGATATTACATACGATCAAAATATCCCGACGCCGGAACAATTTTTTGGCTTCCAGATTGGCGAATGGCATTTGACGCATGACCGTCAATACCAATATATTAAAATGCTGGCTGAAAAATCGCCGCGCATCCAACTGGTAGAATACGCTCGAAGCTATGAGCAACGTCCTTCGGTTTATTTGATTATTACATCTGAGCAGAATCACCAACGCATCGAAGATATTAAATCGCGCCATCAAGCATTGGCAGATCCCGCAAGGTCTGGGAGTGTTGATTTGACAGGCA
>JANRME010000147.1:0-14287 GCA_033761835.1 Saprospiraceae bacterium
TTACCCAGATTAAATTAGAAGAACAGCTTAAAATTTGGACTTTGCCAAATCCAGCCAAGGATTTCATTCAATTTTCAATTGAGGTAAAAGAAAAAATTTCGGGCAAGTTTTTTATTATGAATACCCTCGGACAAGAGGTAGCAAGCCTTTCAGAGGGCAGCCTGGAAGTTGGCAACCATTCTTTTAAGCTAAAAACCAATCATTTACCAAATGGTACATTCCATTATGTTTTTGTAACCGCTGGCGGACGCTTGAGTGGTACTTTTTTGCTACAAAGATGAGCCTCAAAGAATAGCAAGAATAGACAAAATGAAGTTTTCCCAACGCTTCATCTTGCGCCCTGATTTTATTATTCGATTATTAATATTGGTTAAATACATGTTTATGAAAAGCTATGAAAACTATTTTTTATCTGTTTTAATATTTTTTAGTTTTTGTGTAAATATTTTTGGACAACCATTTACTAAAGTTAATACTGCACCATTTTCGAATGATATCGCCGATTCCTCGGGCGCGAGCTTTATAGATTATGATGGAGATGGCGATGCGGATATTTTTGTTAGTAATCGGAATACCGGCAATTTTTTATATAATAATAATGGCAATGGTACTTTTAGTCAGTCAGGCAGTAGCTCGCTGAATTTCAATAGCTCGATAGGTAATTCCTGGGCAGATTTTGATAACGACGGTGATTTGGACGTTTTTACGGCGGGTGCCAGTTCTTATTTATATCGCAATAATGGCAATGGCTCTTTCTCTGATATAACCAATGCAGCTTTATCTTTGAATTCTTTCCAAATACGTGCTTGGGCTTGTGCTTGGGGTGATTATGACTTAGATGGCTGGGTAGATCTGGTAGTGGTGCATCCCGCAGGATTTGTAGGGAATCCTTCACTTCCGAATTTTCTTTTTCGCAACAAAGGTGATGGTACTTTTGAGCGTATTACCAGTACGCCTATCACGATTGGCTTAGCACCTTACACCGTGCCTTCCTGGTCGGATTACGATCAAGATGGCGACCTCGATTTATTTATCGGGAGTGGCCCGGCAGATGGTTCAACTGGAACAGATTATTTATATCGAAATATGTTGAAAGAAACCGGTGCTGCTACCTTTCAGCGTATTACCCAAGCTCCACTTGCTACAACGCAATTGGACGGGCAGGTTTGGAACTGGAATGATATTGACAATGATGGCGATTTGGACGCATTTGTAACCAATTATTGGGGCGGCGCGCCTAGCGGCATGGCGGATGTGCTATTCAGAAATGATAATGGACAATTTGTGAGAGTGACCACTGGTGAATTGGTAGAGGATTTGGGGCTAACATTGGCGAGTGTTTGGGGCGATTTTGATAATGATGCCGATCTTGATGTATTTGTGGCTGCTGACGGCGGTAACAACGGCACTACCAATCGCTTCTATCAAAATAACGGCAATGGCACTTTCATTCGACTTTTTGCTGCGCCATTTAGCAGTGATATTGCGCCAACCTGGGGCGCTACGGCAGGCGATTATGACAACGATGGTGATCTCGATTTGTTTGTACCCAATATCCTTCGTCAAAATCAATCACCGCCGAATCATTTGTATCGAAATGACCTGAATAATACTAATAATTGGTTGAAAATCAAATTAATAGGCGTTCAATCAAATCGCTCTGCCATTGGGGCAAAAGTAAAAGCAAAAATTACCTTTGGCAATAGAGGTGTTTGGCAATTGCGAGAGGTTTCAACTCAAAATACTTTCTGCGGACAAAACAATCTTGATGTTCATTTTGGCATGGGAAGCGCCACAAGCCTCGATTCTTTGGTAATCGAATGGCCCTCAGGGATAAAACAAATTCTCACAAATATCAATTCAAAGCAAACGCTTACGATTCAAGAGAGCAGCACTACGCCCGCTTCTGACATATCCTTGCAAAACGGCGGTATTATTTTGGAACAGACCCACCCAAATCCTTTTCAAGAACAGTCCAATATTCGTTTTTATTTACCAAAAGCAATGGAAATCGCTGTATCCATCTTCGATGCGCGGGGCAGCATCGTTGATACGCTTTATCAAGGGCAAAAAGATACCGGCTGGCATTATTTGGCATTTCAGGGTAAAAGATTACCGGCGGGTACTTATTTTATCCATTTAAAAGCAGATCAATATACTTTAGTGAAATCAATATTGCGACAGTAATGGGATGTTATTTTTATCAAAAAATCGTCACCCTTTGATTGAATACTGACTTTCTAATTATGGAATCAATTATCCTTTTCACGCTGCAACCTTTTTGGATGCCTTCCGTATATTGAATTGACTGCCCCTTTTACCTCAAACTTGTTTATTTTTTGGCATCCAAAAATCTGACATCTTGACCGTTGCACAAATTAGCGCCGCCAGAACTGTATTGGAGCGTGACGGGGTAGCTGCTTCCGACACCAAAAGCCAGGCATTACTTGCCATTGGCTATGCGCACATTCATACCCAGATTGCCCAGGAGAAATGCACCAGGATATTGGAAAACGAGGCTTCCGATTTGTCATTGGCAGCATTGACCATTTGGAGGGTTTATCAGTATTGTAAAGACAAAAAAAACGCCAAGACTTTTCTTAGTGCAGCGTATCCTAAAATCTTAGCCTGGCATCGGCATCTATATGAATACTGCGATCCGCAGGAGGAAGGCTTACCCGTAGTGGAAGACCGGCAAGACCCTGTATTTCTTACTTTGTTGAGTTGGTCGAACGAAAGCCTGATAAAAATTGGTCATACTTTGGGTGAAGATGTACTGGAAATCATTCAATGGCATGAACTCACTATTTATAGCATGAATGAAAAGTTGTGGAATGAACTTAATGGCTATAAAATTTTTAAATTTACGACAAAAGAATTCCAACAGTGCAAAGGGCTTGAGCCCTTTTTGCCATTGGCTGCTGAAATCCCTACCCAGGATCAGGCAGAATATATGTTGTTAAAACTGGAGCGCGATTTATTTACTCGCCCTATTAATCTCTGGGAAAGTTGGTTGTTATATCAAGGCTTGTTGCGCTACGATTTTATTGAACTGGCTGCAAAATTGCGCCGATTTTTATGGGAATCCATGACAGAATTCGGGTGTTATGAAAATTTTGATGCGTTGACTGGTGAGCCAATTCTTGGGAAAAACAAAGCGCAAAGCCCTGTCGCTGCGGCTCTTATGATTGATTTGCTCAAAGCTAAATAAATGCTTAAAATTTATAAAAAGAACTGCTTACCCACCAAAAATCCTCCAAAATTAATCTGTACCTTTATGGCAAGCCTTCTTGGGACTTAGGGATGGGCTGATATGGATAATTAATCTTTAAGCCCAAAACATTATACTAATTGAATGATGAATTTAATTGATACGCATACGCATTTGTATCTGCCTGAATTTGATGAAGATAAGGACGAAATGATCCGTCGGGCCATAGAGGCTCATGTCAACAAAATGTACTTGCCGAATGTAGATAGCGAAACGATAGAACCTATGTTGGCGCTGGAAGCAGCGTACCCGGATCATTGTTTTGCTATGATGGGTTTGCATCCTTGTTCGGTGAAAGAAAATTACAAAGAAGAACTGGCGATTGTAGAAGAATGGCTCTGGAAACGTCCTTTTGCAGCGGTAGGTGAGATTGGCATTGATTTGTATTGGGATCAAACTTTTGTAAAAGAACAAAAAGAAGCTTTTTTAATTCAATGTGAGTGGGCGAAGAAATTACAGTTACCGATTGTCATACATACTCGGAATGCAACTCAAGTAGCCATTGATTTGGTGCGAACAATAAAAGATGAGCGCTTGTACGGCATTTTTCATTGTTTTGGTGGTACGCTGGAAGAAGCGGAAGCGATTATTGACATGGGTTTTTATCTTGGGATCGGTGGTGTGTTGACTTTCAAAAAATCCGGTTTGGATAAAATAATGGAAGTAATAGATTTACAACACATCGTTTTAGAAACCGATTCACCGTACTTGGCGCCGGTGCCGTATCGTGGCAAACGCAACGAAAGCGCTTACATTCTTATCATAGCAGAAAAATTAGCCGAAATAAAAGGCATAATGGTGGAAGAAGTGGCAAGAATAAGTAGCGCGAATGCCAAAAAAGTTTTTTCATCGGCAAAATCGGTGTCGGCCCAACGAATCTTACAGCGATAACGATGGATTACATAATTTTTCCAATGCGATTTGGAAGCTGAAATCTTAAAAAATTTTGAATTGTTATATCTTTTTACAATTTTTGTGGCGTCACTATTGTTGAAAAGCGCCGAATGTTTATTTTTGTTGCGCTTAGATGATGAAAGAGCTGAAAAAGACTGGTAAAGACCAGTAGATTAGGAGTGACCAAATCGAGCGGAAACCCGTCTGGTGTTGCGTTTCCTGAGATAAGACAGGAACAAAATTGACAAGGTGAACAAGCCGGGACTCCTGAATACGGAGACCAAAGATAGCAGCGAGGAGAGATGGCCGAGTGGTTGAAGGCGCACGCCTGGAAAGTGTGTATACTCCAAAAGGGTATCGCGGGTTCGAATCCCGCTCTCTCCGCCAATTTGATTTTTGGAAGGATGGAAAATCAATTATTTTTATCACAAAAAACAATCGTAAAACCTTATTGACTATGCGAAAATTATTGACTCTATTGCTTGTATTGAGTTTGACTGTATTTTCAAGCAATGTGACCGTATATGCTCAGGATTCACAGAGTACGGAAACAGCCGCCGCCGCTTCTGATGACGCGCCAACCGGCTACCAGTTGGTCAAAAAGTATTTCATTGACGGTGACCCTATCTGGATGAGCCCAGTATTATTGTGTATGATTCTTGGTTTGGCGTTCTGTATTGAGCGTATCATTACCTTGAATATTGCTACTGTCAACACGGAAAAATTATTGGCGCGTATTGACGAACAACTCAAAACCGGTGACCTCGAATCGGCTATGGAAGTGTGCAAATCGACACAAGGCCCAACCGCAAGTATCTTGTATGAGGGTCTGAAAAACGCCAAAGAAGGTCCTGAAGCCGTTGAAAAGGCTATTGTTTCTTACGGTAGCGTTCAGATGGGCTTGCTCGAAAGAGGTTTAGTTTGGATTTCATTGTTCATCGCCTTGGCGCCGATGTTCGGGTTCTTGGGTACAGTTGTCGGTATGATCCAGGCCTTCGACCGTATCGAACAGGTGGGTGACATCTCGCCAACAGTCGTTGCGGGTGGTATTAAGGTGGCGCTTTTGACTACGGTATTTGGTTTGATCGTAGCGATTATCCTTCAGTTGTTTTACAATTACATCATTTCAAAAATTGATAGCATTGTAAACAAAATGGAAGACGCTTCGATTGCCGTTATTGACATTCTGGCACAGAACAACATTTTCAAAAAATAGTATAAAACTAACAAAACATGTATAAATTCTTTTCCAAGAACGGTCAGTTGATCGGCTTTGGTTTAGGTGCTTTGGTTAGTGCGCTATTTTTGATAAGTTGGTTATCAGGAAATGCGGCCTTCCAAGCTATGGCCAAAGAAGACCAGCCCAATACCGGGATTTTTGATGCGGGGCTTATCGGTTCATTCGTGTTATTTATCATGGCCCTGTTGGCATTAGTAGGGTTTGGTGTTTTTCAAACAGCCTCCAATTTTAGAAATTCTATCAAAGGCTTGATCGGAATCGCAGTTTTGGTTGCTATCTTTTTGATCACCTATTCTACTTCGAGCGTTGAATCTACGGGTGTTGTAGCAGATGCTGCCAAGAAAATGGGAACATCGGATAATACCCAAAAATTGATCGGCGGAGGACTGATCACAATGATTATTCTTTCGGTCGTTGCTATCGGGGCATTGGTGTTATCAGAAATTCGAAACTTCTTTAAATAATTTGGAACTATGGCAAAAAAATCCAAAGCTCGGGATTTGATGAAAAACGAAATCAATGCCAGCTCTATGGCTGACATTGCGTTTCTGTTGCTCATCTTTTTCCTGGTAACGACAACGATTGTCGAAGACAAAGGAATTACCGTAAAGCTGCCGCCATGGTCGGAAGAAGATCCTGAAACGCTGAAGCTGAAGTCTCGAAATGTATTTGCCGTGCTGGTAAATGCGCAGAATCAGTTGCTGGTAAGGAACGAACCTACGGACATTAGAGATTTGAGGGAACGGGCAAAGGAATTTATCCGCAATCCGCAGAATCGAGAAGATTTGGCAGAAAATCCTAAAAATGCGATCATCTCCCTAAAAAATGACCGAGGTACCAACTACCGAACTTATCTGGAAGTGTACAACGAATTGAAGGGAGCGTACAATGAATTGTGGAATGAACTCTGTCAGCAAAAGTTTGGCGTACCATACAGTGATGACTTACCCATTGCTTATCAAAAAGCGATAAAGGATGAAATTCCGATGGTATTGTCAGAAGCAGAACCCACAGCTTTTGGGGAAGAGAATTAACGTTACAACCAGTACAGCGTTGTCGAAAAATTCCTAAGTTCTTCACTTTTTTTACAATAGCTATTTTTCAAAGTAGCTTAAAACAGAAGTATTATGCCTGCTAAGTTTTCTAAAAAAAGAGGAAATGCGGCGCCTGCTATCTCGACTGCCTCGCTGCCTGATATTATCTTTATTTTGCTCTTCTTTTTTATGGTGGTAACCAAAATGCGAGATGCAGAGCTGAAAGTTCAAGTTCAAACGCCTTTTGCATCAGAGTTGACGAAGCTCGAAGAAAAGGCGCTGGTGAATACGATTCACGTTGGTCGCCCAGCACTCAAGTACCAAGCTGTGTATGGAACCAAGCCTCGTATCCAATTGGGAGATAAATTCTCTACAACTGCTGATATTCCACTTTTTCTTGAGTCATTCAAGTTGAAAGTACCTGAAAGCAGACGTGGCTCTATCACTTCTTCCTTGCGGGTGGATGGTGGCGTAACGATGGGTATCGTACAAGATGTAAAAACACAATTGAGAAAATCGGGTCAGCTAAAGATCAATTACTCTGCGAAAAAGAAACCCGATTCGGAGATTTGATCATTATCTTCTCTTGAAAATAGGCGAAGGTCTTTCGTTTTTGAGCGAAAGACCTTTTCCGTTTTTATCGCAGGCGATCCATTGATTTCACTAATTTCTCGTCCTTTCTGATAAAGCGATAAGCTACAATCGCGAAAACCAGCGCTGCCAAAGGTAAAAACCTTCCTAATTCGTCTTTATCCTGCTGATTATCAATCGTTTTTAGCGCTTGTGCGTAAAAAATAACGCTGACAATAATACCTGCCAGATTAAGGAAAAAAGAAAGCAGCGTCAGGCGCATCTGCAATTTTCGATTGCGAAATAAAAAGATACTTATCACTGCTAACGCACCTGCCAACACAAATAGCACCAGCATGATTATTTGGTCATTAATATCAAAAACCTGATCGGCGAAAGCTGTATTTGGAATATCCGCTGGCGTAGATGCAAACGGAAAGGCGAACAACAAAAAAATGCAGGCCGCCGCCAAGAGCAAAAAAATGGTCTGGATTCGCTGTATCATATTATTCCTTATGTTTAATCATTTCTGGCAAATATACTCAACAGGTAAGTATATTTTACTTGTCATTTCCAGCAAATATAAATATGCAATCGGCACATCCAATTAAGAGTTGATCGAAATTGACTAAATTTGCGCTACGCAAAACTATAGATTCTTGAAAAAATTTCAATCACCGGCTACACTCAGTTTTTGGGAACGTGAGACATTTTTCCGCCATTGGGATGTGGCGATCATTGGCAGCGGCATCGTAGGCTTGAGCGCTGCGATTCGGTTGAAGGAAACGCAACCTGCCTTACGAGTGGTCGTGTTGGAGCGAGGCGTTTTGCCTTTTGGCGCGAGTACCCGCAACGCCGGTTTTGCTTGTTTTGGCAGTATGACGGAATTGTTGGATGATTTGCGGAAGCAACCCGAAAGCGAGGTTTGGGCTTTGGTAGAGCGGCGTTGGCGAGGCTTGCAGCGCTTGCGCGAGCGGGTAGGTGAGGAGCGAATGCAATACGAAAACTTGGGTGGTTATGAAGTATTTCGACCCGAAGAGGGATTAATTTTTGAAGAATGCAAGGATCATTTAGGAAATTTTAATCAAGCAATTGAAAATATAACAGGATATAACAATGCATATAAAATTGCTGATGAACGAATTGTTGATTTTGGCTTTGAAAAAGTAAAACATTTAATCGTCAATAAGCTGGAAGGGCAATTGCATACTGGAAAAATGATGGAAACCCTCCTGCAAATCGCCGCTGAAAAAGGCGTGAAATTTCTGAATGGATTGGAAATCAATCACATCGAAAGCGATAAAGATTTGGTGCGAATTCATACAACCGAAAACTGGGAATTGCAGTCCAACAGATTGCTGGTAACGACCAATGGTTTTGCACGACAGCTATTTCCTGACTTAGAAGTGCTCCCTGCTCGTAATCAAGTACTTATAACCCAACCAATTCTTGGGCTTCGCGTCAAGGGGGCGTTTCATTATGATCGGGGTTATTTTTATTTTCGGGATGTAGATGAGCGCATTTTGTTAGGAGGCGGAAGAAACTTGGCAACACAAACAGAACAAACCGACGAATTTGATACCACAGCCTTGATTCGCAATGCTTTAGAGCAGCTTTTGAAAGAAGTAATTATACCCAAGCAGTCTGTAGGAATTGACACTTGGTGGAGTGGCATTATGGGCATTGGCGAACAAAAAAAGCCGATTGTACAAGAGGTAATGACCAATGTTTTTGTGGCGGTGCGACTCGGCGGAATGGGCGTGGCCATTGGTAGCCTGGTAGGGGAGGAGGGAGCGGAGTTGGTAGTGAATTAGAAAAAAAAAGGAGACGGGGTGTGTTCGCCTGCCTCCGAGTTCTCGATCTCCAAGCCCCTAAGCCACCCTTAATGCCAACATTTTACAAAATAAGTCGTTGTAGAAAAAAACGCAGAATGAGGATAGCATTTAATTCTTGGATAAAGGTGCTGATTTGTATAGGGATTGCCAATATTGCTGCTGCACAAACCAAGCCACCGACTGCGCAGAAGAAAAGCGATCAGGTGAAAGTGGATTGGGCCGATGAGTTTTATAATATCCAAGAAGGTGACAAAATTATCCAGAAGCTCCGAGGCAATGTAGAATTGCGACAGGACAGCGTTTATATGTATTGCGATTCGGCGACAATTGAAAATAGTATTTATGTAGTAGCTAAAGGCAATGTGCTCATCCAACAAGGTGATACGACCAATGTTTTTGCGGATTCGGTCGTCTATTGGGCCGATTTGAAACAAGCATCTTTATTCGGAAACGTGGCTTTGATTAATAATACCCAAAAATTATTTACCGAACGCTTAGATTATGATGTAAGTACTAAAATCGCTACTTACTTTGAAGGCGCAACCCTCACCAATAATGAAACCCAATTGAGTAGTAGGCGCGGCTACTATTATGTGCGTAATAATGAAATTTTTTTCAGGGATAGCGTGGTTGTTATTGACCCCGAATTCAGCCTTCGCTCGGATACCTTGAAATTCAACACCGAGAGTCGAACGGTCTTTTTTCTTGCGCCCACCTTGATTACAACCGATAGTAGCAAGATATATTGTGAAGATGGATTTTATGATACCTATAATAATTTGGCAGAATTCCGCGAAAATGCGCAATATGCACGCGGCGAGACGCAACAGGCTACCGCCGACACGATTCGTTATGATGGTAAAAATAGGATTTACATTTTAAAAGGCGATGCGCATTTCACGGGCATCAATCAGGAGGCTGTTGCCAATACAATTCGCTATGAAGAAAACAACGACAAATATTATCTGACTGGCAATGCCAGTTATCGGGATTCTACCAGAAATATTGTGGCGGAGGATATTATTTATGACCGAAAAAACGAGTTGTATTCTACTAAAGGTCGCTCGCGTATTATAGATCCGCCGCAGATTTTGGAGGCTGATGCAGTAGCTTATACCGAGTTGAACGGCACGGGTGTGGCTTCGGGCAATGTGATTTGGCAGGATACTTCTGCGAATTTGACGATTCTTTGCGAACGTTCGGATTTTAATCGCAAAACCAATTATATAAAAGCGACCGGCGGGCAGCGTGGTCGACCTTTACTCATTACAGAAATTGATAATGATTCCTTGTTTTTGTCATCTGATACTTTATTGGCATTACAAACATTGGATTCTTTGAGTAGCGACACCGTGCGAACACTGTTTGCTTACAATCGGGTGCGGATTTACAAAAGCAATTTGCAAGGCATTTGCGATTCCTTGACTTATACTTCTACGGATTCTATTTTTCATTTGTATAAAGAACCGATTCTTTGGTCGGATACCTCTCAATTTGTAGCGGACACGATGGATTTGCAATTGCGCAACGATCAGATTGACCGTATTTTTTTGCATAGCAATGCTTTTATTGTCAATTCAGCGGATCAGATTTTTTTTAATCAAGTGAAAGGGCGCGATATTACTGCTTTTTTTGAAGAAAATGAATTGCGAAAAATGGACGTGCAGGGCAATGCGGAGTCGGTTTATTATGCTAAGGATGATGAAAATGCTTACATCGGTGTAAATAAAATTTTATGCAGTGAAATGATGATGTATTTTGGGAATAATAATATTGATGAAATTCGATTTTATGCACAGCCCAAAGCAAATTTGATACCGATGAAACAAGCCGACCATGAAACCTTGAAAATAGAAGGTTTTAGTTGGGAAATAACGAAGCGCCCCAAAAATCGGGATGATGTATTTATCGAAATCAAAACGGAACCACCAATACCGTTAACGGATGAGAAAACAAAAACTACTGGCAATTAGTATCATCGTGCTTTTAGGAACAATCGCTTGGGCCACCACGCCCCCGAGCCAACAGCTTCAGGATGCCAATGCGGCTTACCGGGCGGGCGATTTTGCGAAAGCATGTGCTCAATATGATAGTTTGATAAAACAAGGTTATCATTCGGAGGCGCTATATTACAATCTTGGAAATAGTTATTATAGAACCGGTAAATTAGGAAAGGCTATTCTTTTCTATCAACGAGCGCTGCTACTCGACCCAAATGATGCGGATACGCAGCACAATTTGCAGGTGGTACAAAGCCATTTGCAAAATGATATCGAAGCCCTATCACCGTTTTTCCTTACAAAATGGTTCAATAATCTAAGCTTGGAATTATCCACCAATACCTGGTCTATCCTTGCCCTGATGAGCTTGTGGTTAGGAATTGTAGGACTAGCCTTTTGGCTGTTGGGCAAAGTACGACGCATTAAAAAAAATGGTTTTATAGCTGGAGTCTTATTGATATTGCTGAGTTTCATAGCTTTTGCCATAGCTGGCCATCGCGCTCGATTAGAAAATGATAGCCAAAGGGCAGTTGTGTTGCAACCCAAGGCTTCGCTTCACAGTTCTCCCGATGCGCAAAGTGCCGTCATCATTGAGATATACGAGGGAATCACGCTAGATTTATTGGATAAAATTGGGGACTGGTACAAGGTTTCTTTGCCGAACGGCGAAGAAGGGTGGCTTTTGAAAGGTTCTTTTGAGCGTATTTAAAATAAATAAATAACTGTCAATTTATTAAAATTAACGTGAATTACGAATAAGAACCATGATAAACAGTTACAAATAGTTGGGGATTAAAATGCAGCACTACGCCTTTAGATTTTTAACATTGGTAGCCATTATCCAAGGTATTGTCTTGTGTTCCGTTAGGAACTTAACCACCCATAGTTAAACTCCTACCAGAGCAAGCATAGAGATTTCTCATCTCTTCTACCGCTCTATACTATAAGCCCTGACGGGCTATTTTTATCCATCACTCACGTTAAAATTATCAATAAAAAAGCCTCGCCCCAAAAGAGCAAGGCTTGAAAAACATAAAGCTATGAAAACTAAATTCTTATTCCTCTTCATTAACCGCTTTTCCGCCCTTTAGTTCATCCTGGTACTGCTGCAATTCCTCCCATTTCCATTCGGAAGCAAGTTGAGCTTGTTTTGCCCAGGTGGCCGGGTCGTGCATTTTGTAGCGGCTGCCTGCTGCTGCGAGCACTTCTTTCAATTTTTCAATATCCGCGCTGGCCAAAGAAGCCCAATCGGTGATACCTGCATCTTTGAGCAGTCCTTCAATTTTCGGGCCGATGCCTTCAATCATTTTGAGGTCATCTGCCTTGATTGTTTGACCCGAAGGTAATGTAATTTTGCCTCCAGAAGAAACTTTTGGCTCGATTTTTTCTAATACGGGTGTCTCAATCACCTCTTCTTCAACCACAGGCGCTTTCACTTCCGCCTTCTCCTGAGGGGCTTCAACAACTGGTGTAGTTACTGACTCCGGTTTTTTCTTTTCTACCTTTGCTACCGTTTCTACGATCTCCTGGAAAGGAACGATGCTTACGTAGGTTTTATC
Organism: Saprospiraceae bacterium; assembly: GCA_033761835.1. Classification (GTDB taxonomy): domain Bacteria; phylum Bacteroidota; class Bacteroidia; order Chitinophagales; family Saprospiraceae; genus JADJNW01. The sequence goes on from JANRME010000147.1 coordinate 12,404, forward strand.
TTGTCTTCTGCGCTTGAATTCAACGGTACCTGCTACTGCAGCGTGCAGGGTATAATCTTTACCCATATAAACATTTTCGCCGGCGTGGAACTTAGTGCCGCGCTGCCGCACAATGATATTGCCTGCTTTGGCGTACTGACCACCATAGAGTTTGACGCCCAATCGTTTAGGATTACTATCACGGCCATTCTGGGTACTACCTTCACCTTTTTTATGTGCCATTTCTGGAAATTTTTAATTTTTAATTGTCAATTTCACACAGCAATGCTGTCAATCTTGATCTTTGTGAAACTTTGGCGATGCCCGTTTTTCACACGGTATCCTTTGCGTCTCTTTTTCTTAAACACGATAACCTTGTCACCTTTCTGATGGCCAAGTACTGTGGCGTTGACCTTTGCTGCATTTAGCGTCGGCTTGCCAACCGTGACGTTGCCTTCACCCTTTTCAACCAATAATACTTGGTCGAAAGAGATTTGGTCGCCTTCGGTAGCTTCTAACTGGTGGACGAAGATCTCTTGACCTTCCTCAACTTTGAACTGCTGACCAGCTATTGTTACGATTGCAAACATGAGCGATTTTTGTTTTAAAAAATAATGTTATATACAAATGCATTCAGGAAATCGCAAAGGCAATTCCCAAACGGCTGGCAAAGGTAAAACTTTTTTATAATTCTGGCAAGATTTTCCGGTTCATAAAAAACAGATTTTAGGTTGTTTTGCAGTATTAAGTTTCTGGCATCTGATATTATATCAAATCGCGCAATCTAAATTGCACTTTCAGGCGCTGATCACCGCGCTTTATCGCCATGTTTATTTTTTTACCTACTCGTTTTTGAAGGCGTTTTGTAATATCCGACAAGTGCATCAGGCTGGTAGGAATACCATTGATTACTTTGATTTCGTCTCCGATTTGAATGCCTGCCTGCTCGGCCGGGCTGCCCGCGATAATGTCCACTACATTAAAATCATTCAAATGTAAGCCGGAGGCGGCTAAGATCAGACCGCTTCTGTCGTATTGAAATTTTTTACGAAATTTCTTTTCCTGAGCTAGGTACATTTTTTCATTAATATAATCAATAGTCATTTCGAAGCGACTAAGAATTTGGTTGCCCATAATGCCATTGCGACCATTCATAAAGGTAGAATCAATATCCGGTGGCACTTCCTGAAAATTGGTAATAACACCTTCCATTTCAATATCCTTTATCTGAATTTTTTCAATTCTACCCAAAAAGCCCTGCAAATATCCTCCCAAACCCATCCCAATTTTGCTGCGGATATATTGGGGCGGTAACTCAAATGCAGGATGGGTATTCGTGTATAGCAGCAACGACAAGCTTGCGCCCGTATCTATGAGGTATTTGGCTTGAATGCTGGTATCGCTGATCCTCGTAGGGATTGTTATATAAGGTTTATTCCGATGTATTTCTAATGGTACGATATGATACTTATTGCCGGATGGCGGCGTATATGCAGCTGGATCGTATAAAGTGATGACTTTGCGGCGGAAATCAATTTTGACAACAAAGCGCCGAAACAAGTCAGAACCCAAAATCCCATGCACGCTAATCCCGCCGTACTCTTCGAAGCGAAAATAATCTTCATCGAGTACCAAAATAGAACGATTGAGTGCCACCAAATTGTGAATGGACAACTTGACGCCGCGCGCCAGATAGGCGTATAACTCGGTGGTGAGGTCAGAACCCAACAAAGGGAAACGCCTTTCATAATTGATTTGTAGCAAATCCGTGATTTCACGGCGAGTCAGGATGGTTTTTTCCGCACCTGTATAAAAAATAATTTTTAACGGGAAAACATCTTAAAAAACGACTCTGACTATGATAAAATTATTCTCATATTCAAAAGGAATTTCTACTTTTTTCAG
>JANRME010000148.1:0-9168 GCA_033761835.1 Saprospiraceae bacterium
CGGATACCTTGCATAGCATCTTCGGGAATAATATCCAAAGTCCTTTCTACGAAGATTCCGATCAAAACATTTGGTTTTCTACTTATGATGGCATCAACTGCTATATTCGACAACATGATCATTTTATTCACGATACCATCATGGTGGGTGGCAGATCAGTAGAAGGTTATTATGTAGCGCATTTGGAATCCGATAGCATCCTTTGGTTAATGATTCAATTTGAAGGCGTTTATCAATATAATATCAAAACCAAAGAAAAAAAATGGCTTCACGGAATTTTTAATAAAGCTCAGCGATTAAAAGTACTTGCCGATAAAACGAGCGGTAAAATAAAGCGTTCTTTTCTTTATGCACAAGGCGGTGCAGGCTTGCAGATGTTTGATTATCCTTCTCCCGGGGATTATTCCAAATTTAAATCCCAAACTTTTTTCGATGGTTCTTCCGATGCACCTTTATCACAAAGTATGCTCATATTTGATGTACTTGCCGAATCAGATACCTTGGTTTGGCTGGCTACGCAACAGGGTATCATGTCTTTTAATCCTATGCGTAAATCGCTTCAACTTCATGGTCAGTTTCCTGGGGTTATAGATATTGAACCTTATAAAAATGAGTATTTTTTATTATCTTCTTTGAATAATGGTATCGCAGTTTTTGATAAAAAAACCCGACAAATTTTAGTCAATTACCGCCAAGAACCAAACGCCCCTTATTCCCTTCGCAGCAATAGTACTTCCAGTGTTTATGTGGACAAGGATGGCATCATCTGGGCATCGGTAGCTGATAAAGGGATTGATTTTGCCCATCCTGATTATCTCAAATTTGACTTGCTATTAGCCCCTTCGGAAAGCGCCCCCTGGAAAGAAGGTAAAATCACTTATTTGGCGGAAGATCGCCGCGGGCGCATTTGGTGTGGAACAAGCACTCAAGGGGTATTGGTACTCACGCCTGAGGGTAATTTAATGGGGACTTTTACAAGTAAAAATTCTGATCTTGTTTTTGATGCTATTATTTCCATTTTGCCCGATAATCGGGATCGAATTTGGATATTAACCTGGGGAGGTGTATCTCTTTACAATCTGAGAACCAAGGCCTTTGAAAAAGTGGCTCCCGCCAATGAAGTGTTTTTTCAAGGTACTCAACTGAAAGACGGACGAATTCTTCTTTGCAATTTTAATGGGGGAATTTATGAAGTAATGAAGCATACTAAGGAAGGCGTCCAATTAAAAAAAATCGAATCCATAAAAAGCAAAAAAACATTTTCGTCCCTTTATGAAGACAAAAATAATAAACTCTGGACCTCCGAGAATTCCGCTGGCATCAAGGTATTTGATCCACAAGACAGCTTTAAATTAATTGATTCGCTTCCTTTCAAAGGAATTATTACTCGATTTTATGAAGATCCTGATAGTTCGATTCTCTGGATTGCCAGTTCCAATGGTTTGGTGAAATACAACCAGGAGACCAGAGAGATTAAGGTTTATGATCGCAATGCGGGATTAGCCAGCCAGGAGATACAAAGTATGCTACCGGACGATAAGGGAAACTTGTGGTTGAGTACTTCGCGAGGTTTGATTCGCTTTAATCGAAAATCAAAGGAAGTCAAAAACTTTACCCTTGCCGATGGGCTATCAGCAGCCGAGTTTCTTTTTTTCAGTGCGCTGAAAGCGGGTAATAGCAAGCTATGGTTTGGATCGGTAAGTGGTATCACCAGGTTTAATCCGCAAGAGCTTAAAATGCTTCCTCCTACTCAAAAAGCACAGATCACCGGCATTATGGTCAACGATGAAATATTGGATAGTTTGATTTGTCAGGAAACCCAGGCGACCAATGTCGGAGAAATGAGAAAAATTGTACTAAAACATCATCAAAACGTCCTGACTTTTGAGTTTGCAGCATTGGAATATAGCGATCCTGAAAATTGCCGCTTCGAATATAAATTGGAAGAATACGACGAGCGTTGGGTGGGGCCCATTGAGGAGGGCCGAGTTCGTTATACCAATCTCCCTCCAGGAAATTATACTTTCAAAGTAAGGGTTATCAATTCTGATGGCATAAAAGGCACAGAGACTACCGACTTGAATATCCTTATCCTGAAACCCTGGTGGACGCGCTGGTGGGCGCTTATCCTAGAAATTCTGTTGGGTTTAATTCTCCTTTTGATTATTATTTACTTTATCCTTCGTCCAGGATTGGCAGTAGCGGAAGTTCGCCAACGCATCTCTGCCGATTTACACGATGAAATTGGATCGGCGCTTACCGCCATCAAAATTGCCAGCAATCTTGCTTTATCTGGGCCATCTTCTAATGATGCTTGCAAAGAAGCGATGGGGCGAATTGCAGAAATTTCTGGCGAAACCTTGGATAAAATGCGAGACATCATCTGGGCCAATAACCCTGATTATAACCCGCTTGAGGACATCATCCTGAGAATGCGTACCGTTGCGCAACAAACACTCCCAGAAAACATGAAATTGGAAATAAATTCAGGTACAATTCCAATGAAAGAAAAAATACCTGGTGACAAGCGCTATCATATGCACCTTATTTTCAAGGAAACCCTCATTAATGCTGTCAAATATTCCAAGGCATCCACTATAAAAGTGAATCTTACGAAACAACAACGCAACCTTGTTTTAAAAATAGCCGATAATGGCGAGGGCTTTCCGGAGGAAGAAATAGAGGAAAATGGAACAAGCGGCAAAAATGGCTTGCGCAATATGCAAGATCGTGCGCAAAAACTTCATGGCACCATTGATATTGCATCCGTCCCCAAAAAAGGTGTAACCGTGCTGCTGAATTTTCCTACCCGCGAAACTCTGAGGTTCAGATTCTCCCGACTTATTAAAAGAATAATAAATCTTTTTTACCCACTAAAATAGGTGATGCGCTTCGGAGCTGACCGGCTTATTTTTGCAAATAATTGAAAAATAATATCGAATGATAAAGCATAGAGTGCTCGTCTATGAGGACAATGATGATCTAAGAGCATATATCAAAAGCATCCTCGACACCAAAAAAGAAATCTATGAAGTTATTGGAGATTTTCCTGATTGCAGAAATATTGTAGAAGAAGTAAAGCACCTAAAACCCAATCTTGTTCTGCTCGACATACGAATGCCCAACGTGAATGGTTTGGAAGGTTTGAATATCATTAAAAAACATTTTTCTAATGTAAAGGTGCTGATGCTCACCGATTTCAATGATGATAAATATATCCTTCAAGCGATTCAATTGGGCTGTGACGGCTATATGCTAAAAGGCGAATTGCCTTTTGGGCTGGAAAAAGCGCTAAAAATTATTACCGATGGGGAAGGGCATTTGACGCCATCTGTTGCCAAAAAAGCGATGCAATTACTTTCAAAGCCCGATTTTCGATTATCAGATTATAGTTTGACCAGCAAGCAACAACAAGTTCTAAATTTATTGGCGAAAGCTTATTCTTATAAAGAAATTGCTGCAGAGCTTGATGTAAGTGTAGATACAATTGGCACACATATCAAGCAGATTTATGAAAAATTGCAGGTAAATTCTAAGGCAGGGGCCGTGCGCAAAGCGCTGGAAGAAGGTTTGGTAAAATTGGATTAGCCGCCTCACCTATTTATGTGATGCGCAAAAAAAAAAAATTACCAGAACTTTGATGCGTGCTTCAAAAAACCAAATATATCGGAAGCACGAGTTTTATAGTCATTGTAAATCCATTGTTTTCCCTCGATCTTCCCGAAATTCGACGAGGAATATTTTTGTCCTCACCTATTTATGTGAGACCAAAAATCCTTAGATGTCTGATCTTTGTTGCATGGCTTCAAAGAACCAGATTTTTGGTACGAGTTTTCATAGTCATGGTTCTTTCGTGAAGATTTTTTTTTGCGAAGGAATTCCCCCAAAACCCCTGAAAATTAAGATCCCATTTAAGCATACCTATTCTCGTTCAGTTTGCGAAGAGCGGGCTGAACGATTTTTTCGTTACACCAAGCCCAACAAAATAATGCACAGTAGCAAACCCTCACATGAGCAACACTACGAGGCTAAAAATAACATTCGACATCAAGGCATAAACGCTATGTCGGAAGCGGAGTTTAGCCGATTTTACTTTGAATGCAAAAAAGATTTCATCGGAACTGCAAAAAAAGGTAGAAAAGAAGACTTTGAAGATGCCTTCCACGATGCCTTTCTTTCACTCCTCAACAATCCTACCACGCAACAATCATTCAAATTAAGCGAATCCCAAAAATCCTATGTACTCGGCATTGCCCGAAACAAATGGCTGATGATACGTCGAAAAATGCAGCGATTGCTGCTGTTAGGCGATATAGATGACTCCAAATACCCATCTTATGAAAACCATACCACCGAAAATGATTACTGGAATCCATTGCTCCGTAGCTTGAATCACCTCAACCGAAATGCCCGTGAAATTTTAAAGAGGTTTTATTTTTTGGAGCAAGACCTACGTACCATCGCCTCGAAAATGCAATTGAAAGACGCGAATGTAGCAGCCGTCACGCTTTCGCGGGCACGTACTCGCTTAAAAGCATTCGTAATATCTCAAATCAATTAGTGTAACTAAATAAGTTTTGTAAAGAGAAACAAACTATAAAAATACACACAATTTTGGTCTAATTTCAAGATGTAGTTGGCATTTCTTCTTATCAAGGATGCCAATTTTTTTTTGTTTGATGCCCGATTATTTATAATTTTCCTGATCGCTTTCCTATAAAAACCGCCCTTTCAACTCTGGCGTCGGTATCATGCAACTTTCCTTTTTACCAAACCAACGGTAGCGATTTTTTGCTATCCAATTGTAAATGCCGTCGCGAATAAATTTTGGAATGATCGTGTAAACAGAAAACAAAGGCAACAATCCATCTAAATATCGAGCTACACGCAGCGGTACATCCGAATGGGTATAAAATTTGCCATTTTCCCACAATACCACTGTACTCAAGGCTTCTGTTGGCATCTTCGCTTCTCGCAATAATTGCTGCCCGACTTCCGACTGCAACGCAGCGAACCGAACCTTTGCTTTTGAATCGCGCAAAATAATGAATTGCACAAAACCATTACATAAATTACACACCCCATCAAAGAGTAAAATTGGCTTGTCTCTTGGAATATTTAAGGTTGGATGTTCAATGTTTAATGCAGCGCCTGATTGCATGGTTGGTCATTTGTAATAAAAAGGAAAAAACGAGGATTTTGTTTTGTAAAAAAAATGCTGCAATTTGAAAGGAAGAAATGACCGCGATGTTGCACATTGATGTACTGAGCTTGTTCGCCATTTTAGGCGTTGCGCATGGGCTGTTCTTTGCCGTTTGGGTGTGGGTAAAGAAGGATAATCCTTTATTTAACAGGTTATTATCGTTATTACTATTGGTTACAAGCATTCGGATTGCAAAAAATATTGTCGTTCATATCAGCCACATTGATCCCGATTTTGAAATCCCCTACAGGCTGTGGCGCTTGCTGGTGAATGTCGGACTGGATCATCAATTTGCCATCGGGCCTTTGTTTTTATTGTACTTTTCCGCTTGTTTGAATCCGGGTTTTAAATTTCAAAAACAGTATTGGCTACATTTCCTACCTTATTTTGTATTAATGGCGTTGTCGCCAATTATAGAATGGAATTTTTGGCGCTACGGCGGTTTGTGGGCTTCTTATCTTCATATTTTGGCATATTATCTGCTTTCTTTGCGCGCTTATCGGCAGCATTTGGAGCATATTTCCATTAAAACGAAAAGCTGGCTGCGCGGCTTATTGATGGTTGCAGCAGTATTGATGTTGGCATATTCTCCAGCTTTATTCAAATATGTAGGCTACGTGGGCGGCGCGTTTTTGTATGCAGTGGGCGTGTATTTTGCGAGTACCATTTTGTGGCGGGAGCCGAAACCCATCGAAAAAACGCTTGAAAAATATAAAAACTCAACCCTAAGCGAGGGGCAAGCGCTGCAACTGAAACGCAAGCTAGAACTATGGATGCAGGAGCAAAAGCCTTTCCTGGATACGGATTTGACTTTAAATATTTTAGCCACTCAACTTTCCATTTCACCCAATCACCTTTCCCAGTTGATTAATGCGCATTTTAATGTCAATTTTTCTGAATATATTAATTCTTATCGCCTGGAAGAAGCGAAAATGCGTTTGCAAATGCCTGAAAATGCGCATTTTAAAATTGCCAGTATTGCTTACGACAGTGGATTTAATTCTTTAGCCAGCTTCAATACATTATTCAAAAAACACACTGGGCTTACCCCATCATCATATCGGATGCAAATGTCAACTAAAACTTCTGTTTCAAAATCATAATTCTGATAGGAATCGGCGTGAATTTCGCCTTGCTTTGCCTATCACCAAAATGTTAAACAATATGAAATCACTTCGATTATTGATTGGGCTACTTTTATGCTCCCAAATTGCCTTTGCTCAAGACAATGCTATTCAAAAAACAATAGACGAGCAAGTTTGGCTGCCTTTTATAAAAACCTTCAATGCCTTTGATGGCGAGGGTTTCAATGCTTTGCATACCAAAGACGTGCTACGCGGAGGTCCCTGGGGCATTCAAACAGGCGAAGAATATTGGAAAAACAATTTAGAAAGTAATAAAAAAGGTAAAGAATCGGGCGGCAAAAAAAGCATTGCTTTTCGCTTCGAGCATCGAGTAGCCAGAGATTCCATTGCTTATGAAGTTGGGTATTACAAAGTAAAATATACGCATGATGGCGAAGAACGCACTGGATATGGGCGTTTTGATGTGGTATTGAGGAAAGTGAACGGCGTATGGAAAATCGCACAGGACTGGGATGTAGATAATATCAATGGGAAAAAGTTTACAGAGGAAGATTTTGTTGGAAATAGCGCTGGTAAGATTTATCAGTAACTTTTCTAAGTATTTAAATGGATATGAGCTACGAGCCTCAAGCAGCAAGTTTTGGCAAATAGTTAGCCCACGACGAGCTTGTAGCTTGAGGCTTGCAGCTTGTATCACTAAAAAAATCACTTGACTTTTAAATAAAAAGCTATGAAAAGAAGAGATTTTATTCAGCTGACACCCTCCGCAATTGCACTGACAATGCTGAATGCCCACCATTTATTCGCTGCGTCCAATATTTTTACACCGCAAAAATCCGTCAAGCCGCGCATCAAAGCGCTGCGATTGCTCACTTCCTCACCATTGAGCGAAATGAAACGCTTTTATGGCGATTTAATCGGACTGCCTATTGTTGATGAAAAGGCAAAAGAATTGACAATTCAAACGGGTTTGTCGCAGCTCACTTTTGTGAAAATCAATGAACCCGGCGTTCGCCCTTTTTATCACTTCGCATTTAATATTCCGCAAAATAAGATAGAAGCAGCTTTAAAATGGCAGCAAGCCAAAACGCCATTAGTCAATCCGCGCCCAGGAATGCCTGGCGACCCATCCAAAGATATTGTCCATTTTCCGCATTGGAATGCGCATTCTATTTTCTTTTTAGATCCTGCAGGAAATCTGGTGGAATACATCGCCCGGCATGATTTGAAAAATGATGCCCCAGGCGCATTTTCAGTCAAAGATATTCTGTACGCCAGTGAAATCGGGCTTATCCTGAATGATGTGCAATCCATTCGCGCTTTAATTGAAGACCAATTTAAATTAACTTCCTACCGAGGTTCAGGCAATTTTATGCCAATGGGCGATGAGTACGGACTATTGCTATTGCTCGAAACAGGAACTACCTGGACGAGCCATCCGGGGCAAGTAAATAAAACCTATATTTTCGGCACAAGCGTTTACATTTATTCTGATACGGGAAAAAATTGGAAATCAAAGGATTATCCGTATGAAATTATAACAAAGTAAATAAGAATATAAGTTATGGATAATCATTCATTCGATCAACCGCTTTCCCGTCGCCGATTCACTCAAAATATAGCGGCTAGCACTTTAATCGCTGCCTTGCATCCCGCTTTTGCTTTTTGTAATTTGATGCCAAAAATGGCAAGTGCTACTGCTCGAATCAAAAGTTTGCGCCTCTTGACCGGAGCGCCCTTGGCAGAAATGAAACATTTTTACCACGATCTGCTGGAATTACCCATTTTAAATGAAAAGTCGAATGAACTAAGCATTCGCGCAGGCGAAACGGATATTACTTTTTTGAAAGTAGATGCAACGCAACAGCCCTTTTACCACTTTGCTTTCAACATTCCTGAAAATAAAATCATCGCCGCCAGAAATTGGCAGAAAGAACGTTCGCCCTTGTTTGCAACACCCCCACACATGATTGATTCTAATTATCCTAATGATATTCGACATTTTCAAAACTGGAATGCCCATTCCGTTTTCTTTTGGGATCCAGCTGGAAATATATTAGAATATATTGCCCGACATGACTTGAAAAATAGTGCTTCGGGTAATTTTTCTGGCAAAGACATTCTTTGTGCTAGCGAAATTGGTTTTGTGGTAGATGATGCAACGAATACGGCGGAATTGGTAAAAACAACCTTTGGATTGGAACAATATCGCGGCGGCGATGATAATTTTAGAGCGATTGGTGACGAAAATGGCTTGCTTCTAATTTTTAAACGAGGTCGTCAAATTGGTGATCAAACCGGCGGCAAACCTAAATTTTGCAATGAAATTTTTAAGACAGAAGTCGAAATTCAAGGCGCTTCGGATAAGAAACTCTCCATTCCGAGTTACCCATATCAAATTTCAGCAATATAAAACTAACTGAAAATAAAAAATATCTGGTGACTATGGGTCCATCAGATGTTTTTACTCAAAAAGCGCTTTATACAACTCCTCAATTTTGCCAATCGGCTTCACCTGAATTTTATATCTGCTAAAATCCAGCCCTTTTACATTATATTTTGAAATAAAAATTTGGCGAAAGCCCAAGCGATCCGCCTCTTGTATGCGTTGTTCGATGCGATTCACAGCCCGAATTTCACCCGAAAGCCCCACTTCGCCTGCGAAGCAGTATTTGTCGGGAATAGAGATGTCCTCTAAAGACGAAATCAATGCACTTACAATCGCCAGATCAATTGCAGGATCATCTACTCGGATTCCCCCGGCAATATTGAGAAATACATCATTCTGACCAAAAGCAAAACCGCCACGTTTTTCCAACACGGCGAGCAGCATACTGAGTCGGCGCAAATCAAATCCAGTTGCCGAGCGTTGGGGCGTGC
>JANRME010000149.1:0-22886 GCA_033761835.1 Saprospiraceae bacterium
CTTTCGCCGAAGGAGAATGGAACATCGGTCGAAAAATGGCGGCTCGTGCAGGTGCGCGTATCGAAAATTCGCAATTATTAAATAAGTGGAATGTCGCGCCACGCTTATCTTACGCTTATAAAACCGGAGAGAATAGTCAGATTTCGCTTGCTTTTGGACAATTTTATCAAACGCCGGAACATGAACAACTTCGTTATAATACGCGCATAAATTTTGAAAAAGCGACGCATTATATTCTGAATTATCAATATACGAAAGATCGACGCATCTTCCGAGTGGAGGGTTATTATAAAGATTATAATAATTTAATAAAATATGATGCCGACTCACCCTGGCTCAGCGAAAATCTCGGCGACGGCTACGCGCGCGGCTTGGATCTGTTTTTCAGGGATTCCCGAAGTGTGAAAAATACTGATTTTTGGGTGTCGTATTCCTTTTTGGATACCGAACGCGATTATTTAGATTTTCCGACACAAGCCACGCCAATCTTCGCTTCCAAGCATAATATTTCGATGGTCGCCAAGCGTTGGCTTCCTAAAATGACCACAAGTATGGGTTTGACCTATGCTTTTGTAAGTCCGCGCCCTTACAACGACCCAAACAGCAGCGAATTCAATGGCGGCCGTACCAAAACGTATCACGACCTCAGTTTCAACGCCAGTTACTTGACGCATATCTTTGATAATTTTACAATTGTACATTTATCGGTTAGTAATATATTAGGTTTTGATCAAGTGTTCGGTTATCGCTTCAGCAATATACCCAATAATAATGGTCAATTCAGCAGTATCGCCATTCGGCCGCCTGCCAAACAGTTTTTCTTTATCGGTTTATTTATTTCGATTGGACAAAACGTCAATCTAACCGCAGAAGAAATTTTGGAATAATATTTTTATAATAATAAACCTCTTTTAATTATGAAAAAGTACATTTTATTTACAATCATTACCTTGGCAAGCGGGATTCTTTTCGCTCAAAATGATAAATATATAAAAGCCATGGAAAAGGCGCTGACACAATTGGACACCGTCCAAACCGCAGAGGGTTTTCAAAAAGTAGCCAATACATTTGAGCGTATTGCAATGAATGAAAAAAGTGAATGGTTGCCGGCTTATTATCAAGCCTATTGTAATATGATGATCGCTGTGGCAAAAATGCAAGCAGAAGACATTCCTACCTGTATAGCCTTTGTAGATAAAGCCCAAGCCGCGCTGGATGCAGCGAAAGCGCTTGCCCCGCAAGAATCAGAAATTATTACATTGCAAGGTTATGTTTATCAGGGTAGAATTTGGGAAAACCCAATGGTTAAAGGCGCAGAATATAGCCCCAAGATTCAGGAAGCTTTTCAAACGGCAATAGCATTGAACCCGGAAAATCCGCGCCCATATTATTTATTTGGACAACAATTATTATATACACCAGAATTTTATGGCGGCGGCGCCAAATCAGCTTTACCTTGGTTAGAAAAAGCAGAAGCGAAATATGCGAGCTACCAAGCACCCTCCAGTATACACCCGACCTGGGGAAACGGGGCGAATAATTATATGCTGGATACCGCTAGAAAACAGATATCAGGTAAATAACTTTATTCCATTTAGAATGATGAAGTATTTCATCATTCTATTTTTTTATAAATCATGCATTCATTTAAACTGTATTTAAAAACTGCTATAATTTGTTTCCTGGTCGGCGGCATTGTCAGCACCATTTTTTCATTGTCGTTTGATCGCCATTTTAGTTGGCAGGAAGGCTTGATTGATTTTATTTACAGCGGCATTCTTACCGCCGCAATCTGGATGGGAAATGGTATCCTTGCTGAAAAGCTTCCTATTTCCTGGGTAGAACAGCCTATTAAACGGTTATTCGTCAGCTTGTCCTTGACGATCATTTACACGGTCGGAGTCGCGGTGCTGACTCATGCGGTAGTAAATGCCGTGGCCTATGGCAGAGACCCTATCGGAGCGATCCGAGGTATGGGTTCTTATTTTATTATATCCGTCCTGGTTATTACATTTATTATTAGTCTTTTTTTACATGGACGTGCTTTTTTATTGCAATGGAAAGATTCTATTATAGAAGCCGAACGACTCAAGCAAGCGCAGCTTTCTTCGCGTTTTGAGAGCTTGAAAAACCAGGTCAATCCGCATTTTCTATTTAATAGTTTGAATGTATTATCAGGTTTGGTTTATAAAGATGCTGATTTGGCTGCCAAATTCATTAAGCACCTGGCTGATGTCTATCGTTATGTCCTCGACACACGTGATCTGGAAGTAGTGCCTTTGGTGACTGAGTTAGAAGCATTACAAGCTTATATTTTTTTATTACAAATTCGCTTTGGTGAAAATCTTGATGTAGGAATAGATTTGTCGGATTCTCAAAAAGCAGTAATACCGCCGCTCACCCTACAAATGTTGGTAGAAAATGCTGTCAAACATAATATTGCATCGCGTAGCCAACCATTACATATCCACATTACACAAGAGGGTAATGAATATATCATAGTAAAAAATAATCTGCAAAAAAAGAGCAATGAACAAGCATCTATTGGCATTGGTTTAGCCAATATTCAAGAACGTTATCGTTATATTTCGGATCAGTTGGTAAAAATTGTACAGGATGAACATTTTTTTATAGTTTACGTACCTTTGATCCAATCGAAATGATAGCATCATGAAAATCGCAATTGTAGAAGACGAAAACCTTGCTGCCGAGCGCTTAAGCGACCTGATAAAGCAGTATGATCCTTCGTATGAAATACTTGTATTTCTTGATTCTGTACAGGAAGCCGTTGCCTGGTTTAGCGCCTCTGCCCCACCCGATTTAGCTTTTTTTGATATTCAATTAGCTGATGGACATAGTTTTGATATTTTTCAACAATGTAATGTTAATTGTCCTGTGATTTTTACGACTGCTTATGATGAATATGCATTACACGCATTTAAAGTAAATAGTATTGATTATCTTTTAAAACCCATTGATTTAGAATCTATTAAAAAAGCATTTATAAAATTAGAACAACTCAAATCGAGTTTTATTAAAGACGCCCCTGCAATTACTTTAGAAACTATGCAAAAAGTGGTGCAATCATTACAAAAACCAAATTATAAAACCCGATTTGTCGTAAAAAGCGGGGCACAAATTCATTCTGTGCAAGTGGAAGATATTTTATATTTTTTTCATGAGGATAAAATTGTATGGCTCAAACGCAATGATTTAAAAAAATTTGCGGTGGATTTTACATTAGAACAATTAGAAACTATACTTGACCCTGCACGTTTCTTTCGATTGAATCGTCAATTTATTGTCGCTTTTGATGCTATCAAAGAAATCACTACTTATTCCAACAGTCGCTTGAAAATCAAGCTATTGGACAATAATGAGCCTGTAATCGTCAGCCGTGAGCGAGTGGGTGATTTTAAAACTTGGCTCGGTGAATGATCTATTTAAAAGCATCCACCTCTCTATAAGCTTTTATTAAACTTATTTCACCATCTTTACCAGGAGTATAATTACCATGCTCCATGCCCATTATTCCTTTATATCCTTTATTATATATCCATTCAAAAACTTTTTTATAATTAATTTCACCCGTTGTAGGCTCTTTCCTGCCTGGGTTATCGCCGATTTGAATATAAGCAATTTCATCCCAGGTCATTTCCATATTCGGAATCAAATGCCCTTCATTGCGCTGCATATGGTAAATATCATATAATATTTTGCAAGAAGGACTATTCACTGCTTTACAAATCATATAAGTTTGATCAGAATGACGCAAGAACAAATCGGGCGTATCGCTCAAGGGTTCCAGCACCATCACCAAGCCGTGCGGTTCAAAGATTTCGGCACCGCGGCGCAAGGCATCAATTACATTAGCGGTTTGAATACCCATCGGCAATCTCCGCTCAAAAAAACCAGGCACTACGGTCATCCACTTCGCATTCACACGCTTAGCACATTCCACTGAATCTTTACAAGTTTTAATAAAATTATCAAGAAATTCCTGTTTTCCGGTAGTAAGTGAAGTTTTCCAATTATCACCGCCATCCACCACGAAGACACCCATCGTCATGCCTAATTTAGCAAGCGTTTCACCGATTTTGGTTTGAATGTCAACAGGTCGCTTGAGCATTCCATTGTCTTCCAGTGATTTAAAACCATTATCCGACATAAATTTTAGCTGATCGAATAAATCTTTACCAGCACTATTTTCAAACATTCCGAAGTGCGGTGCGTAATTAAGATTAAAAGATTGAGCAGATATAATATTAGAAATATTCGATATACCAGCCACAGAAAGCCCGCCACCTGCGAGGGCGCTATTTTTGAGAAAATGTCTCCTATTCATTTTGATGTAAAGATTTTATAATGTGCCACACTTTTGAAGTGCGGCACATTTAGCTATTATTTCATTGCAAATAATTTCGTTTTACCTGGCACCGCTATTTCATAATTACCTTCGCCATCGGGCAGCGTTGGCGGCAAGGTTTTCCAGTTTGGACTTTCAAATTCCATCTTACGACCCTCCGGAATCAAGCTGTACGGGTTTTTCATCAAATTATCCCAAGTCACTTCCTGACCAGTGTAAGTAGCGGTTCTGCCCATGATGGAAGTCAATGTACTCTTGGCGCCATGCTCTGCATCAGCAAATTTATATTCGCCATTTGCAATAGCTGTAAATAATACATCATGTTCTGTCTGGTATGGATTGGGTTCATTTTTCACATTTACTTCCAGTCCGACTTTATTACCTTTATATAATTTGCCCGCGCCGAAGTGAATTTTACCTTTTGTACCATGAATCACTTCATCCACGCGGCTCCATGTACCTGGCTGGTGGCGGCACTGGCTATTCATAATAGCGCCATTTGCGTATTCAAATTCTACAAAATGATGATCATAAATCTCGCCATATTCATTACCGATGCGCACTTCGCGGCCGCCCATGCCCTGCGCTTTTACAGGGTAAGCATCCATTGCCCAATTCATTACATCAATATTATGAATATGCTGTTCCGTGATATGATCGCCGCATAACCAATTGAAATAGTACCAGTTACGCATTTGATATTCCATTTCTGTTTCGCTTGGTTTTCGTTTATGCAACCAAACTCCATCATTATTCCAATAAACCTGAGCGCTAATAATATCACCAATTTTACCCGATTTTAATGCTTTCATTAATCCCAGGTAAGATTCCTGATATCGTCTTTGCAAACCAACGACCACATTTAGTTTCTTTTGCTTTGCCATTTCAGCAGCGTCCAATACACGCTTTACACCTGCAGGGTCAACAGCCACAGGCTTTTCCATAAACACATGCTTACCTTGCTTAATACATTCCTCAAAATGCTGCGGGCGAAAACCAGGAGGCGTGGTTAATATTACAACATCTGCTAATGCAATCGCTTTTTTATACCCTTCAAACCCTACAAATTTGTTTTCTTCAGGCACTTTCACACGATCCTTGGGCGTAGCGCCTCTACTACCCGACCAATCCTGATAATCAGCATTTGTAATATCATTATAACATTTATCAAGCCGATCTTTAAAAGCATCTGCCATCGCCACCAATTGTGTATTTTCTTTTACACTCAAAGCTTGTACTGCCGCACCCGTACCGCGACCACCACAGCCGATAACTGCTACTTTGATCACATCTGTTCCTGCCGGAAAATATTGATGCGCCTTGCTCAAAGCGGGCATCACCATTGCTCCTCCTACGATGAGGCTGCCTTTTTTCAGAAAATCCCGTCTATCTGGTTTGTTAGATTTCATGATATATTATTTTAGGATGTTTTATGAATTATAATATTACAATCATTCTTTTAGGTATTTATCATAAAAAGCATTCGCCTCTTCTTTATTTGGTTGTTTCAAAGGTTTTACAATTCTAAACCCCACAAACGGCGCGTCAGTATTCCACCATTTCGATTTGGGAATCTGCGGGTCACGGCGATTCCAAACCGGGTTCTGCTTCAAGCGGGCCGCGGGTCTTAGCGTTTCAGGCTCATCCTGATAAGAACCTCCTTTCACCGTATGTAAAGCGCGAATATTATTAGGCTCGATTAATGGATTATTTAAATTATTACTAATTTTAGTAAAATAATTATCATCATATTCATCCATCGTCCATTCAGCAACGTTTCCAAGCATATCATATAAGCCCCAGGCATTGGGCTTTAATTGTCCAATTTTATGATATTTATCATCGCTATTATCAGAAAACCAAGCGTATTCTTTTAATTGTTTAGCATTTTTACCAAAAGGATATATTTCTGTACTACCCGCACGACAGGCGTATTCCCACTCGGCTTCCGTAGGCAGGCGATAAAAAATGCCCGTTTTTTCGTATAGCCATTTACAATAAGTTAAAGCCGCATAAGGCGACATGCTATTGGCAGGGAAACCGCCTTGCTTGCCCATGCCTTGCGTAAAATCTATATATGGCGGACTGGGGCGAGATATAGCGTCAATCTTAGGTTCTGGCTCAGCGCTTTTATCCTGAAATAAAATATATTGTTCATATGAAACCTCATAAGTACTGATGGCAAAGGCATCAAGCGAAATTTGTGCTTGCGGCCCCTCGTTATCCTTGCGATTTTTTTCATTGGCCGGGCTACCCATTAAAAAATTTCCTGCCTGCAACTCAGTCATAGGAATGGTCACCGATGTACCCGGAATCTTTTGTTCAAAAGTATTTTGAGCATTAGAAGCGATAGAAAAAAATAAAATACTTAAATAACATAGCGTCAGCCTCCGAAACATATTGCGCTTTTTTTTGCGCTCAATTTAGAGAAATCCAGTTAAACTTACCGATTTTTTGTTCTTTAATTTTGCCTTTTTTCCAATAAGTAATCAATAATTTGGTCTGATTTTCAGGGCTTTCCATATTTTTATTGATGCGCCGAATCAGCTTTTTTGCTTTTGCAATAGATAACACACTGCAAGCCGTAGCCAGCCAATCAGCCATAGCGCCGTCAGAGGCGACAACGGTGACATTTCGCTGATGCGTCATTCCAATTCCTGTTTTCGGATTCAGAATATGTGAATACGTTTTTCCTTCAATTTCAATAGATTGATACAAATTCCCGGAAGTTGCTACCGAGCAATTCTCAATTTCGAGGAAACGAGGCATTATTTCATTCGCATTCTCAGGGCTATTGATCGCAATTTTCCAACCTTTGCTATTTTGTGGTGCTTCCCCAAGCGTCAAGTCGCCTCCCGAATCAATCAAAATGGCAGTTATTCCTTTATTTTTCAATAAATCCAACCCACATTGCGCCGCATATCCTTTGGCAATACCGCCAAAATCTAATTGAACGCCTTTTTTATTTAGTCGAACTTGGTTTTTATTTATCTCTATATCATGCTTTAATTTAAACCCCTTTGTCTGCAAGGCTTCCAGAAGCATTTGTTGATTAGGAAAAGTTTTATTTTTTCTTGCTTCCCGCCATAATTGTACCAACTTGCCAACGCTTGGGTCAAATGCACCATTTGATATATCATAAGCCTCTTGTGATAATATTAAAACATTTAGTAAATGTCCCGAAACCATTGTCCATTCTGCTGTTCCGGCCTTCTGGCAAAGTTGATTTAATTCACTATTTGGTAAATAATCACTTAAAATTTGATTGAGTGTATCATATAATTTAAAAACCTCTTGCGCAGCGTTCAAAGCAATGATCGAATCTTTATTTGCAATCATCACTTGAATGAAAGTACCCATTTTAGGGGCTTGGAAGGTATATTTTTGTGTGGATTGGGCGTTTACTTTAAAAAAAAGTGAAACATAAAATAAATAAAAAAAGTATTTCATTACATTTTTAAATGGTTTGCAATTGATTTATTCCTCTGATATTATACACGAATTCCAAAGCTGTTCTTCCCACATCATCGGAGTCTTTCAACGCCTTTATAAACGCACTCCCAATAATCGCCCCACTTGCATATTTACAAGCTGTAATAAACGTATCATGATTGGAAATCCCAAACCCAATTAAACGCGGATTTTGTAATCCCATATTATTAATCCGATTAAAATATGCCAATTGCGCTTCCGAAATCCCCTCCTTTGCACCCGTAATCGAAGCGCTCGACACCATATAAATAAAGCCTCGACTCAATGCATCAATTTTCCGAATCCGCGCCTCCGGCGTCTGCGGCGTTATTAAAAAACTGATACTTAAATTTAATTCTTTAAATAAATCTTGATATTGCTCCTCATACACATGTAATGGCATATCGGGCAAAATCAATCCGTCAATCCCCACTTCCGCGCATTTTCTAAAAAAGCGCTCCTCGCCATACTGCATCACCTGATTAAAATACCCCATCAAAATCAAGGGAATCTCTGTTTTCTCGCGCACGGCTACAATTTGTTGAAACAGCAATTCCAAGGTCATCCCATTCGCCAACGCCACTTCTCCACTCTGCTGAATCGTCGGTCCATCTGCCAAGGGATCGGAATACGGCATCCCGATTTCAATCAAATCCGCCCCACCCTTCTCCAGGGCTAATATGATGTTTTCCGTATCATGTAACTTCGGAAATCCCGCCGTGAAGTAAATGTTGGGAATATTTTCTTTCTTGTTTTGAAATAATTGTATAATTCGATTCATAAAAAATATTTAAAATTTAATATTTGACGTTTGATTATTCCAAGGCTAAGTTATGAGGGCACTCAGCGTAATATTTTCTCGTCCAGCAAAAATACCTTTTTGAAATACCTAGTGGCGGCTGCCTGGCAAATCACCCGGAGGCATTTGATTTGCCTAGCGTTTTTTGGTGACTTTTTGGGGCGATGCCAAAAAGTTACAAACTCCAAGCGCAACGCCCAACCAAACCGCAAAATGTAAAACACTAAACTCAAAACCGCAAAAGTGATACCGGAAATTTTTACATTTTACATTTAATATTTTGCGGTTTTGCAGTTTCTCACAGCATCTTCATATACGCCGCCAAATCCTTATCCCCCCGCCCAGACAAATTCACCACTATTACATCTCCTTTATTAAATTTAATTTTATTCAACGCATAAAACGCATGCGCCGTCTCCAACGCCGGTATAATCCCCTCCGTCCGCGCCAAATCAAACGCCGCTTCCAACGCCTCGTCATCCGTCACGCTCACCGCTTCCGCCCGACCCGTCGAAATCAAATGCGCGTGCAGCGGACCAATCCCCGGATAATCCAAGCCCGCCGAAATCGAATACGGCTCCACAATCTGCCCGTCTTCCGTCTGCATCAGCAGCGTCCGACTCCCGTGAATCACGCCTTTTGTACCCAGCACACTTGTCGCCGCCGAATGCCCACTATCCACGCCTTTGCCCGCCGCTTCCACCGCGATGAGCCGCACCCGTTGGTCGTTCAAATAATGAAAATACGCACCCGCCGCATTGCTGCCGCCGCCCACACACGCGATGACCAAATCAGGATAACTCCGACCTTCCTTTTCCATCAACTGCCACATCGTCTCCTCGCTAATCACTGACTGAAACCGCGCCACCATATCCGGGTACGGATGCGGACCCACCACCGAACCAATGATATAATGCGTATGCTCCGGGTTATTAATCCAATCGCGAATCGCTTCGTTTGTCGCGTCTTTCAAGGTCTGACTACCGCTTGTCGCCGGTCGCACCTCTGCACCCAACATCTTCATCCGCGCCACATTCGGTGCCTGCCGCTCGATGTCCACCGCGCCCATATACACGATGCACTCTAAGCCCTTCAGCGCACACACCGTCGCCGTCGCTACCCCGTGCTGCCCCGCGCCCGTCTCCGCGATGATGCGCGTCTTGCCCAACCGCTTCGCCAGCAAAATCTGCCCAATCGTGTTGTTAATCTTATGCGCCCCCGTATGGCACAAGTCCTCCCGCTTCAGGTAAATGCTCGCCCCATACCGCTCCGACAAGCGCTCCGCCAGGTACAACGGCGTCGGTCGCCCCACAAAATCCTTCAGCAATTGCTGAAATTCCCGCTGAAAATCAGGCGCATATATAATATTTAAATATTGCTCCCGTAGCTCCTCTACATTCGCATACAACAACTCCGGGATAAACGCGCCCCCAAATTCGCCGTAGTAACCCCGCTCGTCCACGGCAATTGATAATTGATGATTGATAATTGATGATTCTTCCATCTTTATATTTTGCATTTTGCGGTTTCGTTAATACATTTCCTCTTTTCTTCCGAAGTGAATAGAAATATCATCTATAGCTTTTTTGAGTTTATTTGCAATAATTTCATCATTGAATCTCATTAAAAAATGATCCCCCCATACTTGAGATTTAAATTCTTTTTCATTGGTAACTCCATGTGCATAATATTTTATACGTTTATGTATTTCTTCAACATAAAATAGGGGTTTTGAATTATATGACATACATTTCAAAGTGAATACATCCTTTTCTGTCCTACCCTCTTTTTTGAAATCACAGATTAATTCTACTGTCGAGATATCCTTAAAGCTCCCTTTCGTTATAATATCAAGGTACTCCTCACGTGTATTTGTTCTTTTCCATGGTCTGCGAAAAACGCCAACCGTTTTTTTGAATTCAAATTCGCCGTTATCTAAAAAAGTACAGTCCTCGTATTCTGATGATATTGTCTCTATATTTTCGCTATCGAAATACACCGTTTGTGTAAAGTATGAATTGCTTAATTTTCCTTTTAGCCATTCTAAAGCCTCTTCGATGTTAAATAATACTACATTGTTAGTATTTTGATTTAATTCAATTTTATCAAGTAGATTTAAAAAATCCACACCCGATTTATTAACCTCAAGCTGATATTCATTATTAGGAATGACTCCTTGCCGATCCTTCTCCTCATTTCTTCTTTGTCTATCTTGCAATAAAATAATTTCATTAAAAATTGAAGAATTCTTATGAATTAAAAACATTAATTCTTCCAAAGCCTTTTCAATACCTTGTTTCTGAAAAATTTCAATAATATGAGGTTTAATCTCATTCAATTGCATAGCTCGCAAGTTTTAAATTCAAGCCCTCAAAATAACATTTCTCTTCAAAATTATTTTCCGGAAACGTCAACGTCACGCATTTGAAATACACAGCTTATCGTTTAGCAATATTTCAAAATGAAACACGTAGTGACGGCTGCCGTCCGTTACTGTTTGAGCGGAGCGAGTTTAACGGACAAGCTTTTTTTGGTTACTTTTTTGAGCGACTGCAAAAAAGTAACAAGAAATCAAGCGCAAAGCACCCAAAAACCGCAAAATGTAAAACACTAAACTCAAAACCGCAAAAGTGGTACGGGAAACATTTACATTTTACATTTAATATTTCGCGGTTTTGCAGTTAAAAGCCTTTATATTTCCAATGCTTCCAAAAACCTTTTCACCTGTTCCACATCCTTCACCCCCGGCTTCACCTCAAACCGACTATTCACATCCACCCCATACAACTGCGGAAAATCCAGCGCTTTGATCGCCATAGCATCCCCTTCCTCAATGCCCCCACTCAGCAAAAACGGCGTATTCCCCTTATATTTTTCCAGCAAATTCCAGTCAAACCGCACCCCACTCCCACCATGCTGCGGCGTCTTCGTATCAAATAAAAACAACGAACAAATGCCCTCATACGCCCGCGTCTGCGCAAAATCAAAATCCGCATCCACCGCAAAAGCCTTGATAAACCGCGCACTCCGCAAGGTACTCGCCGCCCAGAACGACTGTATTTCCCGACAATATTCGGGACTTTCATTCTCGTGCAATTGCACGTAGTCTAACTCAAAATCATGTACTTTGTTGAGAATCTCCTCAATCTCGGCATTCACAAACACGCCGACTTTCTTGATGCCTTTCCCCCGTACCGCCGCCATTGCGCTGGCAAGTCTCCCTTGGGGGGATTTAGGGGGCTGCATATAACGTGGTGATTTTTTATAAAATATAAATCCCATAAAATCAATTGGCAACTGTGCCAATTCCTCGATATTCGCCGGGTCATTTAAACCGCATACTTTGATCTTCATAGATGTTAGACATTAGACGATAGACATTAGATCATGTCTGAATCAGGATTTACTGAATTTTAGAATGTTCAAAATATTATATACTTATTACATAAAAATCGCCTTCAGAAAAAAGTCCGCGAAAATCCGCGTTATCTGTGTCGGCTGCGTTCCTAGCAAGTTAAAAAGGCAGTGAAGAGGGCATGTCCTGAGGGCAATCAACCTTTCAACCCTTCCACTTTTCAACCCCCTTTACACAATCGCATTATGCAATAAATCCTCCATATACGCCACCTTCCTGATGAACTCCCCACACGCCTCGCCCGGATTCGCCGTTTTCATAAAATGCTCGCCCATCAAAAACCCGCGATACCCCTGACTGCGCAGCGACACCACCGCCTGTGGATTGCTGATGCCACTCTCCGAAATCTTTACAAATTCCGCCGGAATCTGCTCCGCCAATTCATACGACGCCTCCAGACTCGTCACCATCGTCTTCAAATTCCGATTATTCACGCCAACCAAATCCAGATTTGAATTCAATTTTTCCAACTGCTCCGCCGAATGAATCTCCATCAACACCTCCAACCCCAGCGATTTCGCAAACGCCGCCAATTGCGCAACCTGTTCTATTTCAAGACATTCCGCAATCAACAAAATCACATCCGCGCCCATCGCTTTCGCTTCGAGAATCTGATATTCATCCACGATAAAATCCTTCCGCAAAATCGGAATTTTATGCAACACCCGCGCCACCTGAACATCCTCGCTTCGCCCGCCGAAAAAATCTTTATCTGTCAATATGGACAAGCCGCTCACGCCTGTCTGAACATATTCCGTCGTCACCGCTTCTACCGACACCTGGTCATTAATTACCCCCGCCGACGGCGATTTCCGCTTAAATTCTGCAATAATCCCCGATGCGCCTTTCTCCAGCAACGCCTTTTTCAACGACACGGTCTCCCACCCTAAAAACGGACTTTTTTCCAATTCCGCAATCGGTTGCGTGGCTTTGCGCTGCGCCACTTCTTCGATTTTATGCGCGATAATTTTGTCCAGTATATTCATATTTTTTATTTGTGTTCTGGTGTTAATGTGTTCTTGTGTTCAGGTTTTGAAACATCAATCTAATCAAATAGTAATCCTTATCATCAAAGTACCCCGGCGCGGGAAGCCCGGCGAATCCAGCGGAGCAATTGGATTAACCTTGCCTTTTTGCTTACTTTTTTGGCAATGAAAAAAGTAAGAAGAAATCTAACGCAAAGCACCAACCCAAAAGCTATAAATCACTAAAACCAAGCCTCTCCATTCAACATTCAAAACTAAACATTCACAATTCCGATTGAATAACGTTACTTCCGCATCAAAATCATTAACCGTTGATGTAAATAATCTTCCCCAATTTTAAAATAATTCGGCTGAAACCCATATTCCACGAATCCCAACTGCTCATAAACCTTATTCGCGCTTACATTCGACGAGAATACACCCAGCACAATCTGTTCAATTGCTTCATTTTCAAGTGCCTTATGAATAACATTTTGCAATAATTGCTTCCCAATTCCCCGTCCCTGATAATCCGGATGCACATACATTTGTACAATTTCCCCTCGGTGTTTTGTTCTGGCACTATTTTCCCGCACAAAACCACAAAGCCCAACACAATTTTCCTCGTCAAATGCACCAAATATAAAATTTGGAGAATCCTTATCCGACAAGCATTTTTCAAAATAAAGTTCTGGTTTCAATACCTCCTCTTCATAGACAGAACCAAAATGTTCCGGGTACGCCTGCAAACATTCCAAGCGCGTTATTCTATAAACTTTTTTATCATATTCATTAAGCGGTCGAATCATTATCATATCATATAGGCATTTTTAAAATACAAAACCTAAAGCTATAAACCACCAAAAATCAAGCATAAAACTTCATTCAACATTCAAAACTAAACATTCACGATTTTTCTAAAATTATTTAGTGCCTTTCCACTTTCAATACTTTCCCTCGCCTCCTCCACACACTCAAAAAACGTCCGTTCCGGCTGCATCGTCTTAATCGCCATCCCCGCATTCACCGTCACCACCGCCTTTTGTGCCGGCGTCGCCTCATTTTGCAACACATTCCTAAAAATCTTCGCCGCATCCTCCGCCGTCCCGCCACAGTACAAATCGGGTGGCGACAACCTCGGCTGCTTCAAATCCTCCGGCTCCAACACCAACTCCCCCTCATTCGTCTGCACCTTAAACCTGCCCGTTAGCGAAATCTCATCGTACCCATCCAGCGCATACACAATCGCAAAGCGCCGCCCCGACTGCTGCATGATGTAATGATACATCCGTGACAATTCCAGACTCGACGTACCGTACAACTGATGCGTCGGCTGCACCGGATTCACCAAAGGACCCAATAGATTAAAAAACGTCCTTATACCCAATTCTCGTCGCACCGCCGCCACTTCCTTCAGCGCCGGATGAAACAATGGCGCGTGCAAAAAACACAGATTCGCCTCGTCCAACTGCCGCCGCAGCGTATCCCCATCATTCGTAAACTGGTAGCCCAATGTTTGCAGCACATTCGACGAACCTACCGCCGACGAAGCCCCATAATTTCCGTGCTTCGTCACCTTGTAGCCCGCACCCGCCACCACCACCGCCGCCAGCGTCGAGATATTGAACGTATCCTTATGGTCACCCCCCGTCCCCACAATGTCCACCGTCTCCTGCCCCCGCACATCCAGCGGCACACACAGCTCCAGCAGCGCATCCCGAAAACCCTCCAACTCCGCCAGCCCAATGCCCCGCATCTGAAACACCGTAATAAAACTCGCAATCTGCACCGCCGGAAACGCCCCCTGCGCAATCCCCGTCAGCACCCCCTTCGCTTCCGCCCGCGTCAACTTATGATGTTCGTATAACTTTTGTAATATTTCTTTCATTTTTATTGTGTTCTAGTGTTAAAGTGTTCTGATGTTCATGTAATAAAATTCTGAAAATTATAAAATTCTGAGAATTCTGATTCAGACAATTTGGGCACGTACCGGGCTATCCGCTCTTACCTCCATCCCTCCTCCCCTTGGGGGTCGGGGGCTGTCGGTACCGCTTCTATCCCGCGTGCACTCCACGTTTCCAAATTGGTCAATCATTATTTTCATTCATTAAATGAATTCCATCCCTTCAAAACCGTCTGAATCAGAATTCACAGTATTAAAAGATTTCCAGAATTATAATATCAAAAATCATAAAATATCATAATCATCCTAACAAATTAGTGTACCATTACATCCCGCTCGGCAATGTCCTGTCGGGCAAAGTCTCCCTTCGGGGGATTTAGGGGGCTGAAGAAGTTTTCGAGCATCCGCATCCCCCACTCCGTCATAATCGACTCCGGGTGAAACTGCACCCCCCGCACATTATATGCCCGATGCCTAAACGCCATAATCATCCCCTGCGCATCCACCGCCGTCACTACCAGGCTCTCCGGCAAGTCCTCTTTTTTCACCACCCACGAATGGTAACGCCCCGCCTGAAATTGCCGTGGAACGCCTTGAAACATTGACTCTTCCGCATCCACCACCTCCACCGGCGTCTCAATACCATGATATACCTGCGTCAAATTCTCCAATTGCCCGCCAAATGCCTCGCCAATCGCCTGATGCCCCAGGCACACCCCCAGAATCGGCTTCGTCGGCGCATAGCGTTTAATCAATTCCGGCATGATGCCAGCTTCCGAGGGTACGCCCGGTCCCGGAGACAAAATAATCGCATCATATTGCTCAATTTCCTCCAGCGTAATCTGGTCATTGCGAAATACATCTACTTTCTGATTTAGTATTCGCTCGATGTATTGCACCAGATTAAAGGTAAAGGAATCGTAATTGTCGAGTACTAGGACTTTCATTATTTAAATTTTTATCATATTATTAAAATCCGTAGGATTGATATAATTATAGAAAATGTAATATCGTGGATTTGAACCTCGTAGAGGTGACACAATTCTGCCACCCCGCTGGGGTTTGCCTTCATTTTTTATTACATGATGCTATAATTATTTCACGCCTCCGGCGTTTTTCTATTTATCCGCGATAGTCCGCGTTATCCGTGTCGTCCGCGTTCCAATTTCTGTGGTACGAGCCGTCCCCGGTCACTCGGTCTCTTAGTCTCCCAGTCTCTTGGTCACAACTTCTCTGCTTCCACCAACGCTCTTTTCAATGCCCCCAACTTATTATTCACCTCCTGCAATTCCTTCTCCTCCTCGCTCGCCGCCACAATCCCCGCGCCCGCCTGCCGGTACAACGTATTATTCAAACTCAAAAACGACCGTATTACAATGGCATGTAATAACTCTCCGTTAAAATTAATAAATCCAATAGAACCCCCGTAAAAACTGCGGTTCTGATTTTCATATTGATTAATGAGTTCAATGGCTTTGTATTTGGGCGCACCGGAAAGCGTACCCGCCGGGAAGGTATCGGCAAAAATCTGAACGGGATTTGTATTGGGCGGTAAATCCCCCTGCACTTTAGAAACTAAATGAATAACATGACTAAAGTAATGAATTTCTTTCAATTCTTTTACCCTTACATTTTCGGCGTGCCGACTCAAATCATTCCGTGCCAGATCCACCAACATGATATGCTCGGCATTTTCTTTCGGATCTTTCGTTAATTCCTGGGCTTTTTGGGCATCTTCTTCCAGATCGCCCGTACGACGGTAGGTGCCCGCTATGGGATTCACCGTTGCCACATTATTTTTTATCACCATTTGAGATTCGGGCGAAGAACCAAAAATTTTATAATGCCCATAATCAAAATAAAATAAATACGGCGAGGGATTAATAGACCGCAAGACTCGATACACATTGAATTCATCGCCCTGAAAACGCTGCGCAAACTGCCGTGAAAACACAATTTGAAACACATCCCCGATTTGACAATGATGCTTGCCGATTGTCACCAATTGCATAAATTCTTCATCCGTCAAATTACTCGTCTCCTCTCCGACCAGTTTAAATGGATGGGTCGAATATTTATGCCCATTTAATAAAGTTTCTAACTTATTTAGTTGCGAAGTTTCACCGGGCAGTAAATTTTCGAGTAAATAAATCTCATCTTTAAAATGATTAATCGCAATTACAAAACGATACAACGTGAAGCGAATATCGGGAATATCTAATTTACGCTTTTGATTATCAAATACTAACGTATCAAAATATTGCACGCCATCAAATCCGACATGCCCAAACAAGCCATTAAAACCATGATAGGGATTATCATAATCCACTTCAAAATACTGCAAAAAGTCATATAACATTGTCGGCACCGTCATTACATCCCGCACCGGAATTTGATGTCGTTTGCCATTCGGAAAACGTTCGGTAATCATGCCATTTTGCACCCGAAAATCAGCGATAGAATCCAGTCCCAAAAACGACATACAATCCTCTTTACTCCTGAAATCATTGCTTTCCAGCAGCACCGGGTCGGTGAAATGATCGCGCACGCGCAGGAACAGCGAGACCGGGGTAATCGTATCGGCTAATTGTTTTTTGACTAACGTTCGGAGCTTGATTTTAGTGGTCGTTTCGGTTATCATATTTTTGAGTTTTAGATGTGGCAGGTTTTATAAACTCGCCACATCCTGGCAAAAACAAAAAAGCGGTTTGCCGGGTGAACCGACAAACCGCTTTTTCCTTTGCAAACATCAATAGCGTGTCATCTCACCCGGTACTCCGACTGATTATGCCACCACCAAATTTGATTTTGCAAACGGAAATTCA
Organism: Saprospiraceae bacterium; assembly: GCA_033761835.1. GTDB lineage: Bacteria > Bacteroidota > Bacteroidia > Chitinophagales > Saprospiraceae > JADJNW01. The sequence continues at coordinate 17,745 of JANRME010000149.1, forward strand.
TATCAATTGAATTTTTCTTGAATGCCTCAAAGATAAAATCGTTTTGATTAAAAATGCAACTAATTTTCAAAATTTTTCATAAAGTTAACGCCTTCGCCAAAAAAACAAGGCTGCACCTAATGAAAGATACAGCCCGTCTCCGTAATTGGATTAGTATTAAAAATACTCTATTCAAGGATAAAGATTCCTTTCTTTCAAAAAGAGTTGCAAGCCAAAGTGTTAAAGTTTACCATCATAAAGCCATTGGTTCTGGGGTATTTGATTAATTTCGTCGCTTTGTTCAATCGCAAAGCCCCCATTCGTTGTTACAAGTAAAATACTTCTCCAGCAGGCATGAAAATTATTATGATTATTGGATTACCCGGTACAGGAAAGACGACTTTTGCAGAGTCATTGGCTAAATCGTTGGGCGCGGTGCATCTTAATACCGACATTATTCGGGACACGATGGGCAAACGCGGGCAATACGATTTGACAACAAAAACGAGCATTTATGAGGAATTGCTGAAACTGACCGAAGAGCATCTGCAAAATAAGCGAAGCGTAGCTGTAGACGGCACTTTTTATCAAAAAAAACTCCGTATTCCATTCGATGAATTGGCAAAAAAATATCAAATCCCCATTTTTTGGATGGAGATCAGAGCAAACGAGGACATTATTCGTACCAGAGTTAACAAACGCCGGGCATACTCCGAAGCAGATTTTGAAGTATATTTGAAAATCAAATCGCAATATGAGCCTTTGGAGGCGCCCAATCTCGAATTGTGGTCCGATCAACTCGAATTGTCTGATATGGTGGAGCAAGCGAAAAACTATGTAAATTCAACGGCATGACCGCCCAGCAGATTGAAACGCTGATTGAACAGCGCAACGTACCGGAGAAAACAAACACCTTGAGATTAGTGGAAACCCACATTTCCTGGGTGCTGCTCACCGATCAATTTGCTTACAAAATCAAAAAACCGCTGCAATTTTCTTTTTTAGATTTTTCTACGTTGGATGCCCGAAAATACTCCTGTGAGCGCGAGCTTATTCTCAATCAGCGTTTAACCTCCGGAGTTTATCTAAATGTCTTACCTGTTCGGCAATATAATTCGGCTATAAAAATTGATGGCGAAGCTGATGGTCGTATCATTGATTACACTGTGCAAATGAAGCGATTGGACGCGAATCGCCAGATGCACACATTATTGGAAAGCAACAAAATAGAAGCAATTCAAATAAAACAATTAGCGATACAATTAGCCGATTTTCATAACAAAACAAATATTATTAAAGCACCATTTGATTTACAGGATTTGAATGAAAAGTTTATTGATATTTTAAAAATTGGCGATTTCGTAAAAAAAAACTGGGGCGCTAATTCGCAGGAAATACTTGAAACCGCGGTTCAGCTTTCGACCCAATTTCTTGAGAAAAATACCCAGCGCTTTCAGGAGCGCAGCGCTCAGGGATTCGTGATTGATGGGCATGGCGACTTGCACTCCGGCAATATTTTTTTATTGGATGAACCGGTTATTTTTGATTGTATTGAATTCAACGATTCCTTTCGGTACGTGGATATGCTGGATGAAATCGCGTTTTTGTGTTTAGATTTTGACTTTTACAATCGCCCCGATCTTGAACATCTTTTTTTAAAAGAATACTTTCAGCGAATGCCCTGTATTCAGAATGAAACCGATCAAAAAATCTTCCTTTATTACAAACTTTATCGCGCCAATGTGCGATTGAAAGTGACTTGCCTCGGCGCTATGCAAAATAACAGTGCTGACCAAGATTTAAGCATTGCTCAAAGATATTTACAGCTTTTGAAAACGTATTGCAATAATTTATTGATTGTCGATCGCGTTTGACCAGGCTCACTTCTGTCTATGAAAATGCCCATTCTGGCGAATTTTTATGCATATCTATTAAATCTAGCCCTATTTTCGTTTTGGTTTTTGATTTGAATCCATCACAAGTTCTTAATATCATGAAAAAGACAATTATCCTTTTGACTTTCTTATGCTTTCTGGCAAGTTTGCTGCCCGTCCATGCCTCTACTGTACGCGGCGGCGAACAGGTGAGCATCAATAATACAGTGAATGAAAATCTATATGTAGCAGGTGGAAATGTGACTATCAATGCCACTGTAAACGGTGACATCATTGGTGCAGGCGGAGAAATTAGAATCAACGAAGCGGTAAATCAAGATATTTTATTGACTGGAGGCGAATTGACTATCAGAGGTATCGTAGGTGGCGACGTGCGTGTAGGTGGCGGCGAAGTGACGATTTTTGCAAATATCATGGGTGATTTGGTCATCACAGGAGGCGAACTCGAAGTGAAGCCCGGTGTAGAGATTCACGGTGATATTTACATCGCTGGTGGCGAAGTAAAATTTGAGGGTATTGCCAAAGGCAAGATGAAAATCGTTGGTGGAGAGGTTAATTTCAATGGTGTTGCTGAAAATGAGCTGTTGATAAAGGCTGGCGAGATTAGATTTTATGGGGAGGCGAAAAGTAGTTCTCAACTCGCCGCTGAAACGCTGATACTTGGCTCGGATGCTCGTTTTCACGGCAATGTAGAGTATTGGACAGAAAGTAAAAACCTGGATTTTGAAAATCATTTAGTGGATGGCGCAAAAGCTAAATATAATGAAAATTTAAAATTCAAAGCCCGCATCGAAGAGCGTTGGGTTCGCAAAGGCATCGCCGGATTCATGGCGTATCGTTTGTTGTCAGCGGCTTTGTTGATTTCTTTGATGGTAGGCTTTTTTGACAAATTTTTCAATAAAAATAGCGGCCAAATCCAAGCAAATATTGGGAAATACATCAGCACAGGAATAACCTTCATGATTGGTGTACCGTTCTTATCTTTATTAGCATTTATTACTGTTATCGGCATTCCTGTAGGTTTTATTATGATGAGTAGTTATGCAATTGGTATGACTTTGGCAGGTTCTTTGACGGCGATTGTCGCTACTTATGAATTAGAGCGCTACCTGAAGCGCGATTGGAATAAAGCGTCGCTTATTGCGATCTCTGTAGGCTTTTTCGCAGCGCTAAAACTGATCGGCATGATGGCCTTTCCAGGTAAATTGATTGTATTTGTTCTCACAGCAATTGCAATCGGGGGTGTAATTCGTTGGTTGCGTCAGGGCTGGCGCAAGGTGGACGAAGAACCACACAGCGAAGAAGGCGCTTCTTCTGATTCCGATATCGTATAATTTTGGATTCAATATTGAGAAAAACAAGATAACATTTAGCTTTAGCACAAAAGGCAAGAGCGCCATTCGATTTCGGATGACGCTCTTTTTTTTAAAATAGCTGATACTATTAATAGTTTTTCTTTGCTTTGATGCCGCAACCAACTGCTTTTACCAGACTCGGATCTGGCTCCTTGCCTGCTTCAATCGCTGCAATTGCTTTTTCTACGTAGTTGACCGTAACAGCAGAGGAGTTTTGATTGTCATCAATCGCGCCGGTGTAGCGCAGTTTCAGGTTTTTGTCCAATAAATAAACCTCCGGAGTGCGGCTTGCGCCATATTGCGGATATATTTTTTGCCCATCGTCGAACAAATAAGCGAATGGATACGATTCCGCCTTAGCACGCGCCTGCATTGCCTCAAAGCTATCGCCAGGCTGTACGCTTGGGTCGTTTGGTTGAATCGCAACTACTGGATAGCCTTTCGGTGCAGTCTTATTATGCAATTCAATAATGCGATTTTCATAAGCCTTGGCAACGGGGCAAGTATTGCAGGTGAAAATCACGATGTAACCTTTGGCATCGTTATAATCCTTGAGCGATACCATTTTGCCATCCACATTCTTCAATTTAAAATCAGGGGCGGTGTCGCCAACCTTTAAACCTGGCATATCGGGTGTGTTATTCACATCCACCGCCGCTACCCAAATTGCCACAGCAAGTGCCATCAATGCAACTATTCCAAGAACTTTTTTCATAACAAATATTTTTATGGTTAAAAATTATTAGAAGTCAGAATATATCGGTGAGAAGTCAGATTTTATGGTGGTTTGAACGCCCTGTTCTGATATATCAAAGAAACGCTTTTACCAATTTTTCAAGATCTTCGTAGCTGGCAAACTGTTCACCATAGAAATGACGTTTTTGAGCATTATAAATCATCGTCACCGGAATCGCGCCAGTCCATTCCGGGCTTATTTTATCAATCCAAACGCTGAACTGCCCATCGGTTAGCGCAATCACTTCTGATTTTAAGCGATTTTCTTGTACAAAAGGCACCAATTTGCTTTCTAATTGGCGGGGGAAATCCAAGCTCAACAGGATGATTTTTACTTTTTGGCCTTTTAATGCTTCGTACAATTGTTCAAAATAAGGCAATTCTTCTACACAAGGTTTGCACCAGGTAGCCCAAAAATTAATGACATAAGTCGTATCGGATTGTTGATGAAAAATCGGTTCTATATTATCAAATTCATCATATACCGCAATATTACCCAACATCTTGGCTGGTGCGGGCAAGGCTGGCGACTTGTTTTCGTCTTGTGCCGAAACACAACCATAGAGCATCAAATTTGACAATATGGATAGGAATAGCAACTTCCCAATTCGATTCATAGTCTTTTTTTTTATGAAATAGACATACGAAAAGAAAGAAATTATTCCGAACAGACAAGCTCAGGGCTGTTAAGCTTTCGTTAAAGGCAGGTTTGATAAAACCCAATTAGCTTATAAATCGCCAATCAAGGCGCAAGTAGCTTCGATAAATGAAATAAATCAAAACGATGAATACCCCGGCTAAGCCAAGCATCAAAATGAATTGATTTACAATTAAATAATGTAAAAGCCCCAAAAAGCTGCCGATTATCAATACCAACATCGAATTTGCAAAATTAGTGCCTTTGTTCATATTGGCCCATGATTCAGAAAAAGGGATTTTCCGAAAGGCCAGCAATGCCGCTATAATTAAAAACAAGCTGATTCCTAATAAACCAAACAAGCAATCGTCTATGGTTTTTAATCCCCAAAATGAAATAATAAAAACCGCCAATAGGATGTAAATAGGTATAAAAAAGCGTAACAAAATAGATTTTAATGCTCCAACAAGTAATGGACCAGGTTTTGACAATGGTGAAGCTTTTATAAACCAACTGGCTTTGTATTTATCTGAAAATGCGA
>JANRME010000150.1:0-13827 GCA_033761835.1 Saprospiraceae bacterium
GTTTGTACGCCCGGCGCGGTGTAGGATGTTAACGCAGTGACGGGCAATATTTGCAGCGGCACACCCGGACCGGAATAACGCACTCTCACATAATCTGCGCCGCCACCTTCCGATTGGCGCACTTCCACATCATGCACACCAGCCGAGAGGGTGATCGTACCACTTGTTTCATAACAACAGGTATATACACTCGCCACCAAATCGCCATCCACATAAATATCACCGTTATCATCACTATACATATAAAAAGTATAAGTTCCGGGAGTAGTGATGTTCAACTTCGCTCGATAGATGAAGCTACAATTATCACAACCAAAACTATTATCGAAATTACGAGCGTAATAGCCGGAGAAAGCGATTTTTTTATCCACATCCTGCGTACCAGTCAGGTTGGTATTATAACCATAACCTACCGGATTATTAAAAGCATAATGAACGTTATTGTAATATTCCTGATAATTCGGATAACTCACTACGGGTGGTGTCACGCAGCCGGGCAGTTGCATTTTCGCACCGACGGTGAAGAAGCTACCATGTGCCAGCAAATCGCTGTTGAAAGATACTGCGCCGTTGGCATCGAGGAGTAATTCGGAAGTAATACCCGTGAAAGTAGCATTAGAAGAAATCAGCAAGTAATTGCCTGCAAAATCCTCGCCAAACTGGAAGGTCACGGTACTGCCCGCCGCCCAGTTGACTTTGTCGGTTTTCCAGGTGCGGTGCATTCGGAAGTTGGAATTGGTAGCCGTCACCGCCGGACCAAAGCGCTGCAATTGATTATTATCTGCAAAAGTGAGGAAGGACAAATTATTGCCAATAGAAGCCGTATTCGCCTCGTTGGAAGCCGCTACGCTGCTGCCGATGGCTACGGAAAGGATCGCGTTCTGTTCGGTAGATTCGGATTGTTTTTGTTGCAAACCGGAGTTATTGTCCCGACCGATCCCGAAGATATTCCATTCGTAGCCGTCGTTGTCGTTTTGCCACATGCGCGTGCCGGTTGTGCCGTTCCAATCGCTGGCGTAGTAATCCTGATTGGTGGCAATCTGGTCGAGGCTCGTGCCATATTTCAAAGCGAGATAAGAATTGACTTTTTGGCGTTCGACGGTAGTCAGCGTTCTGCTATACATCACCACTTCTGCCACGTCGCCGTAGAAAGTCCAACCTGATACTGCGCCGATATGCTCATTACCACCTGCCAGTGTAAAATTAGGCGTGTTAGTTGCAGTCGTTGCAACGAATTTACCATTGAAGCCTGTACCCCAAGCGCCGGATGCCGAGTAGGTTTGGAAAATATTCCATTCCCGAACATCTAAGCGCGTGCCACTCACCGAAGTAATAGCGCCACCTTTATTTTCAGCGACTGTATTGGTAGCCGGATTCCACGCAAAGCGCGGATTGGTACCAAAATCATTGTAAACGATTTCATTCCCCCAGGTATAATGAGAATTATAACCGCCACCCAAGTCATAAGGCGCGCCTTGACTGACGTGCCGATAGTACGCCCGCGTTACCACGATCACTTCACCCGCGGTAAAACCATTCACAAAGGGGCTTTTACTGGAACGGAGATAACTACCACCATTGAACTGCAGATAATGATTGTAATTCAAGCCGCTTGTACCGCGGTTGGGTGTGCCAAAAACCAGGTCAAAATCCCGATCATTCCCGGAGCGATCCTGCCAGCCTGTGCCGTTGGGTAGATTTCCTGATAATGCATCCTGTGCATCGAGCCAGAGCGCTACGCCTGCGTCCACGGCTGCCGGACCCTGGGTTTTCATCGTTTGCTTATTACTAAATTCGGAAACCGAACCGGTATTGGCTACCTTCAAAGTAGCCGTCCAGAAGCCATAGGGGATGCCCGTACAAGGAATTGCCGTGCAGGAAGCCACTGTCAGCACATGGCTGCCGCCTGCCAAACCAGAGAAGGATTGCACGAAATAGCGCCCCTCTACGTCGTCGCTGGAGTTGTTAGCAAAAATTTCCACTGTACAGCCGCCTGCTGCATTACAGATAGTAGGCAGACTCACATTCACTTTCCACATACCGCCGCCCATGTCCGTAGAGCCGGTCACCGTCGGGCGATTCGTACCTTCGTAGCTGAGGTTACCACCGCCGTCGAGTTCGATACCATTACCCGTATTTCGGAAAATACTGTTTTGGGTGATGTTGATCGCATCGGGACTGCTATTGACATAAATACCGGCGCCGCCATTGTAAGAAATGGTATTATTAGAAACGGTAAATGCTCTGGTACCATCACCATATATGAACCATAAACCGTTGGAGCCGTTATTGGAAATATTGTTACCGGAAATCGTACCGTTATTGACACCTGCACCAGTATTAATTAAAATGCCGGCACGCGTAGCGCCAGTAAGCGTACTGTTGGTAATATTAAGATTACTATGGTTATAACCATTGTAGAATTCAATATTATCGTAGTTATTCGTCAGCGTAGAGTTCGTGAGTGCAAAATTGGTCACAGGACCATCCACGTAGATACCATCGCCATCGGCTTCATTAATAGTCACATTGTTGAGGGTAACACCTGTTCTTTGATATCCATGCGCGAATAAAATTCCATAATCGGCATCATCTGTTGTACCCGCCATATCCATATCAATCACCACATTGTTCATATTAAGCGTGGTCACCGTATTTTCAAAGCGGATACCCTGCATCGTGGTGCCATGTCCATTGGTAGGCGTGGTTACGTCAGTATCATCAATGGTAATATTGGTAGCTGCCCCATTAAACCAAATACTATAAATATCTAAGTCTTTTACTAATACCTCATCAATTGTAATACCATTGCTAGCATTGTCAAAACGAATGCCGTAATTGGCGTCATCCACCGTATTGGCGCGATCACCATCTAAAGTGATATTCTTAATCTGCCAATTGGTTTTGGTATAATTACAAAAAATCATAGCGGTTCCTCCACCATCGCGCTGTGAATACAGGCTAGCCGTGTTTTCCCCATCAATGGTTACATCATTAGCCGTATAGGATGCACCACCAGCGAAGTAAATATGATCATAAGACCCATAGATGGTCGCATTGATAATATCAAGATTATTCACATTTGTATTCTCAAAATAAATACCTTGGTACTGCACATTGGCGGTAATGTCTTCCAAAAGGAGATTGGTCTGCGTCCCTCCCTGGAAGTGAAAAGCTCGAAAACCATCCTGCATACCTGCCAGACACATCACATTTTTGATCGTCATATTGGTAGAAGTGCCGCTCACATAGACAATATTGTCCATTACATTAGAGGTGTGGTTGGCAATAATGTCCTGAATGGTGACATTGGAAAGGTTGCCCCCGACTTCAAAGCACTGGCTACCAGTGTTTTGCACAGTAAAGCCTTTGATAGTTGTATTAGAAGCATTGATGGTGAAAATATCCCGATTAATATCGCCGCCTTGGGCATTAATAGTAATACTTCCTCCACCATCTATCGTGATGCCGGAATTGGCGATCGCCGGAAGCGCAGAATTGATCGGAATCGTGCCCGACACGGCAAAATTGATGGTATGTGGGCCCGCGCCGGAAGCGTTGGCATCAATAATGGCTTGGCGAAGGGAGCCGACGCCCGAGTCATTGAGGTTGGTCACCGTGAAGGTAGCTGCAAAAGCGCTCCCAAAAACAAAAGAAATCGCAATTGCAAAAATCAAACGCAGGTAAGAAGTGTAAAAAGGTTTCATAAATGTAAATTTATATTCGCCAAAGGCTTAATAATCAATAAATAAACCTTTCCTTCATTTCATAAAACGAAGGAAATAATTATATTTTTTCAAAATCCGTTATAAACAAGGGATAAGGCTATTGCCTCTCAGGTAGTGAAATGCGTGTATTTGTTGGGCTTTCAAAATGGTAATTTTATACTTTAATGGTGATTATATAAAATGCATCATTTTGAAATAAATAAAATGCAATCCGGCCCTTCATAGATCATCATGATCCGAAGGCGAATGTATTGCCATTCATGTAGAAAAGTGAGGGAATTTGTTGGGTTTTTAGTAATGCCTAACAGCTTAATGTTTATATCATTTTCGGAATAAATAAGATAACAACGATGTCTTTATAAGTCATTATGACCAAAAGACAAGTTTATTGCCATTCATGTAGCGAGCTGCGAGAATTTGTTGGGTAGTAAAAAACAATGCCTATTTAAAAAGTAGTATTGTCAAAATTAAATCAAATACTCAAAAATAATATAGTTCAAAACAAAGATTTCCCTTTGAATGCAAGCCAATTTGATGTGTAATTCTGAAGAAAAAGGAAGAGAATCATTTCTTCCGCTACAAAAATAATCTTTTTTATATTTTTCACAAAAAAAATCTTCAATAAACACAATAATATATAAAAATACTTTCAAAACTAAGGTTTCAACACATTGTTGGAATCTTTTTTCTTGAAAAATGGTTTTGCTTTTTGCAAAAGGTAATTACCTTTGCACTCGCTTTAAGAAATCAGGTTTTGCAAGTAGTTGTACTATAGATTATAGATGACTACCATTTCCTAAGAAGCCAGAGAATCATTTAACTGGAGGGATGGCAGAGCGGTTGATTGCAGCTGTCTTGAAAACAGCCGTCCGTGATGAGCGGACCGGGGGTTCGAATCCCTCTCCCTCCGCCTTCGCCCGCCGAAGTTCGATAGAACGAAGGCGGGCTTTTTATTATGTTACTTTTCCTAATGTTACTCGTCTAAAAGTACAAGGGCTTCGGCGGACGGAGTCCGCTAAATATCATTTCTTATGTGGTTTGTTTATATTTTAATGTGCAGAGATAAAAAACTCTATACTGGCTGTACAGCTAATTTGGAAGACAGACTCCATCGGCATGAATCAGGTTGGGTACCAGCTACAAAAGCTCGATTACCGATTGAAATGATTTTTTATATCGCAATTCCCAATAAATACAAAGCTTTCGAATTGGAGAAGTATTTTAAATCTGGTTCGGGCAGAGCCTTTATATCGAAGCATTTTGTAAAAGAAAATTAATTTCACCGCCCGCCGAAGTTCGATAGAACGAAGGCGGGCTTTTTTATTTCATTTGTACAGGTTTCACTTTCAAACCTTTCTGTTTTAAGAATCGCAAAACGCCTTTTGTGCCCGCCAAATGCGCTGCACCAATCGCACAAAAAGTCGTTTGATTTTTTATGATTGACTCGATTCGTTGGGCCATTTGGTTGTTCCGATCGTACAATAATAATTTGCGCAAGCCATGCGCCCCGCGCCGAGATGTTCGGTACAATTGTTGAATATCGCCCTTTTCGTACCAACGCGCCATCCCCAATAAATTATGGCGATGGCGAGAGATATTTCGAGTCGTGGACAACAGCGCTTGAACCTGATATTTGATCGGGATACTCCCTAATATGGCAATTTGCTCCGCTAGCGTTTCAATGCCAAGCATTATTTTATCTTGCTCTGCAGCATATTGCCAAAGATGCTGGTCAAGTGCCAAAGGCATATCATTCGACAAAATGCGCTCTTCGATGAAATTGGATACAAAAATGGGCTGGTTGTATTTCAAAAAGTTTAATTCGATATTGCATATTTTGAGAATAACCCGTCTTAGTTTCTGGTATTTTTTGAACGGAAGCAAATCCTCTATACTCATATTCTCAGGCATCAAAAAAGCTTGTAAACTCTGACCGATGTCGGTATCATTCAAATTGAATTCAGCGGCAAAAGCGTCACAGTTCGCAATGGCTTCATACACTTTGCCCAATCGCTGAAAAACACGCTGATCGCGCGCGTGCATAGTACCAAACACATACGAAGCGCTGGAAAACTCGTCGTTATTGATTTGCCACAACAAGGTTTGCTTGGATGCCTGCATATTTTATTCAATATTAGAAGCCATAAGACGGATGCCAGCAATCAGAAAATCCTGAAATAAAACATCATCAGTAAGTAAGTAGGCATCTGATATGCCGAATTAATATCATCCTGAATTTCAAAATGAAGATAATACAAGAGCCGCCCACCGAACGAATCGGTAGCAGCGGCTCGAAAGTTTAAAACACACGGGTTGACTTTAAACCCAGGTTTATTCGTATTTATAAGGTAAAAGCTTGGAATCTTTAACCGTTGAAAGCGTCATCAAGGTTTTTAGGCGCTCAATCTCTTCTATTTGCGAAAGCGTTTTGAAGAGCAACTGCTCGTAAGTGGGAATATCTTTGCATACAATCTTGATCAAAAAATCCGCTTCGCCAGTGATGATATAACATTCTACGATTTCCTCAATTTCTCTGATCTTATCCAAGAAATTATTGAGCGCATTTTCTTTCTGCCAAGCTAAGGACACCAACACAAAGGTCTTGACATTCAAACCAATCGTTTGAGGATTGACCTTCGCGTGGTAGCTTTCTACTACTCCGCTTTGTTCCAATTTTTTTACTCGTTCGAGCGTAGGCGCAGGCGAAAGGCCTATTTTTTTCGATAAATCAAGGTTCGTAATTTTGCTGTTCTCTTGTAAAATCTTGAGAATCTTGAGGTCAATTTTGTCTAATTTTTCGGACATCGTATTTAGTTTTCTTTTGAAAAGGGAAAACAAAATAAAAAAATAAAATTCAGGCGGAAAGTTAAGAAACCTTTGTTAATTTTTTTTTATTTCAAAGAAACAAAATTTTTTGCAATAAAATTTTGAATAAAGCATAGGCAAATCGAAAAAAACGCCGGAAACGGATTTGTTCCATTTCCGGCGGCTATGTGTCCAAATATCATTACGGGAAGATCCCCATATTCAAGTAATCGTTGCTAATTTTGAGAATAGCATTCATAAATGCCGCTGTACGAAGGTCTTGCACTTCATTGTGTTGTACCATAATTTCGCGGATTTGATGGTACGCATTAATCATCGTTTCTTCCAAACCCGAACGTACCAAATCTATTTCTTCAGCACCGCGCACTACCTGGTAGCGTTCCTCGGAGCGCAATTTCTTACCAGTCAAATTTTCAACCACATCTACCAAGTCTTCCGAATGTTTCTGATCGAAGCGTTTTTCCATACGCCCGAAACGCATATGCGATAGGTTTTTTAACCATTCAAAATAGGAAACCGTCACCCCGCCAGCATTCAAAAATACATCAGGAATAATGATCTTGCCCATTTTGAGCAATTCCTGCTCGGCTAAAAACGTGGTCGGGCCATTGGCAGCTTCGGCAATAACTTTTGCTTTGATCAAATGTGCATTTTCAGAATTGATCACATTTTCCAAGGCTGCTGGCACCAAAATATCGCATTCAAATTCCAAGATTTTTTCGCGGTCTTCTTTTTTCAAAAACTGCGTTCCAGGAAAACCTTCGATGGTTTTGTGCTCTTTACGGTAAGCCATCAGGGCATGAATATCAATACCTTTCGGATTATAAACTGCGCCTTCTACTTCTCCAACACCCACGATTTTGATACCGCCTTCATCCTGCGAAACCATACCGGTGTAAGACCCCACATTCCCCAAACCTTGAATAATCATGGTTTTACCTTCCAAGCCTGGCTCCAAGCCTAATCTTTTCATGTCCTCTTTGAAACTGAAAGCCTCCCGGATGCCATAAAATACGCCTCGCCCCGTTGCTTCTGTCCGTCCCCGAATCCCATTTTGAGTGACTGGCTTGCCTGTCACACAACCTGCTGCGTCAATTTCTTCGCCTTTAAAAGTTCGGTAAGTGTCCATAATCCAGGCCATTTCGCGTTCACCGGTTCCATAGTCAGGCGCAGGTACGTCAATCGAGGGTCCAATAAAATTGCGTCGAATCAATTCGGTTGTGTAGCGTCGGGTAATCTTTTCCAGTACTTCGGGTGAGTATTCCCAGGGATTAATTTTTACGCCGCCTTTCGCACCGCCAAAAGGTACATCTACAATGGCGCATTTGTAGCTCATCAGCGCGGCTAAGGCCATCACTTCGTCTTGATTCACATGATTGCTGTAACGGATACCACCCTTCGTAGGAGCGCGGTGATGGCTATGCTGCACCCGGTAAGCTTCGATTACCTTCACACCGCCATCTATTTTGACCGGAAAATGCACTTGATAAACAGCATTGCAGACTTTGATTTGCTCGAGCAACCCTTGCTCTAACTTTGTATAGTGGGCCGCCTTGTCAAAATAGTTCTGAACGCTCTGAAAGAAACTCTGTTTAGGTTGGGTCATGATCTTTAATTTGGTTCTCCAATTTGGTTAGCTTTCTGTCTAAATAAATCAAAAACACAACGATGCCAATAAAAATCGCCGCAATTACTGCCACTACGACGTACATTTTGCCGATGCTTTGCATGAAATCGGCATTTTGCGCAGAAGCTGGTTGAATAGAAAACGATATAAAGAGTAGCAACAACAGGCAGGATTTTTTCATCGTCCCTTGTTTTTGAGCGGTAAAACTCCCACTATTTTTTGACTTAACCAAGCGTCTTAACAGAATATAATTTTGTAAAAAGCGATATTTTTTATCCATTTAACAATTTGTTATGGGTCAATTATGTAAAATCGTCGAGCAATTTTGCTTTCAATCGTTCGGCACGGAGATAAATTTGTCCAATCCACAGCCCCAAAAGCGTCCAGCCAATGATAGCAGGATAAAAAACCATCCGCATGGTGCTGTCCAAATCTTGCGAGGCCAAGCCAGGATTACCCTCTGCACCTGGATGCAAACTCTCCGCCATACGTGGCAAGATATAAGTAAGTGGAATAAGCGTAGCAAACGCAAAAATATTATAAACTGCGGCCAGTCGGGCTTTTTTCTCTTGGTCTTCAAAAGCATTTCGCAGCACGAAATAAGCAAAATAAATCAGCAAGGCAATGGCGGTCATGTTCTGTTTCGGGTCCCAACTCCAATAGGCACCCCAAGTGTTTTTGGCCCAAATCGCACCAGTAATAATGCCCAACACGCCATACATCAAGCCAATCGTTGTCAAAATCTTTGCCTTACGATCGTCTTCCTCCCGAAAATGACGCAGGTACCGAATGCTAAAAACCATCGCTGCTATAAATAAAATGGTCATCGCAAACCAAAGCGATACATGGAAATACAAATTCCGAATCGTCTCTTTCAACTGCGCCAGATATGGAAAAGCCATACCCGCACGATCACTCAAATCCTCTACTTTGGCAGCACTCCAAAGAGCTTTACCCTGCTGTGAATCAATAGAATCCTGGGTAATGGCAATGGTTTGTTCGGAAATAAAGCGGCCATCGATAGGATTATCGAACAATAAGCTAAATTCTTCCCGTTTTTTGGCACTTGGCAAAAAGGGCGGCAAGTCAAATTGTAAAGATAACATATTCTCATTCAAAGCATTAACTTGCAGTGCCGGTAGTACGAAATCCGCGCCTTGCACGAGCCACACTCGATTGGAATTAGCTGCTTCTGCGAAATGCGTATTATAGCCAACTGCCTCAATAGTGATTGTCTGACCTGCTTTGGCATTGCCAACTTTCAATTCTGCAATTCCGGGTTTGATCGGCGTCAACAGACCTACCGCAAACACATACAACAAAATCAAAACACCCAGCGCTTTCCACCAGAATCTTTTCATTTTTAAGACTTTAGATATTAGACTTTGGATAATAGACAATCATCCTTCAATATATCAACCCTTCAACTTTTCAACCGCCATTCAATCTTTCCACAAAAACGGATACAATACTAGGGCCACCGCCAGCAACATCAAATCAATACCCACAAGTGCCCACACATCTTTCATAATGCCAGTATCATTGAGTAAGCGTAAAGCATTGGCAGAGAGCTTAATAAGCGTCAGCAAAATGGGAATCACGAGCGGAAAACTCAGGATTGCCATTAAAGTCGCGCTATTATCTGCTTTTGCTGAAATGGCTGAAATAAAAGTAAATGTGATCGAAAACCCCACGCTCGCCAGAAAAATCGCCAGCACAAACTGCCCCACATCTTTCACCGGATTGCCACCTACAAATCCTAATCCTACCCAACAAAGAACGCTTAATACCATCAAAAGGAGCGCATTATAAATGATTTTTGACAATAAAATGGCGATGGGATTAGCGATGCTATAATAATATAATTGCCGCGCACTATTTTCTTGTATAAAACTTTTCACAATCGCATTCACCGAAGCAAATAATGTAATAATCCAGAATAAAGCATTCCATACCTGCGGTTGGAGTTGCACAAAGGCCACATAAACAATGAATACGGTGGAAAACACATACAGCAAAATCCCGCTGATGGCATAGTTCATGCGCAGTTCGAGCAGCGCTTCTTTGCGCAATAAGACAAGGGTTTCTTTGAATAAATTCATATTGCAGCCAAACTTCCGAAGATTTTGATAAACTTTGAAAGCTTTTTTGCAAAATTTGCAAAAGCTTATCAATCAAAAACTTAAAAAATCGTCATTTGTCTATTTTCAATGCACAATTCCTTAAATTTGCTCCTACCATTAACCAAAGTGATGTTTAGCAGCATGATGCGATTGTTCCAATTCCTCTTTATTTTCTTGTTTTCGGCAGAGTGCTTTGCCAGCGATGCCGCCAGATTTCACAAGGTGGAAGCCCTCGCCGGCGACGGTATCATTTCGATGTTGCGGCGCTACCAATTGGAGCAATATTCCTGCAATTTCGATCAATTTTATAAACTCAACAAAATTAGTCGGAAGACGCCTTTGATTGTCGGTAAATCTTATTTCCTGCCGATTATGATGTATGATTTCAACGGCAAAACCATTCGCAGCAGTATTGGCATTGATGATTTCAACACGGCTTTGCGCATCCAGCATTATAACGAACGGATGCATGAGTTGTCGCTCCGGCAAGAAAAATTTCAAAAGGATAAAGTGCTTTGGGTGCCTTATCACGAACTTCATTGCCCAAGTGCGGATTTGGAAATCCCCTCCCCTATCGAACCCGATCCCGAAATTGCTAAAAGCGGAAAAAAACGCGTATTCCCTATTTTTGGCGATGCTTTAGCTTATACTCCTTTGATTAGCAACAAGTTGAAAGGTAAAGTTTTTTACATTTCGAGTGGACACGGCGGGCCTGATCCTGGTGCTACCGCAAAGCGGGCTGGTCGTACTATTTGTGAGGATGAATACGCTTATGATGTGTCGCTGCGCTTGTGTCGCTTGTTGGTGTCGCATGGGGCTACAGCTTATATGATTGTACGCGACCCAGACGATGGCATCCGTTCGGAGGAATTACTCAAATGCGATCAGGATGAAGTAGCTTGGGGCGGTGAGGATTTACCTACAGGCCAGAAAGCACGGCTCTTTCAGCGTTCGGATATTATTAATGAATTATATGATAAAAATCGTTTGGTCGGCAACAATAATCAAATAGCGGTGATGATTCATGTCGATTCCCGTAGCGTTGGTACGCGCATTGATGCATTTTTCTGTCATCATGCTACCAGCGAGTCCGGTAAAAATTTAGCAGAAAAGCTCCAAAAAACGTTCAAACAAAAGTACGCCGCCTACCAAAAAGACAGAGGCTACTGGGGTGAAGTGGAAGCGCGCGATCTGCACATGCTCCGCGAATGCAAGCCCACTTCGGTTTTTATAGAACTGGCAAATATTAAGAATTATTCAGATCAACAACGTGTTGTGGTAGAGAAGAATAGGCAATTATTGGCGGAATGGTTGTTTGAAGGGTTGGCGAATTAGGTAATACTTATGGAAAATTTGTTGCATAAGATCCGGCAATGCACCGTTTGTAGTCAGCATCTCCCACTTGGGCCAAATCCAGTATTGGCGGGGAATCCTAAGAGCAGAATCCTGATTATTGGGCAAGCTCCGGGCAAAAAAGTGCACGAAAGTAGTATTCCCTGGGATGATCCAAGCGGCGACCAATTGCGTAAGTGGTTGAATGTGAGCAAAGAAACTTTTTATGATGCGACCCAAATTGCCTTGATGCCAATGGGTTTTTGCTATCCTGGCAAAGGTAAATCGGGCGACCTACCGCCGCGACCAGAGTGCGCCCCGCTTTGGCATGAGCAATTATTACAATATATGTCCAATATAAAGTTAACTATTTTAATTGGTCAATATGCACAATATTATTACTTAAAAGATCAGGCAAAAAATAATCTTACAGAAACGGTTATAAATTTTAAAGATTATTTACCAAATTTTATACCCCTACCCCATCCTTCGCCGCGCAATCGCTTTTGGTTAGCCAAAAACTCCTGGTTTTCTCAAGAATTATTACCTATTTTACAAGAAAAGGTAAATTTTATTTTAAAAAAATGATAGATGAATTATTATCTCTTTAATAAAGCTGTATAAACCGTCCCCACGCGCTTCGCCACTTTTTTGAATACATCAATCAGCCAGTTTTCGATGTAATATTTTTTTTGCAAGAGTCGTGGTGTGTAAATAATGAGATGAACCAACATCATACCGAAGGCTACCAAACTGATTAATAACAAATTAAAAGGGTTTTTATTTACATTTTTAGAACTTACATTATCGCGCCCTAATGCGAATGCAGATTTAAAAAACCAATCTACATCTAATTTATAAGGTGCAACTAAATGTTGAATGAATAAAGCAGGGTCATGCGCAATGGCAATGTCATCTGCTCGAAATCTTTTTTGCAATTCGACTTCTTCATTATAAGCGATTTTAGTACCAATCATACCGAGTCGCACGTCGAAGCCGCCATATTGCGCCAGCGTTGGCTTATGAATGACCATAATGCAGCCAATCGCAAATTGATCGCCGTGAATTTTGGAGACGGTTTTATACGGTAATTGATTGGTTGCCACGTATTTATCTTTGTACCAATGCGGTTTCGGATATTTATACCAAGGTAAAGCTACGCCGCCAAACATTTTAAAATTATGATGTACAATCGTCCATAACGCCCGTTCCACAAGGTTTTCCGAGGCTAAAGCATCATCATCTAAATATAATACCCATTCCGCTTTTGCTTCCTGGTAAGCGCGGTTGCGCGCATAACTCAATCCTTGCTGCATTTCAATAATGAGGCGAAGATTGGGCACTTTACCAATGAAATTTTCCGCTACCTGCTGGGTTTGGTCGTTCGAATTATTATTGATGACCAATACTTCAAAATCATCAGGCGAAGCCGTTTGCTTGGTCAATGATTCCAAGCATTCTGTGAGGATGTCGCAGCGATTATAAGTACAAATCAGAATTGAAATTTTTGGATTTTCCTTAGTCATTAGTACAATTTTCAAAAGCCCAAAGTTCGATAAATTTCGCTTATCTCACAAAGCCAAAGTCATTTGCAACAGAACAAAAACATTTGCGTTTATTTACATGAATTTTAAGCAAACATAATGGGAATCATTCAACGACAAGGGATTAAGGATAGCATTGTGACCTACATAGGCGTTGGGCTGGGTGCGGTGAATGCGCTTTTTATTTACCCATACTGCTTGCGAAATGGCGAACTTGGTTTATTTCAGTTTCTGTTGAGTTGGGCTATGATTATCACGCCGTTCGTATCGCTGGGCTCTTCCAATCTGGTGGTACGCTACTTCCCGACCTTTCGCAACGATGAAAAGCAGCATCATGGATTTTTATTTTTAATGCTGATTTTAACGATCATAGGGTTTCTACTTTTTACTTTGTTAGCGCCATTGGCTAAAGATATTTTGCCCAATTTATTGGTTAAAGAGGGAGAGCAGTCTTATTATAGCAATTTTACATTTTATATCGTTCCACTTACACTTTTTATAGCGCTTAATACTTTATTTATCAATTATATAAAAAATTTTCTGCGTATTGTCATCCCCACTTTCTTAGATATTGTATTTGTAAAAATCGGTACGGGGTTGATTTCTATTTTCCTCTTTTGGGGGCTGATTAATCTGGTAGAGTTTAT
>JANRME010000151.1:0-25597 GCA_033761835.1 Saprospiraceae bacterium
GGTCGTGAGGTAGAATGTATGAAGCATAAAAAAAATGGACAATGAGGCGTAGCTTTGATAAATGTGTCTAATAAGTATCAAAGTGAACTGTCCTCATTGCCACAGTCCAAAAGTCGTGAAAAACGGCAAAAAAAGCACTGGAAGACAGAACTTTTTGTGCAAAGACTGTGGCAAACAATTTCAACAGGAGTACTTTTATCAGGGATGTGATCCTTTGGTAAAAGCTCAGGTAAAAAGTTCTTTACTTCATGGTAGTGGCATTCGCGATTGCAATAAAGTTTTCGGCATCAGTCCAAAAGCTACCTTGCGATTCATATTAGAGCAAGGACGTGGGGTAAAGATTCGTCCCCAGCGTTCCTATTACGAGCGCGTGCAGATCGATGAATTGTATTCCTTTGTCCATCACAAGGGTAAAAAAGTGTGGATATTTTATGCTTACACCCCCGATACCAAAGAAATACTAGCCATTACGATGGGCAAACGCTCTAAAAAACAACTGCGAAGTTTAATGCTTCAAATTAAGCATCTCAACATTCAGGTTGGATTTTATTGCACCGATGCATTTGATGGATTTAAGGCTCTTTTACCTTATCTTCAGCACCTGATCGGTAAGCAATTTACTAAAGACATTGAGGGTATAAACACCCTTATTCGATCTAAAATTGCTCGGCTTCATCGCAGAACTACCAAATTTTCTAAGAAACTTATTTACCAATGGTTCCTCTTGAAAATTTTTATCCATTATTTCAATGAACTGCCTTCATACATTTGACATCACAACCCGCTCCTTGCTTGCCCAAATATATTGCTATTTTTGAGAATATTATCGATTAATATTTTATCGAATGGTAAATTTTAAATCAATAAAATCTTTTGGTTCATCTTCATCAAAATGTTTTTGATATGCCTGATCAAAAGCACGGGAGAGGTTATTGCCAGCTAAATCTTCTATATCCGCACTGACGCGAATTGTATATTCGCCTGATTGCCAGGGGGTATCGGGCATCAATTGCCAAACAGATTCTTGATCGCTTATATGCACTTTGCCGTAAATGATGTTTCCAGCATTATCTAATACATTAATGCCGCTGTGGAGCATCGCAAAATCCATCGATTCTTGAAAACGCAGGATTAAAGGTGTTTTGCTCTTGGATTTTGGTGATACAATTTGCCAAGTATCTGGTTGAGGTTTTATATGATCGGCTGCGACAACTTCAAAATTTTTATGATAATCTTTTTGTAACGATAAACCATTAATTGCCAGCCATTTATCCTGAATGATTAATTCATACTTTTTTCCTGCGTCGAGCGGTGTACCTTTTTCCTGATTAGGAATAAGCATTGTTTTGATACGACCCGGATCGAACCAAACGGTTAGGCGTGTTTGATCTTTATTCCAAAGCTCTTGCTCTAATTCCAAGAATGGCGCTTGTAATTCCTGGCCATTTTCATCCAAAAGTTGAATATGTTGGTAAGCCTCGCCGAAGCGCATAGGCCGATCAAAGCAGATATAGAATTTTAATTGATTGGCAGGCCATTGCTTAGAAGAAGGATAAATTGCAGTAACTTTCGGAGGCGTTTGTTCTGTTCGTATGGGAATATTAATTTCATTTACTTGATGAGTTTCTTTAATATTAATATCCACCCAATACGTTTTTCCTTCTACAAAGGGGAATCGCGGTGTAAAATAAAGCAAATCCTTATCAATGCTCAGTTTTCCAAGCATTGGAAGCGCATGTTCGTTTGGTTTTTCGCTGTAAATTTTGAAAAAATGTTGTGATGAATAACCTTGCTTGTAAAGCGTTTCTAATAAAAATGCTTCCAGATTTTGAAATAATAAAGAACCAAAATGAGGACTTGTTTCATCGGTGACGAGCAGAACATTTGCCGATGGTTGAGCACGCGCCATTCCTATTAAAAAGTATAAAATGCAGATTGCCAAGGCTTTTCGCATAATTGAAAATTAAAAACTGGCTCTCGAAAATTTTTCAAGAGCCAGCTTTTTAAAAAAAGAATTATAACCATTTAGTCGGGTAAGCCACTAAATTCAGCATACCGTTGGGCATTCTTTGAAGCAACATTACATGCTCAGCGTTGTAATTATCAATATGCATAATGCCAACTTTCGACAATACATCATGTTGTAATCCTACTGCATATTCGCCATTTTTCAAAGGCTCGGTCAAACCTTTTTCTTGCTTGGGAATATTGTCAGGATTCACGCGGATCAAGGCTTTGGAGGAATTTGACATCAACAAATATTCTTTGCCATTCTTCTCATAAGTTATGATATCAACCGGCATATTACCGGAGCCAAATTCTGCAAGGGTTTTGTTCTTGACATGGCTGCCAGGCTTGATGTCGCTGACAGGAATGCTAACGAATGGCGTGCAAGTGTAAGATGCCAGCAAATATTTTTTGCCATTAAATTGGTACGGGAACAAAGTACGAATCGGGGATTCGGTTTCCCATTTCCCGTGGGCTACGTGCCAAACTTCCATGGTGGCGTAATGCGCGGTCTTTCCGAAAGGAAAATCCAATACTCGGAGAACCGAGGCAAATTCCTCATTGCTCAAGCCTGCGATATACAGTTTGCCGTCATCATAAGCAATATCTGTGATAGCGTCGGTGCGCTCGTCGCTATTGCGCCAATTTTGCTTACCTTCATTAATTACATTTGGAACTTCTGTGACAGAATGGCGGATATCGTTCAAATCTACTTCGCTTATTTTACCATCGGGTGTAACTTTTAGTAAAATATTTGCATAAGCAATATCATTTGGTAACTTCCAGTATCCCAGTTGATTAGCATCAGCGCGTGATGCGGCGATGTAAATATTTTGAGAAATTTTATTTACTGCTATATCATGTATAATAACACCTTGTCGATCGGTGCCGAGTAGATTAGCGAGTTTACCTTCTATATCAGCCAGTTCAAATGCTTCTTTGGATGCATTGACGGTGCGATCATTCAAATCAAGTGCGAATAATTTGCCCGCTTTGGAATCACCAACAAATAAGATGCCTTCCGGACCAAAAGACATTACACTGATAGACTGCACAGCGGCCTTGCCTTGTACGAAATCTTTGGTCAGCGTTTTGTAATCTAATTCGTTTGCGGAAAGCGTGGATTCAAGTAAAAATAGAATAGCTAGAAACAAGAAATGGGTTAGCAACTTTCTCATGATGGTCGGGTTTTTTTAGTGAAAAAATTGATTTCAACCATTAAATTAGAAAAGCTAATCCATTTCTCAAAAAGAATAACAAATCCTTAACCTATGCATTTCGATTGATGCAATTCAAATCTTCAAATGCCTGTTTAAGGCGAGCTACAAATGTTTTTTCGCCTTCGCGCAGCCAGGTGCGTGGATCGTAGTACTTTTTATTGGGTTTGTCAGCGCCTTCTGGATTGCCCAATTGTGCTTGCAGATAACCTTTATTTTTTTCATAATAGCCGCGCACGCCATCCCAGAATGCCCATTGCATATCGGTATCAATATTCATTTTTACAGCACCATACTCAATCGCTTCGCGGATTTCGCTTTGGGCTGAGCCGGAACCACCGTGAAAAACGAAATTAATTGGTGTAGGGCCATTTAGGTTATGCTTGTGGCGAATATAATCCTGCGAATTTTTCAGAATAATTGGTTTGAGTTCTACATTTCCAGGCTTGTAAACGCCGTGCACATTACCAAAAGCTGCCGCAATCGTGAAGCGATCACTCACTTGCTTCAAATGTGTATAAGCATAATCCACCTCCTCGGGCTGTGTGTAAAGACGCGCATTATCCACATTCGTATTGTCCACACCATCTTCTTCGCCGCCGGTCACACCCAATTCGATTTCAAGCGTCATGCCAAGTTTATCCATACGTTTTAGAAAATGAACGCAGGTTTCGATATTTTCTTCTAAAGGCTCTTCTGACAGATCCAGCATATGCGAGCTATACAACGGATAACCATTTTGTTTGTAAAAATCTTCCCCAAAATCAAGCAATCCCTCCACCCAAGGTAAAATTTCTTTTGCGCAATGGTCGGTATGCAAAATCACCGTCACGCCATAAGCCTCTGCCACTTGATGTACGTGCATTGCGCCAGAGATACCACCCAGAATCGAAGCTTTCTGATCTTTGTTGGACAAACCCTTGCCTGCAAAAAATGCCGCGCCGCCATTGGAAAACTGAATAATGACGGGCGAGTTCACTTCACGGGCAGTCTCCAACACTGCATTCACAGAGTTGGTGCCGATCACATTGACCGCTGGAATCGCAAAGTTGTGCTCATTGGCATAATTAAATAACTCGGTTACTTCGTCGCCATGTAGAACGCCCGGACGAAAGCGGGTGGATATGCTTGTTGACATATTGGGTAAAAGATTTGATGTTTATTGGCGCAAAAGTACCAAAAATTAGATGAAAGGAGAATGTTCAATGTAAAATGGTTAATGTGTATTTACCATTTCTTCCACTTCTTTTGCAGCAAGGTAGCGCTCGGCATCTAATGCAGCCATACAGCCTGTGCCTGCTGCGGTCACCGCTTGCCGATAGACATTATCTTGTGCATCGCCGCTGGCAAATACACCTTCAATATTGGTGCGGGTTGTACCAGGAATCGTTTTGATATAACCAGCTTCATCCATATCGAGCCAACCTTTGAATACATCGGTGTTTGGCATGTGCCCAATCGCTACAAAAAATCCTTCGACCGATAGCACGGTTTCTACATTTGTTACATTATTTTTGATACGAACACCTTCCACAAATTCATCACCCAAGATTTCGATCGCTTCTGTATTCCAATGTATTTCCAAGTTAGAAGCTCTGAAAATGCGCTCTTGCATAATTTTGGAAGCCCGCATTTCATCTCTGCGCACCAATAAATGTACTTTCTTACACAATTTCGCTAAATACGATGCCTCTTCGGCCGCCGTATCGCCGCCACCAATAACGACAACCTCCTTGCCACGATAGAAAAAACCATCGCACACTGCACAAGCCGACACACCCTTGCCTTCGTGTGCCATCTGCACTTCACGAGGCAATCCGAGCCATTTAGCACTGGCGCCTGTGGAAATGATAATCGTATCAGCATGAACTTCATGTCCCGCATCCGTCCAAACCTTATGAACCGGGCCGGAAAAATCAACTTTATTGATTAATTCATATCGCACTTCCGTGCCAAAGCGCTCCGCTTGTTTACGGAAATCCTCCATCATGTCTAGCCCCGTTATTCCTTCAGGATAGCCAGGATAATTTTCAACTTCAGTCGTTGTAGTAAGCTGACCGCCAGGCTGTTTGCCTGTATATAAAACAGGATTCATATTTGCTCGGGCTGCGTAAATTGCTGCGGTATAACCCGCTGGCCCTGAGCCAATGATAAGGCATTTGATATGTTCTTTCATAAAACTTTGTTTGAAATCAAGTTTTGTCTTGCCGCTAAAGTTCTGGCAAAAATAATAATTCCTCAACAGGAAAATATGTAATTTTTGTTACACAATTAGGAAACGTTTGGACTTCAAGAAGGGTTGAACATAAAAACTTCGTCGGGCGGACAGTTTTGTTCGCCGATAATTCGACTAAATTCGTCCTCAGTTGTTGAAATATTGAAAGGCTTTTGCTACCTTTTACAGAATTTTCATAAAATATCCTGAAAATGTTCGATTTTATTGCTTCTTTATATGCTCCCTTTTATGCGTTGAGCGTGCTTGCGCTGGTAGGATGGATTTATTTTCAAGACCATAACCAGTCATCGCTGTCTCAAAATTTTCGGCGACTTTTTTCCCTCGCCTTTGGCACTTATCTTTTAAGTACGTTTGTAGCTGATGCGCAGTTCGGATTTAAACTCGGTGTCTTATTTCGTGATTTGCTAGTGATAGGCTCGCTCGGCTTTCTATTTAAAGCCCTTTTGCACAAACGCGAGGTTTTTATCATCGGTTCTATCCTGATGGCTGCCGGTTTTTTGTGGTTTTATTATGCAAAAGTGAAAACAACTTTTATAGAAAAAGTCAGCGTTATCAAAGGCTTAAACTTGGATAAAAACGGCGAATTATTAATTGAAATCAAGGAAAAAGCGACCTTGGGTAAATTGCAAAAGACGCTGCAAAAATATAATCTAAGGGCCGAGCGTGCTTTCTATCCTGAGAAGGCGGATGCTACTAATCTGGATAATTATTATGTTGTTAATATTCCCGACAAATTTGAAGGTGATATTAAAAAAATCGAACAAGCGCTTTATAAATCAGGCGTTGTAGCTTGGGTGGAAGAAAATGAAATAGTAAATGTTGCGCCCATCGCAAGCACAAAACCAGCTCCAATCAACAATAAATTCGGCATCAACGACCCAGGTTTGGATCAGTTGTGGGGTTTTGAAGCGATGAATATAGATAAACTTTATAACTATTTGAATACGAATAAGATAAAGCCAAAACGTAAAGCGTTGGTTGCGATTTTGGACACTGGGGTGGATGGGAAACACGAAGATTTGAAAGGTAATTTTAAATCCACCAAAAGCCAATATGATAACGATCCGGTTGGGCATGGTACGCATTGCGCGGGTATTGCAGGTGCAGTGAGCAATAATGGGATTGGCGTAGCTTCTTTTTCGACCGATAATTCTTATATTCAATTAACAAGTATTAAAGTTCTTAATTCGTATGGCTCTGGTACACAGCAGAGTATTATCAAAGGTATCATCGAGGCTGCGGATAAAGGCGCAGATGTCCTTTCTATGTCTTTGGGCGGCCTTTCTGATCGCTTTAAAATCAAAGCCTATGAAGATGCAGTAAAATATGTGGAGAAAGCTGGCGGTATCGTAGTCGCAGCGGCAGGTAATTCCAATCGGAACGCTAAAGACTACTCGCCAGTGAACACGCCTGGCGTGATTGGGGTGAGCGCTATTGACCAGGATTTAAACAGGGCCGTTTTTTCTAATACGGTTAATGATATCAAGATGGGCGTAGCAGCGCCGGGGGTAGCGATTTATTCTTCGATACCGGACAATAAATATAATACTTACAATGGTACTTCGATGGCGACGCCTTATGTGGCAGGATTGGTAGGCTTATTAAAAAGCTTGAATCCGAAGTTAACAGCAAAAGAAGCATATGATATACTAAATAAAACGGGCAAGAATACAAAAGCAACAAATCTTACCGGAAAATTGATACAACCGGCTGATGCAGTGAAAAATATGATTGGAGGATAAAAGACTCTTTACTTCAAAAGACAATCATTTGTTTTATTGATAAAATAAATTATAGGTTTTATAATTTTGTAGTAAATTAGTTTATAGCTATGAAAACATATTTCATTTTTCTGATGCATTTGGCTATCAGCATGTCAGGCTTTTGCAATACTTTTTTAATTGGCTTCCAAGACACGCTTTCGATTCACACTAAAGAATATATCATAGAATCTGATGGGGCAAAACTATTTACAACCCTGTTTTTACCAGAAGGGGAAGGATCATTCCCAGCAGTAGTATTAATACACAGTGCTGGAAAATTTGCAACTTCTTTTTATAAACCTGTGGCAGTGCAATTGTGCAATCGTGGGTTCGCTACTCTGATATACGACAAACGCGGAACAGGGGAGTCAACAGGTCGCTATGAAGATGTTAATAGTAAAAGTAGTGAAAAAGTACTTTCCCAACTGGCAAAGGATGCAATAAACGTCATTAACTTCATCAAAAAACTCCCTGAGGTAAAAACAGTTGGCTTATTGGGAACAAGCCAGGGAGGTTGGATCGTTCCAATTATTTGTTCACAATCCCAGGATATTAATTTTGCAGTCAACATCTCAGGCCCAGCCGTTACCGTTGCGGAAGAATTATATTTCAGTAAATTGACAGGGGATGAAAAACCCGGGCAAACTTACGATACGGGTGATGGGCTTTCGATTGAGGAAGCTACAGCAAAAGTCAGAGAGATGAAACCCCAAAAAAGTTATGACCCAGCTCCTTATATTGCAAAAATGGATATACCAAGCTTCTGGCTTTATGGTAATTTGGATCGTAGCGTACCTGTTCAGCTTAGTATGGAACGATTGAATCAAACACCTAATAAATCGCTGATTACGATAAAAAACTTTGAAGATGCTAATCACAGTTTGATAAATGTCAAAACGCAGGAAAGGGTGACTTTTTGGGATGAAATTGTCACATGGATACAAAATATTTTGAAATAACATTTGCTACAAAGAACAATACTCAATAGACTTGTTCGAAAATAGATTTACTAAAATCTTCAAGATTTAGCAAGTCATTGATTATCAAAAAATTAGAATTATTGATAACTTATTTTTGAGCAACTTTAATTCATTCTTTGCATTAAACATTAAATCGGAAGTGCATGATGTCACCGTCTTGCACCACGTATTCCTTGCCTTCCACGCTCATTTTTCCTGCTTCTTTCACGGCAGCTTCTGAACCGTATTTTATAAAATCTTCATATTTAATAACTTCCGCACGAATAAATCCTTTTTCAAAATCGGTATGAATCACGCCTGCTGCTTGCGGCGCTTTATCGCCTCGATGAATCGTCCAGGCACGCACTTCTTTTTCACCGGCAGTGAAATAAGTAATCAGGTTCAGTAAATCATAGCAAGCGCGAATTACTTTATTGACGCCCGCTTCTGCCAAGCCCATTGCTTCTAAGTATTCCGTGCGTTCTTCTTTGCTTTCGAGCTCTGCAATCTCCGATTCTATTTGGGCGCTAATGAGAATTATTTCAGCATTTTCTGATGCAACAGCTTTTTTAAAAGCTTCGGAATGCTGGTTTCCATTATTGACAGAAGCTTCATCCACATTGCAAACATAAAGGATCGGCTTGCCAGTCAATAAAAATAATTCTTCGAAGAATTCTTTCTCATCATCGCGTAATTCAAAGCTGCGGGCCGGTTTTTCGCTCTCGAGGTGTTTAAGCAGACGCTCTGCGGTGTCAAGGTTACGCACATCATCTTTATTTCCACTTTTGGCGGAGCGACGGAGTTTGTCAAGGCGCTTTTCGAGCGTTTCCATATCCTTGAGGATCAACTCCATATCGATGATTTCCTTGTCGCGCACAGGATCAACGCTGCCATCTACATGCACTACGTTATCATCTACAAAACAACGCACTACATGCACAATAGCATCTACTTCTCGAATATTCGCAAGGAATTGATTACCAAGCCCTTCGCCTTTGCTTGCCCCCTTAATTAAGCCTGCAATGTCCACGATTTCAACGGTGGTAGGCAGTACTTTTTGTGGCTTCACCAATTCTTCGAGTTTATCTAATCGAGCATCTGGCACAGTGATGACGCCGAGATTCGGTTCTTTGGTAGCGAATGGATAGTTGGCGGCCAATGCTTTAGCCGAAGTGAGCGCATTAAATAGTGTAGATTTTCCGACATTGGGCAAACCCACGATGCCTGCTTTGAGTCCCATATTTTTCTCTTGGAATGCTGGAGTAATAAGAGCGTAGAGTATTGCATACCCCAAAAATCCATTACTCCAAATTAAAAAAACGCCGCAAAGATAGACTTTTTTGAGACATTAGATGTTAGACAATAGACTTTAGACGATAGAGTATGAATTTTTTAGCGCATTTGTTTTTGAGTTGTGAGGACGAAGAATTGTTAATTGGCAATTTTATTGGTGATTTTGTGCGCAGCCGGGATGATGCACAATATTCAGCAGGAATTCAGCGCGGCTTGAAATTACATCGAAAAATTGATAGTTTTACAGATACGCATCCAGCTGTATTAGAGAGCGTTCGATTGCTGCGACCCTATCATCGGAAGTATGCCCCGGTCGTCTTGGATGTGTTTTATGACTTTTTATTAGCTAAAAACTGGACGCAATTTTCAGTACAAAGCTTGAAAAAATATACACAAAATATTTATAAAATATTGGAAAGCAATATTCATTTGATGCCGCCTGTTTTGCAACATCGTTTACCTTTAATGATCGCCGACGATTGGTTGGTACGTTATGGTGAATGGGATGGGCTGGCGTTTACTTTTAGTCGTATGAAGCTACGAGCCAGTAAACCAGGGCATTTTGACAATGTAATTGAGCATCTGCAAGCACATTTAGAGCCTTTAGATAAAGGATTTCAGCGGTTTTTTCCAGAGGCGATCCAATATGTGAGGAACTCCGAATATCACTCGGAGTTGCCTTAACCCTCAAAATGCAAAGAAATGGTGAATGTGCGCGATAAAATCTTTTCCAGTACAGTGGACTCCTCCAAATTTGGATTATAAATCAAGATATTCCCGATGCCCTGAGACACCTTAAATTCTGGAGAAAAAATGAAATAAGGAAAGAAAAACTGAATGCCTGCGCCCATTTCGACTGAAAAATCGTTGGGAGCAATTTTTACCAAAGTCTCGGCTTGCCGCGCCCGCGATTCACTCGCCACATCGAAGGCATATTTCACGCCAGCTATCACAAATAGACGAATGTCTTTGTAAGGTGCTGATTTATATCGCACATGAAAAGGCAATTCTACAAAAACCGATTCGACAATTCGGTCGCTGAACACCAGATTTCGGGCGTCTTTTTCGTAACGAATATTGCGCTCGGCGAAGGAAAGTGTAGGCAAAAAGCGCAAGTCGAAATTGCTTCCGATTTTCAAGTTGGTAACGATACCTAAGTTAAATCCTGGTCCGTTAATGGATTCTATTGCCAAAATGCTATCACTTTGAAGAAAATCTTTAGAGCGGAAAGGTTTGAACGTGGAGTTATTATAACCTAAAGTAATGCCAAAATAGTGCGATTTCTGGTCAAATTCGCGGAAGTTGTAACCCCCGCTGTTGCCATATTTTTGAGCATTTAATGTATGCACCATCAAGTAAAAAAAGCCAAGTAAAGCTATTTTTCTGCTGAATAAATAGAGCAAATGCCAAATGTAAGTAGTTTGCATTGATACGTTTTGTAACCGGTTTTTTGTAATATGTTCAGGAATGCTTCCCCTTCGGGGAATGCTTGCACAGATTCAAATAAATAACTATAAGCCCTAGAATCGTGGGATGTCCAATTACCAATAAAGGGTAGAATGTAGCGGAAATATAGTTGAAAAATTTGTTTAATGGGAAAAATGGTAGGTTTGGAAAACTCCAGCACGACCAACTGCCCATTGTCTTTTAGTACCCGATACATTTCCGACAAACCTGCCTCCAGGTTTTCAAAATTTCTAACTCCAAATGCAACGGTAATAGCATCAAACGTATTGTTCTTGAATGGCAAATTCTCCGAATCACCCTCGCGCAATTCAATGATATGTGCCATGTTCCTTTTTGAAATTTTTGAGCGTCCAACGTTGAGCATTTCTGCGGAAATGTCAACGCCAATGATCTTCTCAGGTTTCAACCGGCGAGCGGTTTCTAAGGCCACATCGGCGGTACCAGTAGCAACATCAAGAATGAACTGAGGATTTTTGCTGCGCAGTTGCTCAATAGCTTTGCGACGCCAGCTTCTATCAATGCCAAATGACAAGAAACGGTTGAGGAAATCGTACCACACGGCAATGTTGTTGAACATATCCGCTACCTGCTTTTTTTTACTCCCTAAAGAATTGTAGGGTTTCACTTCCTTTTGCATCTAACTGTTGGGTTTATAAAACTGATCCACAGGACATTCAAACAAAGGATTGTCCTATATGTTTTTGAACTTAAAATGTTAAGCAGGGTAGTGTCTGTATGAGATAAGAGGGGAGCTGCTGTATTTCAAGAGGCAAATATACATACAAAATTCAGTATGCAAACCCCTTTGCAGAATTAAAAATTGCTATTAAAAAACGGTAAATCTTTCGTATATTTGCACGGTTTTTTAAATAACAACTGTTTTACTAAAAGATTCAGATGTCTAATAATCAAAGAGTTATCTCTGTTAATATCGAGGATGAGATGAAAAGCTCCTACATTGACTACTCCATGTCGGTGATTGTAGCCAGAGCTTTGCCGGATGTGCGAGATGGGCTGAAACCAGTGCATCGGCGTGTACTTTTTGGGATGCATGATTTGAGTTTGACATATAACAAAGCCCATAAGAAATCAGCGCGTATTGTAGGTGAGGTATTAGGGAAATATCACCCGCACGGTGATGCTTCGGTGTATGATACGATGGTACGTATGGCACAGGATTGGTCTTTGCGCTATCCTTTGATTGACGGGCAAGGTAATTTTGGTTCGATGGATGGTGACAGCCCTGCGGCGATGCGATATACAGAGGCTCGCTTGCATCGCATTGCCGATGAAATGTTGGCCGATATTGAAAAAGAAACCGTTGATTTTGCGCTGAATTTTGATGATTCACTCGAAGAGCCAACGGTTTTGCCAGCCAAAATCCCCAATTTGCTTATTAATGGTGCTTCGGGTATTGCAGTGGGTATGGCTACGAATATGATGCCACACAATCTCACCGAAGTGTGCGAAGGGATCATTGCAACGGTTGACAACCCTGAAATTACGATTGCAGAATTAATGCAATATATTAAAGCCCCTGATTTCCCGACAGGTGGGATTATATATGGTTATAGTGGTGTGCAAGAAGCCTTTGAAACGGGACGAGGTAGGGTAGTGGTGCGTGGTAAGGCAGAGATTCAAACTACTGATAATGGTAGAGAAACCATTATTATTAATGAAATTCCTTATCAAGTTAATAAAGCAGCGTTGGTTGCTAAAATTGCGGAACTGGTAGAGGAAAAGAAAGTCGAAGGTATTTCGGATGTAAGAGATGAATCGGACAGGGACGGTTTGCGAATCGTGGTAGAAGTTCGGCGCGATGCGATGGCGAATGTAATTCTCAGCCAGTTGTACAAGTTTACGCCGCTTCAAACTTCTTTTGGTGTTAACAATATTGCATTGGTGAATGGCCGGCCGATGACCTTGACCCTTAAAGACATTATCGAAGAATTTATCAAGTTCAGACTGGAAGTCATTGTACGGCGCACGCGCTACGATTTGCGCAAAGCTTTGGAACGTGCTCACATTCTCATCGGCTTATTGATTGCCTTAGATTATCTCGATCAAGTGATTGACTTGATTCGCAAGTCGCCTACGCCCGATGATGCCAAGCAAGGCTTGATGCGCGGAGATTTTATTGATGATAAAGAAGCTTTTTGGAAGAAATTTGGACCTTTGATTGAAAATTCTCAGGTAGTAGGCTATGAAATAGAAGAAGGCAACGTGCTTTCGGAGGCACAAGCGAAGGCTATTCTTGAAATGCGCTTGCAACGCCTCACTGGCTTAGAACGCGATAAAATCCGCGCTGAATACGAAGAAATTCAAAAACAAATCGAGCATTTACGATCAATTCTGGAAAACGAGCAATTGCAGCGTGACATCATCAAGCAGGAACTGACCGAAATTAAGGACAAATATGGCGACGCGCGTCGTACCGAAATTAACCTTTTGGGTGACGGCGAAATCAATATTGAAGACCTCATCGAAGATGAAAACGTGGTGATTACGATCACGCATCTTGGATACATCAAACGAACGCCGCTCACGGAATACCGCGCTCAAAGTCGCGGAGGACGAGGATCTCGTGGCAGCAAAACCAAAGATGAAGATTTTATCGAGCATTTGTTCGTCGCCAGCAACCACAATTACCTATTGTTTTTTACCGAACAAGGTAGGTGCTTCTGGCTCAGGGTTTATGAAATACCCGAAGCAACCAAGACCTCCAGTGGGCGAGTCATTCAGAATATCCTTTCGATTCCGAAAGAGGATAATGTGAAAGCTTATATCATTACCGAAGATTTGAATAATAAGGATTTTCTGGATACGCATTACATCACATTCTGCACCAAGCAGGGTATGATTAAAAAGACACCGGTGGAAGCTTTCTCTCGCCCGCGGGCCGGAGGCATTATAGCGATCACCATTAATGAAGGCGACCAATTGCTTGAGGCACGTTTGACTAATGGCAATAGCGAAATTTTTATTGCAACCCGCCGAGGAATGGCGATTCGCTTCAATGAATCGAAAGTTCGCTCAATGGGAAGAAGCGCAGCAGGGGTACGTGGCGTTACATTAGAAAATAGCAATGACGCAGTGGTTGGTATGGTTTGTATTGATCCAAACGATAAGACTCAAACTATTTTGGTGGTTTCAGAAAAAGGTAACGGAAAACGCTCAGAATTTGAAGACTATCGCCTCACTAATCGCGGTGGTAAAGGTGTGAAAACGATCCAAGTAACAGAGAAAACCGGCGCTTTGATTGCGATAAAAGCAGTGAAAGACGACGACGACCTGATGATTATGAGTAAATCTGGCATTTCCATTCGGATGCCGGTGAGCGATATACGCGTTATGGGAAGAGCTACTCAAGGTGTGCGGGTTATTCGATTGGATGAAGATGAAGAAATCGCTGATGTAACTATCGTGCCTTCTGACAATGGCAACGGAGAAGAGTAACTCTTTTGCCGTAAAAAATGCACTTGTTTTAAGAGATTTTAACTTATTTTGTAAAAGCTTTAACGAATCGGAAAGTTGCTTTTTTGAAAATAAACAGTCTAAACTCATAAAAAGCAAACACTCTTTCACCACAAATTAAAATTCAAATTATGAAAAAACTGTTTTTTGTTCTATTTGCTGTTTTTCTTGCTTTTGGTATAGCGAATGCACAGGATGGGAAAAAAGAATTTGGCAACGCTAAGAAAGCCTTGGGTGCTTTTGCGTTGGATCCCACCAATAACAAAGCCAAACTGCAGGAAGCTAAAGATGCAATTGATGCAGCAATGAGTACTTCGGAGATGCAAGCATCCGCCGAAGCTTGGAACAAGAAAGGCGAAGTTTATAATGAAATTGCTTCACAGCAGATTACAGTGCGTCAATTTGGTATTGGTAGTTTGAATGATTTGCCTAAAGTAGATGGCAACCCAGCATTAATTGCGAGTGAAGCCTTTAGAATGGGCATGGAAAAGGCATCCAAAAAATATGAAACCAAAGACGCTTTAAAAGGCTTGTCATCCGTACAAGGCAACCTGAACAACCTCGGATTCTACGATTACGAAGAGCTAAAGTATGAAATGGCGTTTGCAGCATTCAAAGAAGCGTTGGATGTGCATGAGATTTTGAAGAAAAATGCAGAAGAGAGCGCGCTTAAAACAGAAGAGGATTATCATAATCAGTTGTATATCACCGGTTTGGCGGCATTAAATGCTAAAAAAGTGACGGACGCAAAGGCATATTTCCAGAAGCTGTTCGATATTAAATATGATAAGCCTGCTATTTATGAGGCAATGTACCAAATTACGTTAGAGGAATCAGGACCGGATCAGGCATATTCTTATTTGGAAACGGGCCGCGCCAAGTACCCAGATGATGTGTCGCTGCTTTTCGCAGAGATCAACCATTATCTCAAAGCTAATAAACTCGATCAATTGATCGGCAAATTGCTTACAGCTATTGAGAAAGAACCAGATAATATCTCCCTTTACACCACCACAGGTAGCGTGTATGACAATTTGCATCAGCGTGCTTTTGAAGCTGGCGACAAAGCTAAGGCGGATGAATATTTTGCGAAGGCGCAAGAGTATTATGAAAAAGCGTTAGCGAAGGATCAAAATAATTTTGACGCTATTTATAGTGTAGGGGCTTTGTATTATAATAAGGCTGCTGAAATGACTAAAGAATTGAATGTGTTGGCAGATGACTATTCCAAAGAAGGTTTGAAAAAGTACGAAGCCAAGCGCACAGAGGTTTTTGAGCAATTTGATAAAGCTTTGCCTTATTTCAAACGCTGCGAAAAAATTGACCCGAATGACCTGAATACATTGATAGCACTCAAAGAAATCTTTGCCAAAAAAGATGATTTGACAACTTCCAATGAATTCAAAACTCGATTAGAGAAGGTACAAGGCGGCGGTAAAAACGATAAATCTTTTTTCCAGGATTAATGATTTGTTTTCAATTTATAATTGAAGAAAGAGCAAATGTCGATCGATATTTGCTCTTTCTTTTTTACTTTAACTTTTACTTAGACCAAATTTTCTCTACACAACAAGAAAAAACCAATTAAAAAAATACATTGACATTATTGCGTATATTTTGTAAGTATTTGATTATCAAAATTATACATTTTAGTTCTTGACAAATAAACTGCTCAACTACTTCCTCAAAAAGAAAATTAAAAACTCCGTTTTGCTTACTTTTGTGTGGCTTTAAATCAAATAAAATCATAGAATGAAAAATATTAGTGTAATCGGCGCCGGCACGATGGGAAATGGGATTGCCCATGTTTTTGCGATGAATGGTTTTTCAGTAACCTTGGCGGATGTATCGCAAGATGCACTGAACAAGGGCTTGCAAACTATCAGCAATAATCTTGATCGGATGGTCAAAAAAGAAACCATCACCGAAGCAGATAAAGCCGCTACTTTAGCCAATATCACTGCGTTTACAGGAATAGCTGAAGGCGTAAAAAATGCGGATTTGGTTGTAGAGGCCGCCACTGAGAATATGAATTTAAAATTAGATATATTTCGACAACTTGATCAGAATGCTCCTGCCGATGCTATTTTGGCCAGCAATACTTCTTCGATTTCCATTACAAAAATTGCCGCTGTTACAAAACGCCCGGAAAAAGTAATCGGAATGCATTTTATGAATCCTGTGCCGGTGATGAAACTGGTAGAGGTGATTCGCGGTTATTCCACAACAAATGAGGTAACCCAAACGATTTTTGACTTATCCAAAAAGCTTGGCAAAATTCCTGTTGAAGTAAATGATTATCCTGGCTTTATTTCCAATCGGATTCTAATGCCGATGATTAATGAAGCAATTTATGCACTGTACGAAGGCGTGGCAGGAGTGGAGGAGATTGATACGGTGATGAAATTGGGCATGGCGCATCCGATGGGGCCTTTGCAATTGGCTGATTTTGTTGGCTTGGACGTTTGTCTGGCAATCTTAAAAGTGCTGTACGAAGGCTTTGGCAATCAAAAATACGCGCCTTGCCCTTTATTGGTGAATATGGTGACCGCAGGAAAGTTGGGGGTGAAGTCGGGTGAAGGATTTTATAATTATACGCACGGCACAAAAGATTTGGTGCTCGCGGCAGCTTTTAAAAAGTAGAACCTTTAAAACCTTATGTCTTTGCAAAAAAGCTATATCTTCACCAGCAAAAAGGTATGGCTATGAAAACTTATCTATATTTTATAGGGTTATTGCTATTTATACTTGCTTGCCAAGAAGCCAAGCCTGACTTGGAACAAGAAAAACAGGCGCTGCTGAAATTGCACGAAGACCAGCGCGAAATGCACCTCACAAAGAATGCAAAGGCTTTTGGAGAATATTTTACTCCTGACTTCACTTCTGTTAATCGAGGCAAAATCTCAAAGCCATCGAAAGAAGAACATATTCAACGATTTCAAATTTATTTCGATCAGGTAGAATTTGCTAAATGGGATGATGCAAATCCGCCCCAAATTCGTTTTTCAGATGATGGAAAATTGGCATATATGGTCGTTGACAAAATGGTAGAAGTGACTTATCCCGATACAACAGGGCAAACCCTGAAAGAGAGCGTACATTTTGCTTGGGTAACGATTTGCAGAAAGCAAGCCAATGGCGAATGGAAAATTGAATGCGTGGCTTCCACCAATGAACCGGAGGTAATTGCGCCGGTCTCTCAATAAAAATAAAAGCTATGAAAATCGGTTTACTTTTTTGTCTAATTTTGATAATAGGCTGTCAATCAAGTGATAAGCCACCTTCATTGGATTCGATATTTGATCAATCTTTGCAAGCGATTGCTAGGATCGAAGCACTGCAAGCGGTGGAGAGTATTAGCACACTCGCTGATTGCGTTTCGCCGAGTGGCACTTATACGACGGAGGTGCAGTCTTATAAAGATGATTATTGTTATTTTAAACAAACATTTAGCTATCATCCTGAAGCTTTTGAAGCGGTGATATTAGATACAAATACGATATTCCAAATAATACCAGATAGTAATAAAATTGAACCTTTGGATAAAAATGTCATTGCCTTTATAAAGGGACATGAGTTCCATGAACTGATTCTGGATGTAAAAAAACGGTACTCAAGTCTGGGAAATTTACAGAAAACGACTTTTAATGATAAACCTTGTTATAAGGTGGAAGCTATTGACTTTATCGGAGACCCTTGTGAATTGTACTTTGATGAATCGAGCAAACGGATGGAAGGAATTTCTTTCCAAAATCCTGGAAATATAGAGGAAATTATTACTATTACATTTAGGGATTGGCAAAAAATAGATAATATTTTACTGCCGGATAAGGTGCATATTGATCAAAGCGGAAAAATATTTACTTTTGATTATAAAGAAGTTATAATTAATAAACCGACTTTTCAGAAAAAAAATATTCAACCGAATTAAATGCCAGCCTTTCGGCGATAAAGTTTAGCCAAGCCTTTCGGAGAGGTTTTTACCAATTCATATCCTTGTGATAATTGATTTGTAATATTTTGAGTATCAGGATGATCTTGCCATTCTGAATCCAAAAACCATACCAATACATAATCCACTTGCCCGTTGGTGCGCTGCGGATAGTCTAGGAAATTTGCTTTGGGCGGAATTGCCTCCAGGTTGCCGATTTGAGAAAAAGGCTCTCGATCCCAGCGCCAGATCAATGGAAAATTATAGGTGCAAGCTTCGTAATTGGGCAGCATCACCACTGCTTTTTTTGTGGCGATATAATCGGCAGCGTGCAGGAATAGCCATATCCGATCAGCGATCCATTCTCCTTCCGGCGTTTTTCCATTCAAAGAATAAGTCAGGTTGAGTACGGTCTTTTTGTCTTCGAGGTAAGGCTCAAGGGACATCATATCCTCAATTGCATTGGATAGTTTATTATAAATCGGCATTCGTATTGTTAACAAAGCCAATGCAATAAATGCTCCAATCCCAATTCCACCCCATTTTAAAATATTATTCCATTCAATACTTCCCAGCCAAAGCAATAGCATTAAAAAAGGAATAATTTGTAAACGAATTGCCAAAACGCCAGCGCCTGCAAAGCCCGCCGGCGCAAAGAAGTAAAACAGAACCCAAAAAAGAAAAATAAGAAAGAAAATATCACTTTTCCGAAGCAATAAATTTTGCAAACGCAACACTAGCGAAGCCAAAAACAAAATACCCAATAAAATTGCCATACCTTGGGCGAGTGCTACTTCCTTACTGCTCAGCGCAATCAGTGAGGTAAAGCCCGAGAATTCTTTAATTAACTGAGCAAAAGGTTCTTTTCCTTCAATCGTAGCGCCTGGTTTTCGATATAAATAAGCAACGATTAGAATTAAAGTTGGTAGAAGCGATAAAATAAGCGTACCTGCTTTTCGAATAAATTTTTTAAAATCGGACAACAACAACCCAGTATTTTCGGTCAGAAAAAGTAAGCCAACCGAGGAAATTCCAATCAGCAAACCAACCGGATGTGTGAAAAAACATAGTAGATTGAGCAAGGCAAACCACAGTTTTTGTGCGTCCGTCCAAGTATTTTGCCATTTCAACCAAGCGCCGATAATCCAAAATGCTAAAGCCAAGCTCAAAGAAAAATTATAAAATCCCATTTGAAAAACATGATGATAAATCATCGGGAAGCCAAGTATAGCAACCCACTCGCTTTTAGGTTCGATTTGTCGAATGGCGAAACGCAGTCCCACTGCAAATAATATAATATAAATCGTAAGGAGTATTTTTTCGGCGAATACGGCGGGCATGATTTGCATCAGCAAGCCCATAAAAAAATGCGTGGAATAATTAGGTTCGAGATTGGGATTCAGGTACAAATAGTGATTAAAAAAATTATATTCGTGCCGATGAATGATGTCCCACCAAACTTTGGCATTGTACAAATGGCAAGGCCCATCGCCAGTTAAGAAATAAGGATTGACCCAAAGGGGTAGGAGAGAAGCAATAAGTAAAATCCAGAATATCCAATTAAGTATGCGTTGAGAGGATAAATTAGTGGAAAATTTCATATTGGCGGATTAGGTTGCCCAAAGATAGGCGAATTCTCAATCCTAGTCGAAAAAATCGTCGTAGAAAAATTCACCTTTAAAATGGTCAATTTCGCGGCGCTCTTTTTTGGTGGGACGCCCGGCGCCACGTTCGCGTTGCTCAGCAGGGCCTTTGCCTGCTACAAACCATTCTACATATTTATTTTTTTCTTCTATTGGAGTGAGGTCTTCGTAGCAATTCACCGCAATTGCTGCTCCGACGCGCTTTTGAATCAACTCGACCGCTTTAAACTGAAAATCAAAACCCTCTTTGCGCACCGTCACGACTTCGTCTTTTTGCAACAAATAAGAAGGTTTCACCGATTCACCCTTGATTTTTACTTTTCCGCCTTTGCAAGCATCAGTTGCTACAGTTCTACTTTTAAAAATCCGCACACTCCAAAGCCATTTATCGATCCTTACTTTGTCCATTGTTTTATGTAGTGATGTAATGATATAGTCACTTAATCCTTTAAAGGTGGGTATTTCATGCTTAATTTCTCTAAATTTTCCACCAGCGTTTTAGCAATGATATAATCCCGATACCAGCGCTGATCAACTGGCGTCACCGTCCAGGGAATGGAGCTGCGATTGATCACATCTTCATAACAACGCATATAATCATCCCAATATTCACGCTCTTTCCAGTCATTAGAGTTGTGTTTCCAAAACTTATCAGACTCTGTCATACGCTCCCTGAGTTCTTTTTCCTGCTGTTCTTTGGAAATATGAAGATAGAATTTAAAAATATGCGTATTATTATCAAATTGTAATAATTCTTCAAAAGTATTAATCGCCTGGATTCGTTTATTTACTTGATCTTCGCTAATCCATTTATGTACCCTTTGAATTAATACATCTTCATAATGGGAGCGAATAAAAATTTGAATCATTCCTTTAGCAGGTGTATGGCGATGAATACGCCAAAGAAAATCATGCGCAAATTCTTCTTCGGTTGGTTTTTTAAAAGAAGTTACACTCAATCCAACCGGATTGCAAGCTTCAAATACGTTCTGCACCGCGCTATCCTTGCCGCTGGCGTCCATGCCTTGCAACACAACCAAAACACTATGCTTTTTCTCCGCGTATAATACTTTTTGCAAATCGCCGAGCCGCTCGGTCAATTTTTTTGTCTCCTCTCTGACCTCAGATTTATCAAGATGTGCAGGCGCATCGCACGAAATATCAGAAAGCTTTACCATGTAAGATTATTATTCAAATTTAAATTTCAATATCATAATATTTCAAGTCATTACATCAGACCCTCATTTTACTTCTTTTTACAAGATAAGATTGTAAAATCGGGCGAAATCCTTTATTAATATCGGCTTCCACAAAATCAATTTGATATTGCAAGCACTTGAATTTCAATTCTTCTACGAATTTGTGCATTTGCGTCAGATAATGATCTTTCACCTGATTGGGCTGTAAACGCAGGCGTTCTCCGCTTTCCATATCGATAAACAAATACGGGCGATTTTCAAATTCAAAATCCAATTCCTTAGATTTATCTACCACATGGAAAAGGACAACCTCATGTTTATTGTGTTTCAAATGCTGCAAAGCAGAAAATAAATGCTCTGCGTCTTCGGTTTGCTCAAACATATCGCTAAAAATAATCACCATCGAGCGTTTATGAATGCTGTCGGCGATTTGATGGAGTGCTTGCGCCGCTGAAGTGCTGCGGTTGCGTTCCGGGTTGCTGATGAGTTGATCCAGATAAGTCAGCATCAGACGGTAGTGCGAGGTATTTGTTTTGGTGCGGGTATGAATTTTAACCGAATCATCAAAAATACTCAAACCATAGGCGTCGCGCTGCTTTTGCAACAGGTTCATTAAAGCCGCCGCCGCTAATGCAGAGAAGCGAATTTTATTGACATACGTATCTTTTTTGGGGTCTGCTTCTGGGAAAAACATCGAAGAAGAGGCATCGAGTACAATTTGGCAACGCAGATTGGTTTCCTCTTCAAACCGTTTGACATAGAGTCGATCGGTGCGAGCGTACACTTTCCAATCAATATTTCGGGTAGGTTCACCTTGGTTGTAGAGTCGATGCTCTGCAAATTATAACGAAAAACCATGAAAAGGGCTTTTGTGCAAACCAATAATAAATCCTTCCACTACCTGGCGTGCCAGGAGTTCCAAATTGCCAAAATCCTTTACCTCTGTGCTATCGAGTAAATATTTCATACTTTAATATTCTGTCGGATGTAAATTGCAATTATTCAATGAAAAAAGCCCTTATTCCAAGAGAACTCGAAATAAGGGCCTGAAACTAAGTTTTTTTTATCACAAATTAAATGTGTGCTTCAATTTTATTAGCCAGTACTTGCTTGGAAGTAGCGCCAACGTGCTTATCTACTACTTCGCCATTTTTCAAG
Organism: Saprospiraceae bacterium; assembly: GCA_033761835.1. GTDB lineage: Bacteria > Bacteroidota > Bacteroidia > Chitinophagales > Saprospiraceae > JADJNW01. The sequence continues at coordinate 22,348 of JANRME010000151.1, forward strand.
AAAAGAATCGTAGGAATACTGCGGATTCCATATTTCATGGAAACTTCAGGATTTGTATCTACGTCCACTTTCCCAACGAGTACCTTGCCATCGTATTCTTTTGAAAGCTCTTCGACAATAGGGCTAACCATGCGACAAGGGCCGCACCATTCTGCCCAAAAGTCAATAACAGTCAATCCGTCTCTTTCGAGCGCCGTTTCCTGAAAATTTGCATCTGTGAGTTCAAATGCCATCGTTTTGAAATTTTATCTGTTTAGAAATTCGTTTGTTCTTGAAACAACTTCCTTGTGAAGTGAGTTGCAAAAGTAATAACTTCGTCGCACTCACTTGTCTTTGTCAGGACATTTTAACGAAGTGTTTAATCGTATCCTTAAACACTCTATGCTGGCGAAAGTTTTAAGAATGAAATCACATTTTTTGTTGTCTCAATAATTCAGACGCAAAGCGAGCAAAAAGTAACAATGTACCGAAAAAAATTTATTTGGATAGGTTTGGGTGTTTTGACAGTACTACTTCGGCTAACACTCAGTGAATCAATGATTGAACGATGGTATAGTCGCGGTTTTTTTCTTGCAGTACGCTGGACGATTGATTATTTATTCGCCTGGTTGCCGATGCCTTTGATGTATCTCTTTTTAATTGTATTGCTGTTTTTTACAGTAAGAAATATTCGAGAATGGTTCAAAGCTAAAGCGGATTGGAAAACAAAGCTACTACAAGCTTCGCTTTCGATATTTGCATTTCTGGGTGGGACGATATTTCTTTTTTTGATGCTTTGGGGATTTAATTATGGTCGAGTGCCGGTCGAAATACAATTGGGCTTAGAGCCAAAACCTTTGACTTTTGATGAATTGAAAGAGGAATTGCGCCTGGAAACGCAGACTTTGATTGAACTAAGGCAACAAATACCAGGAATTACAGATTCTGCTTTTACAACTGACCTATTGCCAGCCAATTTGGAAAGCGAAATCAGAGGCGCGCTAACCACCCGCTTAAAACAATATCATTTTCCTACGGTCGGAAAGGTTCGCGGACGACTATTGTATCCAAAAGGCATTTTTTTGCGCTTTAGCTCGGCTGGTTTGTATTTCCCTTGGGTAGGAGAGGGCAATATTGACGCAGGGTTGCATTCTTTGCAAATTCCCTACGTGATCGCGCATGAAATGTCGCATGGTTATGGTTTTGGGGATGAAGGCGACTGTAATTTTTGGGCTTTCCTCGCCTGCATTATTTCAGAACATCCGTCCATTGCTTATGTCGGGCATCTCGATTATTGGCGAAGCCTGGCTGCCGATTATGCACGATACGATCGGGAAGGTTTCCGCGCTTTACGCAAAGGGTTACCGATTGGAATTCAAGCTGATTTGCAAGCGATTCGGGAAACTTTAGAAAAATACCCCGACATTATGCCGCGCCTGCGCTATGTTGCTTATGATGCGTATCTGCGAACACAGGGAATTGAAGAAGGAATGCTTAATTATGATCGGGTAACAATGCTGGTGCATGCCTGGAGAAAAACAAAACAAATATGAAGTATGAAATGAGAAAAAAAATCTTTCAAATTTCTGATTCCAAATCTCCTATTTATTAGCCTCCTGCTTTCTTGGTTTTGGAATAGCCATTTTTGATCAAAATATCGACTACTTTATCTCGGTGATCACCTTGGATAATAATTTCTCCATCTTTGGCGCTGCCGCCCACACCAAGCTTGGTTTTGAGCATTTTTGCCAAATCTTTGAGTGTATCTTCCGAGCCAACAAATCCCTTGATCAGCGTAGCCTCCTTGCCGCCGCGCTGTTTTCGGTCGAGCCAGACGCGTATTTGCTGCTGATCGGCAGGAAGATCTTCTGGTTCTTCTTCTGATTCATGATTAAATTGAAAATCAGGATCGGTAGAAAACACAAATCCATCGCGGTCTTTACGAATTTTCTTACTCATATTATAATTACGAATTATATCAAGAGCCTACCGCCTTGCCTTTAATCGCTTCTGCAATGGTTTTATCCATCGCCCGATGGGCGAGCGGGGCGCTATAAGTATTCAATTCTTCAATGGCTGTGTTAATCAAGTCTTTATCCTCTCCCTCGGCTGCTTTGCGTAAAGCTTTGGCTAATTGTTGGGTTGTTGCCATTTCTTCCTCCGACAAAATTTCCTCATTTTGATTTAAAAACTTTTCAACCGAATTCAGAATATGATTCGCCTCATTCCGCGCTTCCAGCAAGGCGCGCACGTTCATATCAGCTTGGGCATTTTGAATCGAATCGAGCAGCATTTTCGCCATTTCTTCTTCGCTAATGCCATATTGAGATTTGATTTCGATCTCTTGCTCTACATCTGAACGAAGTTCTTTAGCTTTTACTTTCAAAATGCCATCCGCATTCAAAATAAAATGAATTTCGATTTTCGGCAAACCGGCAGGCATCGGCGGAATGCCACGCAAGATAAACTCACCCAATTTTCGATTATGTTCTACCAAATCGCGCTCGCCTTGATAAACAGCAATTTTTAAGTTTTTTTGACCGTCAACAGAAGTCGTATATTGACGACCAACTCTTGTGGGAACCTTTGAATTCCTTGGCAAAATGACATCCATCAATCCGCCAACCGTCTCAATACCAAGCGAAAGAGGAGTAATATCGAGCAGTAAAATATCTTTTTGATTGCCTGCTAATACGTCCGCCTGAATAGCTGCGCCCAGCGCGACCACTTCATCAGGATTAAGTTTATCGAAAACTTCTTTTCCAAAAAACTGCCCTACGCTTTCCTTCACCAAAGGTACACGCGTAGAGCCACCAACCATTATAATATGATCAATATCTTTAATGCTTAATTTGGCGTCTGCTAAAGCGCTTTTACAAGATTCGATCGTTTTAGCTACAAGCGGTTGAATCAGTTGATTGAATTGGGCTTTGGAAATAGAGCAATGAATGCGGTCAAGATTATTTTCATAAATTTCGTGGTCACTCAAATGCTTTTTGGCGGCTTCGGCTTGCAGGCGCAGCGCTTGGCTCAATTCTTTATTTGCAATAATCGCGTTTTTATCCAGACTATTTTCTTGAATCCAAAAATCCACAATCGCCCGGTCGAAATCATCACCGCCGAGGAAAGTATCGCCATTCGTAGAAAGCACCTCAAAAATACCATTTTCGATACGCAAAATAGAAATATCAAAAGTGCCGCCGCCCAAATCGTACACTGCAACTGTTTGATTATCAGCTTTATCTAAGCCAATGCCATACGCAAGACTCGC